>JBBDWZ010000166.1:0-26483 GCA_040902615.1 Gemmatimonadota bacterium | reverse complement strand
CTGTGTACGTGATAGGGCGGCTGGTTTGAATGCAATACGCGGAAAAACCGAAGAGGGCAGGCGGTCGCTTGTGGAACACGCGGCTGGTCCCGAGTGGCCGACCCTGCGCACACGCGCCATTCCTCCTGTTGCAGCGAGGCAACTCAATGGATAACGCGGTTGGTCTGGTGCAGGCCTATCTGCGCCTGAACGGCTACTTCACGGTGACGGAGCATCCGGTCATCGCAATGGGTCGGGATGGAAGATATCGCACTGCGACCGACCTCGATGTGCTGGCCTTTCGCTTTCCCCGCGCCGGCCGCCTTGTTCCCGGCCGCGGCCGCAGCGGTGACGAAGAGCACATGGTCGTGGACAAGGCGTTGAACGTCCAGGCCGATCAACCCGACATGCTGGTGGGCGAGGTCAAGGAGGGCCGCGCCGTGCTGAACGATGCGGCCAGCGATCCTGGCGTGCTTCGTACAGTGCTGGTCACGTTCGGCTGCTGCCCGCGTGCGGATGTTCCGCGTATCGCGAAGTCACTGCTCCGGGACGGACACGCGGTCCTGCCAGACGGTCATCACATCCGAACCGCCGTCTTCGCATCGGTCACCGCGGATGCGGACACGTCGCGCCACCTGGTAATTTCGCTCGGCCATGTAGTGAAATTTCTCCGTTCCTATATCGAAGAGCACTGGGAGGTGATGCGGCAGGCGGAGTCCAAGGATCCAGCGTTCGGATTCCTCATGATGCTGGCAAAAGCGGAACGCGGTGACGGCTGATGGACCTTACACAACTCTGATCCAGGGAAAGGGGTTCTCATGCGATACATCAAGTATTTGCTCGTGATGACATTGCTCGTGGGCTGTAATAATGCGAAGGATGAATCGGCTGGCGACCGCGCAGCGCCCGCGGCCGAAGCCGATACGACCGGGATGCCCATGCAAGGAATGCCAACACGAGCCGTCGGCAGTGGCGTGATGATGGAGCAAATGCAGCAGGCCATGAAGATGATGGAGACAGCGGGCGCGGACAGCGTCCACGCGCTGATGCCCATGCATCGGCAGATGGCGGATCAAATGCTCGCGCAGATGAAGAAGGAGATGGAGGGCATGAAGATGCCATTGGACGCGGGCTGGTCGGCGTTGATGGACTCGGTGCACCAGGATATGGCGGCCATGTCCGGGATGGCCGCGGGCACGATGTCCAGCGCCATGCAGGCGCAACACGCGCGGATGACGCGCCTCATGGACATGCACCGGCGCATGATGCAGCAGCAAACTACGACGCGATAATCGCGGTGTTGCACGTCCATCGGTATCATTCGACCGTTCGCGGTACTCGGGCCTTCTCGCGTATTACTGCGAGGAGGCCGAGGAGGATGGTCAGGACACCCGCAGCCTGCAGCAAACTGGCCCGCTCCCCGGCCATGCCGAGTCCGAGTCCAAGCACCGGTATCAGAAACAGGAACATGGAGAGTCTGCCCGCGTCCTCACCCCGCAGTCAGACCACGCGGTGTCGGAAGCGCCGTCCCGAGCAGGGCCAGGCTGATAAGCAACACAACGAACGTAGTTGTCCAGCGCACGGCGGGCAGAGGGTTGGAACGCGAGTGCTGCACCGACAATAATCGGGGAGGACATTCATGGGACAAGGCAAGGTGCGGGTCGGAGTGAACGGTTATGGCGTGATCGGTAAACGCGTAGCCGATGCGGTCGTGTTACAGGACGACATGGAGTTGATCGGAGTTGCCGACGTGGTCAGCGACTACCGCATTCGCGTGGCCATTCAAAAGGGGATTCCGGTTTTTGCCGCTGATCCAGCGAAGCGGCCCGAGCTGGAAACCGCTGGCATTCCTGTTCAGGGATCGCTTCAGGACCTCCTGGGCCAGGTCGATGTCGTGGTGGATTGTACACCCAAGCGCGTGGGCGCGCGCAACCGCGAGGCATACGCGTTGGCCGGTGTCAAATCGGTATGGCAGGGCGGCGAAAAACACGACGTGGCCGGCTACTCCTTCGTGGCGCAAGTCAACTACGCTGCCGCCATTGGCCGGGATACGGCGCGCGTGGTCTCCTGCAACACAACGGCGCTCTGCCGGGTGGCGCACGCTCTGCACACTCGCGGCTGGGTCAAACGCGTGCGAGCCGTGTTACTCCGTAGAGCGACCGATCCGTGGGAGTCACACCAGACCGGCATGATCAACACCGTGGTGCCGGAGACCACGGTGCCGAGCCATCAAGGTCCCGATGCGCAAACCGTGATGCCGGATCTCGATATCACAACGCTCGCAGGCGCCGGACCGTACAACCTCAGCCATATCCATTTCGCCATGGTCGAGACCACGAAACCCGTAACGCTCGAAGAGCTGAAGAACGCTCTCGCCGCCGAGCCCCGTATTGCATTCGTGCGGGCGGATCAGGGACTGGTCGCGCTCAACTCCGTGATCGAGCTCATGCGCGACCTCGGCCGCCCGCGCGGCGAACTCTGGGAGGTCGCAGTCTGGGAGGATGCTCTGGCTTCCGACGGACGCGAGTTGTATCTCACCTTCCAGGTGCATAACGAATCGATCGTCATCCCGGAGACGGTGGATTGCATCCGGGCGCTGAGCGGTATCGAGCGCGATGCTCTGGCCTCGATCCGGAAAACGGACGCGGCGCTCGGCATTACCGGTGATTTCCTCCCGACAACTCGAGGCATCAAAGCTGGAGGTGTCGGGCCGGCTTGATCTCACCACCCGTACGGTCGCACAATTCGGCCTCGGCTGCGGCGCTACTCGCGCGCGGGACCCATCCTCGGCGCGGCGAGCGTGCATGTCGAGTGCGAGGACGGTACCGTGGTCTTTTCGGGCGGGTGGGCGGCACCGTGAACTGCCAGGCTCTTCGAGAGTGGTGTCGCGCCGCGTGTGCCCGCGAGTTATGCGAAGATCCGCCAGACCGGCGGGAAGCAGAGAACAATACCCAGTGCTGTCAGCCGCAACGTGGCCGCAAACACCCGATTCGACTCGAACTGACGGTCCTTCCAGCTTCGGTGCAACACCGCCCACACAATCAACCAGGTCACTGCGGCGAACGTCGTGCGACCCGATACTCCGCCCGCAGGCCCGTACAACGCTGGCGCGGCGAACAGCCCAGCCTCGTTGATGATCACGAAGAACCCCATCGCGAAGGCGCCGATCCCCGCGGCCAGAAACGAAGCCAGCGCCGCGCCATTCGCGATTTGCTCATGCTGGTCAATCTTGGTTGCCATGTCCGCGCTCTCTCCGACTATTCGAGGGGAGCAATCTTGTTAATGAAAATGCCAAGGAGCCCTACGATGGAGGCAAGCATGAAACAGATCGCCAGCAGCGTTGTGGCCATGCCGTTCAACCGCGTATCGGTCAGAAGCTTCGCTCGGTAACGCCTGGCGACGAAGGCGGCTGCCGTCGCCAGCATCGCGGCGATCCACGGAACATGCTCCTTGATCTCCATCGCGAACGAGTGGAGCCACACAGTCTCAGGATTCGACTGAATCAGCGATCTCGGATACTGGCTGAGATCGGTAAGCCCGTCGGGGGGCGTGGCGCGGTACGGCGGGAAGTTGACATAGGTGCCGATGAGCACGGTCACCCAGAGCGCGGCCGCGGCAAACACGACCAGCCATCCCAGGTATCGCGCCTGATCCTGCGCAGCGACACTCTAGAGATCCGCAGTTCGCATGGCGCGCAGCGAGAACAGCGCAGCGGCCAACGCCATCAGCGCGCCGCCACCCAGGACGACACCGTGAATCATCGTCCAGATGCTGCGATCGCTGAACAAACGTGTATCCATGGCAAGTCCAGGTTGAGTCGGATCTGTTGACCGATAGCTATGCGTCGATCGCGACGACCATGGTGATGAAAGGCACTTAATCAGCTACGCGCGCGACATCAGCTTTCGGCGGGCCGTGGTCTCTTGCTCGAGCCGGCCGCACATGATGTCACAGAGACGAAAGATATCGCGGCCGGCCAGCGCATAATAGACGTGCAGGCCCTCCTTGCGGCGGGCCACGAAGCCGAGCGAATGCAGCAGCTGCAGGTGCTTCGAGGCATTGGCCTGGGAGAGTCCGGTCGCGTTCATGATCTCCGAGACCGTGCGCTCGCCTTCGCGCAACGCAGTGAGAATGCGAAGGCGAGCGGGCTCACCCAACGCCTTGAAGCGTTCCGCCACGACCTCGACCAATGCAGGCGAAAGTTTTGCCATTCAGACCGTTACCAGTGCGCTGTTGGTTTGCTCGATCTCGTGCCCGGTACGTTGCCACTCCGCGAAACCGCCTACCAGGTTCACCACCCGCGACATTCCGCGCGCCTGCAGCAGGCTGGCCGCGATCGCAGAGCGACCACCCGCCTGGCACAGCAGCACAAGCGGTCGATCCTGCGCCAATTCGCCAATGTGGTCGACCAGGTAGCCCAGCGGAATGTTGAGCACGCCGGGCAAATGACCCGCTTCCCACTCGGTCCGCCCGCGCACATCGACCACCGCAACCCGCCCGCGCGCCAACTGCGCTGCCAGCTCCGCAGCGTGCATCTGTGGTACGCTCTGCAGCTCGCGCCCGCTTTCCGTCCACGCGCTCAATACTGCATCGGTGACATAGCCACCCACACGATCGAGTCCGATCCGCGCTAGAGCCTTGACCGCGTCAGCAATCGCGTGCGGCTGGCCGGCTTCGATCAGCAGATAGAAGTCGGCGTCGTAGGGCAGGAGCCAACCCGCCCAGGTCGTGAAAGATCGATCCAGCGGAATGTTGATGGTCCCGGGGATGTGCTGCGCGGCGAACTCGCCGGCGCGTCGCGTATCCACGATCACCGCCTGCTGTTCGAGCAGCTTATCGAGTTCCGCCAGCCCGAGCGCCGCGGGTTTAGCATTGGCGTTCAGCACGCGCGGCCCGTCCCGGTTGATTCGCTTCATCTCACCGAAATAGCGAGGCGGTTCCGGCTGTCCGGTCAGCACGAGGTCGACGAATCCAGCTTCTTCCTCGATGGCAAAGGCCCAGTTGAACCTCCGCTCGTAGCCAACCGTGCTTTGCGGAATCGAGCTCAATCCCTTGCCGCAGGCGGAGCCCGCACCATGACCGGGCCAGATCTGCAGATAGTCAGGCTGCGTCTTGAACCTCTGAAGGCTGCGGAACAGGTCGCGGGCACTGCCCTCCATCGTGCCCGCTACATGGGCCGCCTTCTCCAGCAGGTCGGGACGGCCGACATCACCTACGAACACAAAATCACCCGTCACCACGCCGATCGGCTGATCCGCCGCTGCGCCGTCCGTGATGAAGAAGATGATATGCTCGGGCGTGTGACCCGGCGTGTGCATGATCTCAACCACGACGTTGCCCATGCGGAAACCATCGCCGTCGTGCACGACCTGCACGTTCGGCTCATTTCGGAACGCATACTGCCAATCACGCCCGCCTTCACCAGACAGGTAGAGGCGCGCGCCGGTGCGGGCCGCCAGTTCACGCGCGCCGGATACGAAATCCGCGTGAATGTGGGTCTCGCTCACATGTGTTATGCGCAGCCGTTCCGCGTTCGCCATCTCGAGGTACTGCTCGATGTCGCGATTCGGATCGATCACCAGCGCCTCGCCGGTCGCGGCACAGCCAATCAGATAGCTGGCCTGCGCCAGCTGCTCATCATAAAATCGTTTCAGAATCATTTGAATCAACTCCGTACAATGGTTTCATAAACGACCACGGACTCAACCGCGACCAACAGCAACACGAACAGCCGGCGCAGCACCGTTACCGGGATCCGCGGCATGAGCCGCGTGCCGAGCAGCGCCGCCATTGCAGCGGGCGCGGCAAACCAGAAGATGTCGCGCCGCGCCAGCGAAGTCTCGCCGAGAAAGCCGAACAGCCCGGTCAACGAGTTCAACCCGATGATCAGCGCCGACGTCCCGATCGCCGACCGCATGGGCAGGCCCCCCGCCGTGGACAGCACTGGCACCGTTAGAAACCCGCCACCCACTCCAACCAGACCGGTCAACAACCCGACTCCAGCGCCTGCTGCCGGTAATACGCCTCGTGACCGCGCAACTGGACGGGCTGATGGTTCCGCCGCGGGTCGCATCATGACCACTGCCGCGGCCAGCACGACTGCCGCGAAGATGAGCATGCGGAGATTTCCAGGCAGATGCGCGCCCAGGCGCGCTGACAGGTACGCGGCGACCGCGGCCGCAACCGCGAACGGTACAGCGCGACGCAGCTCGAGATTACCTGCCCGCCAGTGCGACACCGTCGCAACGCTGCTCGACAGCGCAACCACGATCAAGCCACCAATCACGGCCTCGCTGGCGTCATAACCGAGCACGTACACAAGGACAGGCACCGTTACCAGCGCGCCGCCGCCGCCCAGCAGACCCATGACCAAACCGGCGAACGATCCAAGAGCAGCCACCAGCAGGAGCGTGTTCACGAAGCGCAACTCGCCTGGCCGCCGCCAACCCGCCGCGCTTCTCGCTGTAACGGCACGGGCCCGAGTCCGGCCGTCAGTGCAGCGACCATCGCACCCACATCACAACTCGCCGGCCGATTGTAGGGAAGCCGCGTCAGCAACAGACCGAGCGTACAAGTGTCCGTGACCCCCGAAAACACGAGACCGCTGCCGACCAGCGCAGGCAGCACCGCAAACCATGGGTTCAGCCCCAGCGCCAGAAACGCCCCGACCGCCACCAATGCTCCCGCTACGATTCGAACCTGTCGCTCGAGCGACATGCGCGCGCGCGTGCGCCGGACCGCGTGCCCCGCCGCCAGCCACGCGTTCATGCCGCCCTCCAGCACGTGCAGGTTCGGCATACCGGCCGCTTTCAACGTGTCCTCCGCCCGCCGCGCCCGGCTCCCGGACTGACAGACCAGTATGACCGGAACCGTGACCTGGCTCCGAATCTCGCGCGCATGCTCGCCCAGTGTGTCCAGCGGCACGTTGTAGGCACCCACGATATGCGCGCCCTCGTATTCCCCCGGTGTCCGCACGTCCAGCACTCGCAGGTCGGGCAGCTCCGCGAGCAGACCCTCCAGCTGGCCGGGCGGGATTAAGCTTGGCAATGCGATCATGTTCCATCCTTTTCGAGTTTAACTATACAACGATATAGGAATATAGTGAACCCGGTCAAGGGGCGCGGAATGGTGTGCCGATACGTGGTCTTCAGATGGTAGCGCGCTTCAACAACTGCGCGTTGATGGCCACGATGACGGTACTCAGCGACATGAACACGGCGCCGAGCGCAGGCGCCAGCAGGATGCCCCAGGGCTGCGCCACGCCGGCGGCCAGCGGAATCGCGACGATGTTGTAGCCGGCGGCCCACCACAGGTTCTGCACCATCTTGCGATAGGTGGCGCGGCTGAGACGAAGGATACGCGGCACATCGCGCGGGTCGCTGCGCACCAGGACCACATCACCGGCCTCGACGGCGACATCGGTGCCGGCACCAATCGCGATGCCGACATCGGCCGTGAGCAGCGCCGGCGCGTCGTTCACGCCGTCGCCGACCATGGCAACCTTTTTGTTCTGAGATTGCAGCTTCTTGATCTGATCCGCTTTCTGATGGGGCAGCACTTCGGCGAGGATCGTGTCGATGTCAAGCTCCTTGCCCACTGCGTTGGCGACCGCCCAGGCATCACCGGTCATCATCACCACTTCAATGCCGCTCTGGTGCAGCTCCGCAATGGCCTGGCGCGATTCCTCGCGGATGGCATCGGCGACGGCAAACACGGCGAGCACGCGCTGACCTTCGATCAGATAGATCGCGGCCTGTCCGCGGTCAGCTGCGGCAGCCGCGGCCTTTTGCAGGTTTGGATCGACGGTGGCCTCGAATCGTTTGAGCAAAGCCGGACCACCGGCGTGCAGCGTACGACCCTGCACGGATGCTTTGACGCCATGCCCGGCAATCGCCTCGAAACCGCTGGACGATGGGATGTCCAGTTTTTGCTCCTGCGCGGTCTTGACGATGCCCTGTGCGATCGAGTGTTCCGAATCCCGCTCGAGCGCGGCGGCCAGGATCAACGCATCTCGCGGTGACAATTCCGGCACCGTCACCGTCTCCACCACGCGAAACTCACCGCGCGTCAGGGTACCGGTTTTGTCGAATACGATGGTCGTGAGATTGCGCGCCTCCTCCAGGCCGCGGCGGTCACGGACCAGCAGCCCGCCGCGTGCGCCCAGCGTGGTCGAGTTGGCGATGACCAGCGGCACGGCCAGACCCAGCGCATGCGGACAGGCGATGACCAGCACGGTCACCAGCCGTTCGATCGCGAAGGCCGGCTCCGCGTCGAGCAGCAGCCACACCACCAGTGTGAGCGCGCCGGACGCGATGGCGATGATGGTCAGGTAAAGCGCGGCACGGTCGGCCAGCGCCTGCGCCCGCGAGCGCGATGTCTGCGCCTGTTCGACCAGGCGCATGATGCCGGCAAGCGCCGTTTTCTCACCGGTACCGGTCACTTCGACGCGCAGCGAACCGGAGCCATTCACGGTGCCGGCAATGACCGTTTCGCCCTCTTTTTTGTCGACCGGCCTCGATTCGCCGGTGATCATCGATTCGTTGACCGCGCTGCCGCCCGCCCGCACGATGCCGTCGGCCGGAATGCTCGAGCCGGGCCGAATCAATACGAGGTCGCCTTCCCGCAAATCAGAGCTGCGGACCTCCTCGGTCTGCTCGCCCTTCAAGCGGAGCGCAGTGTCGGGGAGCAGTTTCGCCAGTTCCTTGAGCGCGCCGCGCGCCTGGTTGATCGAACGCATCTCGATCCAGTGACCGAGCAGCATCACCGTGACCAGAGTGGCCAGCTCCCACCAGAGTGCCATGCCCGGATAGCCGAAGGTCACGGCCAGGCTGAAAACGAAAGCAACCGTGATGGCCAGCGAGATGAGCGTCATCATGCCGGGCAACCGATCGCGCAGTTCGGTCGCGGCACCGCGCAGGAAAACCCAGCCACCATAGAAAAACACGATGCAGCCGAAGACCGGCGGCAGGTACTGCGCGCCCGGAATGTCCGGCGGCCGGAACCCTGCCCAGTCCTGCACCATGTCAGTCCAGACCAGCGTCGGTATGGTCAGAACGAGGGCCACCCAGAACCGTTGCCGGAACATCGCGACACTGTGGCCGGCGTGCCGGTCATGGTCTGCGTGTGCGTCTGCAGTTGTTCCGTGCGCGTGCCCCGCCATGGCGTGAGCGGTGTGGGAGTCCTTAATGAGCGGTTCCACTTACCCGGTCGGTCGCCGCCGGGCGCGGCTGGACCAATGAATGTGGCGGATCTTCCAGCCAGCGGGCGTACGCAGCAGCACCATGCTTTCCGCACCGATTGCCGAATGCCGCGACCACCGCGCGCACATCCGCCTCATCCTTGCTTTGCGCTGCGACTGCCATGGGCAAGCCGATTCCGACCAGGCAGTGCGGCGACCAGCGCCAAGTTCCTCATACGACCTCCTCAGCGAGAGACGTGCAGGTGAACGATGATCCATCGGAGAAAGCTGATCAAGCCGCCGACCGCGGCCAGCCTTCAATGCTTGTGCTGCGCGTCACTTGTCATCGGCTGCATCTGCATCCGGTGCATCACCGTCGTGGGATCGTTGATGCCGTAGGACCCATACGCATCGGGTCACCACCCAGGAACAGGCGGAACCCGGCGGAGAGCGACCAGAACGTGCTGCGGCCGAACATGGCGACCGGATCCACGGCTCCGCGTTCCGGACGCACGCGATTGAATTGCGCTTCCACGTGCGGCCGGGCACTGAACGGCAACGCAGTGGCCGTGACGCCGTAGCCTGCGGTCACGATCAGCCAACCGGTCGCGCCGATCGGATCCGCATCATGGTCGTAGCGGAGAAGCCGCGGCTGTCCGGTGGGCCATCGCGCTGCCATTCCGGTCGGGTTGAAAACTCCGGCCTCCACACTCCAGCGTTCGTTGGCCAGACGCCGCTCACGGTCCAGCGCTCCAGGATCTGCGAGAGATGGTGGTTGGTCGGGTACTTCACGACCGGCCGCGTCATGCGTGTTGATCAGGGGTGTCCACCTCATCCTGTGCGGTATGATGCGCGACTGGACAGGCGACAGCCGACAGTTGCGCGCCCACCAGCGAAGCCAGAAGCAGTAGCGAGAGCCGGCGTTTCATCACACCTCATGAGAACAACATTGGCGGCAGGTCGCCTCAACCCATTAGCCGGTAATTGCATGAACAAGCCGAAATCGATCTGATGAAGGCAATGCTGGGCGAGGCACCCTTATTGTCTCCCCGCCCAGTCGATAATGGCGGGATAGAGATTGGGCACACGCTGCCCTGATGCTCGGCCACGGTACAGCCCGAGCAGCTCCTGATTGAACGCGCCGAAACGCTGGAACCGGCGAGAGCCCTCCATTTGCGATTCGGTGCGACGGACCACTTCCGCAAAATCCTCCGCGCTCAGCCGGCCATCAATGAACAGGATGAAGACGGCCCAGGTCATGTATTCGTTGAAAACGGCAAGCGGGGACTGGTAGAACGTGGAGGCATCGGTGGTCCACTTCGCTCGCTGACCGAACGCTCGCTCCACATCGGTGCGGTACTGGTCGGTCACGGGATTCACGAAAGAGTGATCGATTTCCGTAAAGAGAACGCGCTGCAACATGGCCTGGCCGACGCCCGCGCTCACACCTGTGCTCGTGACCTCCGGGCCCGAGACGAACATGAGCGCCTCCGTGCCGTGCGCGGTCCGCACAGTCTGCGAACTGTGGCTGGCGTAGACCAGCGGCGAGAGCACGACCGTGTAGAAATCGAAGCGGCGCGGTGCGAACTCGCGCTCCAGCCAGTCCGCCAGCGAGTCGACCTGCACGAGCTCACGGTAGCGCGCAATCAGCTCACGGTAGTACGGCTGACTGGACTGGTAAAACGCGCGGAAGGGCGAGGCATCCGCGAACTTCTGCACGGCGCCGAGGCGTTCCCGAAAACGATTCGGATTCCAGATCGTGCCATAATCGCGTTGACGACTGACTTGCCCGCCGTCGAACACATAGGAAAAGCTGTTCTCGCGGAATTCGTAATACTGGCGCAGCGGGTCGCCGCCGCCGAGCTGCAGTTGCTTCAGCGACGAGTGCTCGACGTGGGGTGAGAAGGCCGCACGCATTCGCTGGTAGTAGTCGGTGGTTTGGAGCACGCGATACGGGTCCCGTAGGCCGTAGTCCGTGAGCGCGATAATGATATTGGCCAGCTCGTACACTTCAGGAACTACGATGCGCACGCGCGCCGTGTCGAATGGCTGCGGCGGTGCTATCGGCTCGGTGATCGTGTGGCCGCAACCCCCACCCAGGAGAGCAAATATCAACAGCACTGCACAACGCTTCACGGACAACCTTGGCTGGAGGCGCAGCCGCGCGAGTCGGCGCTGGGCCAGCGATTCGTGATGGCATTCGTACAGCAGCGTGTCTTTGTCGGTGAAATCCTTCATGCTTCCGCCTGCATGGTCGATCGACTGCCTGGTGACGGCTCGTTCAATCGTTCACTCTTCGAAGCGACGTCGTCCAGGACGCGCTCAATGCGTTCGCGGACCTGCTCGGCCAGTGGCCGGAGCGCCTGGTTCGGCGATACACCGAGCTGAACGACCGGATCCAGCGCTTCCACCACACACTCACCAGCCCGATCGCCGGTGCGTACGACCAGATTGCAGGGCAGGAGCAGCCCAAGATCGGGCTCGCTCTGCAGCCCTTGATATGCGAGCGAAGGCAGACAGGCGCCCAGGATCTCGTAGCTGCCGATGTCGACGTTCAGCTTCTTCGTCAACGTTGCGGCGACATCGGCTTCGGTCAGGATGCCGAAACCTTCCCGCTGCAGGGCGTCGCGCACCGCCCGATCGGCCTGCTCGAACGTAAGCGGTACTATGCGTACCATCGCGTACGGGACGGTGGTCTGATTCATATCTGGCTCCGGTTGACTCCTCGCATTCAACGGCCGGTCTGCGGAATCAGACCGGTGCCTTTCAATCTGAACCGCGCGCTGTCATGAAAAATCGTCACCATGTCCGGGTATGCTGGCTTTCGGTTAAGGGCTAGCCTCGTTGCTCCTCGCTTGGATCGTCGATGCCGTACTCTTTGAGTTTGCAATACAGGGTCCGGCGATCGACTCCGAGAATCTCGGCAGTCACGGTCCGTCGGCCTTCGGTAAAGAGCAGGACTTTCAGGATGTACTCGCGCTCGAGTCTGGCCAAATTCCAATGCTGCTGGTGCGCGCGTTTGAGCAGGGCTCGCTCACCCTCGGATGCCTCATCGGACGGCGCGACTGGAACCTCGTAACCAGCCGGCATGACTACGATGCGCTCAATGACGTTCTGAAGTTGGCGCACATTGCCAGGCCACTCGTTTGCCTGCAGGCGTGTCATCGTGTCGGTCGGAATCGGGCGCATTCGCAGGTTGTTCTCGCCTGCGAATTGCCGATAGAAATGCTCAACGAGCTTGGGAATGTCACCTCTCCGCGCACGCAACGGTGGCACGTGAATGGGAAACACATTCAGACGGTAAAAAAGATCCTCGCGGAAGCGCCCAGCAGCAATTTCATGTGCCAGGTCAACATTGGTGGCCGCGATCAAGCGGAAATCAACCGAATGTGAGCGCTCTGCACCCAGCCGCCGAATCTCTCGTTCCTGTAACACGCGCAGCAGCTTGACCTGTACGCTGGGCGGGATGGTCGAAATCTCGTCGAGGAAAAGGGTTCCACCGTCCGCTTCCTCGAAGACACCACGCCGATTGGCGAAGGCACCGGTAAAGCTGCCCCGCACGTGTCCAAATAATTCGGATTCGAGCAACGTTTCCGGCCAGGCCGAACAGTTGACCGGTACGAATGGTTTGGCAGCCCGCGGTGAGAGCTCGTGAATACCACGGGCCACCAGCTCTTTGCCCGTACCGGTCTCCCCGGTAACCAGCACACTCGCACGGCTGCCGGCAACGTAATGCATGTGCTGATACAGCTGTCGCATGGGCGGTGAATCCCCGACCAACCCCGCGGGCGCCGTCATTCGCCTGTAAACTGCATTATCGGCGCGCGCGATATGCGTGGCATTTCGGTTGATGGCGCGGCGCACCAGAGCGATCAACTCGGCGGCCTCGAACGGCTGAGCGAGGTAACCAAATGCTCTAAGCGCGGCTCGCACTGATTCCGCAACATCAGTCATGTAACCTTCGGACTCGAGCACTTGTTTGATGGCGTGCCGACCTCTGCTGGCGTCCTTGATCAGGAGCACGCGCGCGGTAGTCATCGTCGTGGCGGTCGTCATGTAGAATGCCTCAGTGCGCCACCTAAAGGAACGGCCTTGATTCAAGCATCAACCTGCGGGTTGCACTGCCGGCAAAGAAACCGGGTGGTGGCTGATTTTTTGTAGTCGAAATCCCTTCAGCCATGAGCCCTGCGCCGGTTCACGCCAACCCGACATAGAATCAGGGAAATCCCTACGGATTCAGGCAGTTGCCAGCCATACGATTGCAGACAGCACGAACCGCAACCGAGCGGTTACGACTCCACGACCCGCCAAAACCAGGAGCACCACAATGACGCAACAGATTCCGCGTATTAACTGGGCAGCCGAGCTGCAGTCGTTCACGACCCGAAATGCCGGTCGCATCACATTGCTCGAAGAGTTTGACCGGGAAATAGGCCCGGTTGATGTCGAGAGAGATTATCCCTTGCGTGGCGTCAGCTACGATCGCCGGGACGATCGAATTGACATCATGCTGGGTGACCGCTCCGAAGTCGGTCGCCATCTCACACACACGATCGGCGACGTTCTGTTCGTAGGGCTGGTTTCGGACCGAGATGGAGCTGACCAGGGGTTGCGCATCCTGCGACGTGATGGCGCGGAAACAGTGCTCGGTTTCCGCCGAATTTCAGGTCGCTAGATCTCACGCTCAGTGCGCCGACGGAGCCCTCAGCAATCTGACGCTAGCCTACTTCGGCAACTTTCAGCGCAGCGCTGGATACTCGATCGCACTCCACGCGATTGCGGCCGCCGCGTTTGGCCCGATACAGAGCACGGTCCACCCGCGCTACGGCTGCCTCGGGATCCGGATCGGAACCGGCATCGATCTGCGCAACACCCAGGCTGACCGTCAGCGCGATCCGGTTACCGCTGCGCTCGATCGGCGTCGACTCGACTGCCGTCCTGAGCTTTTCCGCGGCGGTGGCCACGCCGGAGAGGTTGGTCTCCGGCAGCATAATCATGAACTCCTCGCCGCCCCACCGGCTCACCAGGTCGATGCCTCTCGAATTGCCGACCAGCAGCTGTGCAACCTGCCGCAACACCGCGTCGCCTACGGAATGGCCGAATTCATCATTCACATTCTTGAAGTGATCGATGTCGACCATGATCAGACCAAAAGTGGCGCCCGTGCGCAGTGACCGTTCCGCCTCGTATGCGATCCGTTCTTCGGCAACATGACGGCGAGGCAGCCCGGTGAGCGGGTCATTCGCGGCCAGCTCACGCAACCGTATGCTTTGCAGCAAAGCGCCGGTTTCTCGGCCGACATCATCGAGAAAAGCGCGGCCGGTTGCGCTCAGCGGAACCTGCAGAGGACCGAATAGAAGCAGCCCGATGGTCCGGCCCTCGACATTGATGGGCAGAACACTGTCGACATCAACGGCATCGAGTGCTCGCTGCAGCGCGGGCGATTCCTCCAGGTCCCGCCTGAACCAGCTCGCACTCTCCATCCGTTCAGACCAGCAGCTCAACGCCTCGCGCGAGGTTACAAAGTGCTCCTCGCTGAAGCGGGTGGAGGCCTGCTCGCGAAAGAGATGGTCGTGCTCATCCAGAAGCGCGATAGAGACCTGGGTTTGTCCGAGTGCAGCACTGACATGCTGCACTAACAGCCAGGTCTCGTTGTTCTGATGGCTGCGCGGCAGGGAGCGCAGCAGATCGCGGCTGAGCTGGGCGAGAGCCACCGTGCTGTGTGGCCAGCGACGTCGCATCCGTCCGACCAGCAACAACACGGCAAACTGAGTTAGCAGACCCGCGCCGAACGCCAGCCAGAGCCAGCTGCGCAGCAGCAGCCCGCCCGCCAGTGCGGCTGCGGTGAGCCCGAGCGCAACCGTGGCCCGAACGTCAAGTGCGGTTTGCATTGCGCGCTGCATCCAGCAGGATGCGTTGTTCGGCCTGGGCGATTTGAAGCCGTGCGGCCTCAATTGCATCCGGATTGACCGAGATGGAATCGATGCCCCAGCGCACCAGTTGCTCGGCGTATTCCGGGTAGGTTGACGGTGCCTGGCCGCAGATCGAGCAGGTCAGGCCAAGTCGATGGCTTTCCTTGATGATGCGGCGAATCGCGTCCAGCACCGCAGGATCGCGTTCATTGTAGTCCCGTCCCAAAACCTCGCTGTCGCGATCCACGCCCAGTACCAGCTGAGTCAAATCGTTCGAGCCGATCGATACGCCGGTGGCACCAAGCCGCGCATACTCGGGCAGCCAGTACAACACCGATGGCACCTCGGCCATGATCCACAGCTGCAGCGAAGCGTCACCCCCGAGTTCCGACTCATCGATGATGCGCTTGCAGGCGGCAAATTCGATCCCGTTCCGCACAAACGGAATCATGAGCTGGAGGTTTGGGTGATCGACTCGAGCGGCATGCAGAGCTTTGAGCTCGAGCCTGAAGAGATCGGGCTCACGCACATAACGGCAACAGCCGCGGTACCCGATCATCGGATTGGCTTCCTGCAACTCGAACTCATCACCGCCGGCCAGGCCACGGAATTCATTCGTGCGGAAATCCATCGCCCGATAGATCACGGGCCGTGGCTGGAACGCGCGCCCGAAAACGCGCAACTGATCGGTCATCCGCTGAACGAACTCGTCCTGCCGGCCTTCCCAGATGAACCGGCGTGGATGGGTCCGGTCCAGTGCATTCAGCATCATGAACTCGGCGCGCAGAAGGCCAACGCCATCGATTGTCCGACCTGCGACCTCAACGGCTCGCTCCGGATCGGCCAGGTTCACATACAGACGCGTAGCGGTAATGACTGGTGCACCGGCCGGCGCGCTTTCCCGCTCCTTGGTGTCCGCTGCTGCAATGCCGCCCGCCGTCGAAATGGTGCCGTCGGTCCCGTTCAGCGTCACCTGCATGCCGTCGTGCAGCGCGCGGGTTGCCGTACGCGTGCCCACTATGCAAGGCAGTCCGAGTTCGCGCGCGACGATCGCGGCATGTGAGGTCATACCTCCGGAATCCGTTACGATCGCGCCGGCGCGCCGCATGATTGGCACCCAGTCCGGTGAAGTCATCGGCGCGACCAGGATCTCATGGTCTCGCAGCTTTGATCCTTCTGCTGGTGAGCGGAGTACACGTACTGCACCCGTGACGATGCCGGGACTCGCCCCGAGACCCCGCAACAGCGGCGCGGGCGCCTGCGCTTCGCTGGCCGGACCCGAATGCCGCAGCGTCGTGATTGGACGTGACTGGGTGATGTAGGTCTGGTTTGCTTCAATCGCGAACTCGATGTCCTGCGCAACCTTGTAGTGCTGCTCGATCTGGTTGGCGAGATCGACCAGACCCTTCAACTCTTCGGTGGTCAGGACTCGTGCGGTACCGCGCGGGTCCGCGGCCAGTTCAACGCGTTTGGTCGAACGCGTTACCGGGTCCTGCGTGAGCATGAACTCTTTGGCGCCGATCGTCTCTTCGAGCACCGCGCCAGCAGCCTTGTCCAGGACGTAGTGGTCAGGCGTGACCTGCCCGCCGACCACGACCTCGCCCAATCCCCAGGCGGCTTCGATGACGATGCGCGACCGATCGTGTGTGGCCGGATCCGCAGTGAACAGCACGCCCGATTTCTCCGACCTGACCATCTTTTGAACGATCACGGCAACCGGCATCTCGGCCGGCATGCCGCGAGTCACTCGATAGAACAACACGCGCGCACCAAACGTGGACGCCCAGCAGCGCCGTACCGCGTCGATCAACTCGTTCTCAGCACGGACGTTCAGAAAGGTCTCGAACATGCCCGCAAACGAGAACTGTGGCGTGTCCTCCGCCGTAGCCGACGATCGCACCGCAACCAGCGCTCCGGCCGGATCCAGCTCCTGATAGGCCGCCAGCACGGCGGTACGCACCGCTTCCGGCAGCTCAATACCATCCACCAGCTTGTGCAGCCGGTCAGCTGCTGCATTCAATGCCGCAGTATCGTTGACATCGAGATGACTCAGCTCTTCAGCAATCGCTGCCGCAGGCGCGCCCGCTATCGCCTGCTCGAATGCAGCCGTCGTTATCACAAAACCCGCGGGAATCGGAATCCCGGCGTGCAGCATCTCGCCGAGATTGGCCGCCTTACCTCCCACAGACATCAGATCTTCGCGCGCCACATCAGTCAGGCGGCGCACCAGCGTAACCCCGGGAGCAGCGGCCGGGATTCCAGGGACTGTGGACTCAGTGGTCGGATTCATACCATCCTCTATTTCTACTCGGGACGCCTCGATCTACTGGAGACTAATGTGGCAGGAAAATCGAAACGATCAGCAAAAGTGCGCGAGCCGTGTCGGGAATCGGCTGATTCGTCGAGCGGGTTGGACTACGTCGAATAAGCAACCCGACTCTACTCCGTCACTGCGCCCGAGCGCAGTCTTGACCAGCAGACGAACCGGGAGCTGGATGTACAACTGTTGCGGCTAACGCTCCCCTTACCAGGAGGAAAACATGAAAAACACGGAACTGCTGCAAAGAGATGTAGTGGAGGAGTTGGCCTGGGATCCCCAAGTAGACTCCTCTCACATTGCCGTAACGGTCAGCGATGGCGGCATCGTGACCCTGGCTGGCTCGGTTGGCTCATTTGCTGAAAAACTCGCCGCTGAAATGGCCGCGTTGCGAGTCGCGGGCGTGCGGGCGATTGCCGACGAACTCGCCGTCAAGCTGCTCCCGGACTCGCTGATCGCGGATGAACGCATTGCCAAAGCCGCCGCTGATGCGCTGCACTTCAACGTTGCGGTGCCCAGGAATGGCGTTACCGTAAGGGTAGAAAATGGCTGGATTACGCTGGCTGGTGAAGTACCGTGGAACTACCAGAGGCGGGCCGCCGAGAAAGCGATGTGGCTGCTGCACGGCGTCAAAGGCGTAATCAATCTGATCTCGCTCGAGCCAAGGGTTGACCAGGGGCACATCAAGCATCGGATCGAAGCAGCTTACAAACGCAACGCGCAGATCGACGCTGGCCATGTCACTGTCGCGGTTCTCGACGACCGGGTCATGCTGAGCGGCACCGTGTCCTCCTGGACTGCGCGAGCGCAGGCGGAAGCTGCCGCCTGGTCCGCGCCCGGTGTTACTCGAGTCGAGAACGAGCTCACGATCGAAGCCCCGGTGCGGGTGTCGTAATGACATCCAGGACGAGCGGGCAATCGTCCCGCTCGTCAACGCCGCGGTTGGACTCTGCATTCAGCAATCGGGCGTTCATCGCTAATCGAAACGAAGAATAGTCTGACCATCCGGACGTTGGATCCGGAGGGCCGAGTCGCGACCGCGCGGGTCGGTCAGGAGCTCGATGATGCTGTCCGCCGAAACCGTGTGCGTGAGGTGGCGGTCCGTCCCCTCGATATCACCCACCATGATCGCAATGCGATGATCCCGCCGATCGTAGGCGACGCCCCGCAGCAGGCCGCCTCGCTCTTCTTCCTGGGCGCCAAGCGACTCAGCCAATTCCTCGATGACGGTTTTACGGCCGGCGTTCCGGTTCGTGAAGTTCTGGAGCTCGTGTGCCCAATCGTGCTCGGGAATCTGCGTGGTCATGATCATTCTCCTCGTAATGGATCTCACCTGGGCGAAATTACCTGTGCCGGCACGTGATGGCGTCAGCCAGGTACGCCAGCCGTGTCAGGCATCGGCTGATTTTTCAGGATGCTTCCGCCTGACCGGAAACCAGCCGATGTCCATGACTTCTCGATTGCGACCGACTACGATCCAAGAGAACTAACTGGAGCACGGTGTGGACTGGACCGAGTCGGTGCGACATCTGGATCCGCGATTACAGGCATTGCTGGCTGGTGTCTTCACCTGGGCGATAACGGCTATCGGTGCAGCACTGGTTCTGGGCACCCGGCGATTGCCGCGTGGTACGCTGGACGCCATGCTCGGTTTTGCCGCCGGCATCATGATCGCCGCCAGCTTCTGGTCGCTGCTTGCGCCCGCCGTAGTCATGGCCGAAGCCCAGGGCACACCAGCCTGGATTCCCGTGGCCGGCGGGTTCGTCCTGGGCGCGGCATTCCTGCGCATCGCGGATAGCCTGCTGCCGCATTTACACCCGGACTTGCCGTTGGAAAGCGCGGAAGGGCCGCGTACGAGCTGGGAACGTGCCACGTTGATCATGCTGGCCATCACGCTGCACAACATTCCCGAAGGATTGGCGCTCGGTGTGGCCTTTGGCGCTGCCGCGATCGACGGCAGTGCTGCCCTCTACGCCGGCGCGATTGCGCTGACCATCGGCATCGGATTGCAGAACCTGCCGGAGGGACTGGCGGTTGCACTCCCGCTCCGACAAGCCGGGATGTCACGTGCTCGGAGCCTGTGGTATGGCCAGCTCTCCGCAGCTGTCGAACCCGTGGCTGCCGTCATTGGCGCGGCTGCCGTTCTGGTTATGCACACCATTCTGCCCTACGCTCTGTCCTTTGCCGCCGGGGCCATGATCTTCGTGGTCATTGAGGAGCTGATTCCGGAGGCGCAGCGCAACGGCAGGACCGATCTCGCCACATCCGCGGCCATCGTTGGTTTTGCCTTGATGACCGCGCTGGATCTTGGGTTGGGGTGAAAAATGGCACGACGAAAATCATCCATTTCCTGACAATCGCGGTGGGGTCGGCTGACAGTCGGAACCAGGTCCGCCCTGTAACCTGGTGCAGACCGGGAGGGCAACATGACCACTCATGGCCGCGCACACCTGCTCTGCGTTTTCACGTTACTGATTGGAGCCAGCGCGGGTTGCACCAGGCAACAGCAGCGGGAATCGGCGATGCCCGCGCCCGCAGCGCCAATGTATTTGCATGTAGTCAACGAAAACTCGCTCGAAATGAACGTGTACGTTGTTCGCGATGGCTCCTGGTTCCGATTGGGCACCGTGCAAACCGGAACGGACCGCACCTTCAACGTCACCCAGCTTGCAGTAGGATCGTTCAGCCTTCGTGTCGGCCTCGATCCAATCGGTGCAGCGCAAAGGCATGTCATCGAGGCGGCCATGATAGGACCGGCCGAGACCCTGGAAATCGTGATTCAGGGCTTTGTTGCGCACTCCTTTTGGAGGATTATTCGCCACTAAGAAGGGCTAACGCGGCCTGATGGCCGGAAGAAATCGGAGGCAGACACGCTTTTCGCAGTGACAGTGGTTCCGGTCGGCGCAGGCGATTCGATTGCCAGCGCGGTTACCGCAGTCGTGCAGGAGATCGACGATGTCGGACTGAACTACGAACTCAATGGCGCGAGCACGGTGATCGAAGCGGAATGGAACGAGGTCATGCCTGTGTTGAAGCGGGCCGAATCAGCTTTGCGGCAGACTTACGGGCGGGTGTTCATGCTGATCACGGTGGACGATCATCCCGGCCGTGACCGTCTGCACCGCGCGGCCCAGGAAGTCGAAACCCAGCTCGAACACACGATTCCGCTTGCATGATGCCAGCCGCGCACATTAATCACGCGGCGTCAGGTTGGTTCGATGAGACAATGGTGCGCGTAGCGGCGGAGCGTGGTTACCGCACTGTCCTTGGATCGGTCTACCCGTTCGACGCACAAATTCCGTTGCCGCGATTTCTCTCGTGGTACATCCTGCAAACCGTCCGTCCGGGTGGCATCATTATTCTCCATGATGGGCCGGAACGGGGGCCGCGTACCGCCGAGGTGCTGCGACGAGTGCTGCCAGCATTGAGCAGCCGCGGGTATCAGGTCGTAAGCCTGTCAGAGCTCCTGGTAATGGAGCAGCAAGCACGCGAGCGCTAGTAATGTCGGACGCCAGGTACTCGTGCGTGCCGCCGCTCGCACACCTCTCATTCAATGTGACATGAGCCGCGCCGTGTTGGAGTCCGGCACTCTCTCAACGGCTAGTCGCAGAGCTGACATCGACATGCTGCGCGTCGGCGCGGTTGCACTTGTGCTCTGCGTACATACAGCGCAGGTCTTCTCGCCGTGGCAAACCTGGCACGTACAAAACGAGACCCGCAGCCGCGTGCTCGGCGAAGGCATGCTGCTGGTCGGGCCATGGCTCATGCCGCTGTTCATGCTGCTCGCTGGCCGGAGCGCGTGGTATTCTCTCGCGAGGCGCAATGACCGCGCATATCTCGTCGAACGAATCCAGCGCGTCCTCCTCCCGCTGGTGGCGGGCACCCTTGTTCTCGTTCCGCCACAGATCTACGTCCATCGCACCCTCGATGGATCCTTTTCGGGCAGCTTTGTCTCCTTTTACCCGGAGTTCTTTCGTGGAATTTTTCCGCGCGGGAATTTCACGTGGGCCCATCTCTGGTTCCTCGCCTATCTCTTCGTTTATGCAGTGGTGACGCTGCCTGTGTTTCGGTGGCTCGCGCGAGTGGTGCCCACCCGTCCTGAGCCCTCAGGCCGAACCATTCTTCTGGCGGGCGGATTGCTGATCGTCGCGCAAATTGCGTTGCGCGACCGGTTCCCGCAAAACAACGCACTTGCTGGTGACTGGGCGAACCATGCTCAGCTTCTTCCCGCGTTCGTCCTGGGTTTCCTGCTGACTGGCAACCAGCGGTTCGAGCACGCGCTTGTACGGTACCGATGGCATGCTCTGGTGATGGGGACACTCGCCTCGGCTGTCCTGGCCGTGCTTGCGTGGCAGGGGCGCCTCGACGAGCGCCTCGAGTCGCTCGATTATCGCGCTCGCATCGCGGTCTGGGCCATCTATACCATCGGCGCCTGGACCTGGCTGTGCGCTATTTCCGCGTATGCGCGTCTTCACATTCGGGCCGAATCGTCCCTGGTGCGTTATGCCCGCAATGCTGCATTCCCTGTCTACCTGGTCCATCAGACGGTGATCGTGCTGATCGGCTGGTGGGTGGTCCGGCTCGTATTACCAGTGTCCGCCAAGTTCCTGCTTCTCACATTCCTGTCGTTCGTCGCGTCGATCTTGGCGTACGAAACGTTGCGCCACACGGTTGTGGGTCGTCTGTTGCTGGGCCTGCGCAGCCGCAGCGTCCGCCCGGCGAGTCATTGACTGGCGTTCTGCCTATTCGCTCAGCCGATTTCGTTGGGATCTACGTCTGAGATGCTGACACCATACTCCTTGAGCTTGCGATACAATGTGCGTCGATCGATGCCAAGGGCATCGGCGGTAGCGGCCCGTCGGCCAGCGCAGGACTGCAGCACATTGACAATGTACTCGCGCTCCAGACGCGCCAGGTTCCAGTGTTCGCTTGTAGCCCGATTCACCAGACAGCGCTCAGCATTTGCTTTCTCGCCCTCGCGTGACTCGAATGACAGCCGGCCGGAGCCCGCGGCCATGATTGAATTGCGCTCAACCAAGTTCTCGAGCTCGCGCACATTGCCCGGCCAATCGTAAAGCTCCAGGCGCGCCAGTGTGTCCGCCTCGATTTCGCGCGCCGGCAGCGCATTCTCGCGTGTAAATCGCCGATAAAAGTGCGCCACCAACAACGGAATGTCGCTGCTGCGTTCACGTAGTGGTGGCACCTGGATGGGAAAGACGTTTAGTCGATAGAACAGGTCTTCCCGGAAACGGCCGGCTTCGACTTCCTTGGCCAGGTCGACGTTGGTCGCCGCAATCACTCGGAAATCAACGGCCTGGGAGCGCTCGGCTCCGAGCCGTCGTACCTCTCGCTCCTGCAGCACGCGTAACAACTTGACCTGGATGGTGGCTGAGATCGCAGACACCTCGTCGAGGAAGAGCGTCCCGCCGTGGGCTTCCTCGAAAACACCTCGCCGATTGGCAAAGGCGCCCGTGAAGCTGCCTCTCATATGACCGAATAATTCGGACTCGAGCAGTGATTCGGGCCAGGCCGAGCAGTTGACGGGAACGAACGGCTTATGAGCACGTGACGACAGGTCATGAATGCCGCGCGCAACCAGCTCCTTCCCGGTTCCGGTCTCCCCGGTGACGAGCGTGGTTGCGCGGGTCGCTGCAACCCGCTCCATCAGTTGATACAGTTGACGCATGATCAGGGAATCCCCGACCATCCCACCGGGCCAGGCCGTGGGCAGCCCGGCCTTGTTGTCGCTCTTGTCTGCCCGTTGCGAAACGGCGGCGCTCTTACACATCGCCCGTTCCAGAAGTGCGATCAACTCGCCAGCCTCGAACGGCTGCGCCAGGTATCCGAACGCTCCCGCTTTGGTCGCCTCGATGCCCGGACCCAGGTTGCCTCGTGCAGTGAGGGTGATGAATTGCCGGGACTGCTTCGGTGCCGGCCTGCTCATCAGTGAGAGGCAGCCGGCAAGTCCGAAGTCCTCGAGATCGAATACGATGGCGTCGTAGCACGTCTGGCGCAGGTTAACCAGCGCAGCCTGCGGCGAGGCCGCAACATCCGCCAGATAGTCTTCGGACTCCAGCACCTGCGTGATGGCGTGTCGAATCGCGCTTTCGCGCTTGACCAGGAGCACGCTGGCAGTTGCAGCCCTAGCGCCCACGATCAGCATAAGTGCCTCCACAAAACGCTCGCGTTCTGAGACTGGTCCGCGGCGATAAAAAACTGCGCTCTCATAATCGCGGCGGCCATCGGCAATCGGCGGATTCTATGTAGTCGAGACCACTACACCGAGTGACGCAAAATTGGGTGAGTGGCCTGACCGCAGGGACTGCGCCGGTCAGCCCGAACGCAACCCGGCCGCGGGTTTCCATGCGCCTGTCGCATGCCTTGCTTTCAGGAAAAGTTGGGCACTTCACTCAAGGGCGTACGCGTCACGGCTGGCCGATCTTCTTTCATGGGCCACATTCCTCATGGCTGCGATTCACGGCAAGATGAGATGGCGTTGTTCGGCTGACGCATTCGGTTGGGTGCGTGGCACGACCTGGACAAAACGAGCCTGATCACGGTCGATTGCGACCGTGCGCGCGTCGACAGTTGACAGATACAGTCGTCGAGTCGAACTGGCGCGACACCGTACCAGGTCGCCCTCACGCAGTCCCAAGTCTGCGCAGAGCCGCTCGAGCGAGGCGAAGAGCAGCTTCTCGATCTTGACTACCTGATTGGGCTCGATCGCCGCGAGGCTGATCGAGTTGTTTGGAGTTGGCGTGACCGCTCCCCGGTCGAAATGCGGTTTCATTCGTGCTTGACCACAAAGCTGACCTTTGCCGTCAAACGATATTCGGTGATCCGATTGTTCTCGACCACCGCTTTCATCCCGCTGACCCAGATTTCCTTTACGTTCTGCACCGTTGCTGATACTTCCGCCAGTGCATTCTGCACCGCGTCGTCCCAGCTTTTCTCAGACTGGGCGATGACTTCAACTACCTTGACGATCGGCATGTTGTCCCCGAGTTGCAGGCGTTGCTGGCGCTTCTGCTGAAGCGGCCACGCAGCTCATCGCGCATCGACAGGGCGAGGGGCGTGCCATTGCATTGCACGGTCCGGCAATTGCCCCGCCTGACATTCCGCGTGTACTCCGGCGTTCGCCACGCAGAAATGAGTCATCGGGGTTGGGCTCATGGGTCAAAATGTCCCGAGTATTTCATCGCTCGGTGACCACCGGTTGGCTCACAGCAGCCCTGTACATGAACCAAACGCCTTGTTACAGACGGTAATGCTGACCAACCATCGGGTCACAACAATAATCGGCATCGCTCATGCCTCGACACGTATAGCTGCAACAGACACGAGTTTGATGCAGGGCCATCCAAACCAGGGTAGCGGATCGCACAGCCGGTGCGGCAGCTCCCATCACCGGAGGAAGCCATGAAGAACGCGGAAAAAGTACAAAAGGGTGTCATCGATGAGCTGGCCTGGGATCCGCAGGTCAATTCGTCGAACATTGCTGTAACCGTTACCGATGATGGCGTGGTCCGACTGTCCGGTGCGGTGAATTCGTATGCGGCGAAGCTCGCGGCCGAAAAGGCAGCTCACCGCATTTTCGGCGTGCAGGCAGTGGTCGAGGACATCGAAGTCAAGCCGCTGCCCGGCTTTCTGATGGCGGATGAAAGGATCGCAACGGCTGCTGTCGATGCTCTCCGCTACAACGTCTCAGTGCCGAAGGATGCGGTGAGTGTGACCGTCGAAGACAGCTGGATTACGCTCGCGGGCGAAGTTCCGTGGCACTTTCAGCGGCGAGCCGCCGAGAAGGCGGTGCGCCTGCTGCACGGCGTTAAGGGCGTGATCAACCGGATTTCCGTCAAAGCAAGCGCCGATAAGAGCGAAATCAAGCACCGCATCGAGGACGCCTATAAACGAAGTGCGCAGATCGACGCAGAACACGTCAAGGTCGGCGTCTCCGGTGGCGCAGTGACTCTCAGCGGTTACGTGTCATCGTGGGCGGAGCAACAACAGGCCGAAGCTGCCGCCTGGTCAGCTCCCGGAGTGTCCAACGTGAATAACCAGCTGAGAGTGCAATCTTCGGTGACTGCCTGGGAATCATGATTCGTGACCGGAGTGTCGGCGGTTGAAGGAGTTGGCGATGCGCTTTCGAGATAGAAGGAGTGCCGGTCTTGAACTGGTCGCAGAACTGCGCCCGTTGCTTGACCCCGGCGATACGACTGCGATGGTGCTTGCCCTTCCGCGCGGCGGGGTCGAAGTAGCCGCGTCGGTAGCGCAAGCACTGCAGTTGCCTCTGGAAGTGCTGGTCGTAAGGAAACTGGGATTGCCTGAACAACCCGAACTGGCGATGGGTGCCATCGCGCGCGGGCGCGTAATGCTCAATCGCGATGTGATCGATGCGGCCGGCGTGACTGACCAGGTCATCCGGCAGGTCATCGCGCAGGAACAGCGAGAACTCCTGCGCAGAGAAGCGTTATACCGTAAAGGCGCCGCACCGCTGGAGCTGGCGCAGCGCACTGTGATTCTCATCGACGATGGGATTGCCACAGGTTCGACCGCTCTCAGTGCGATTCGAGGCGTGCGCGAGGAGGTACCTCGCAGATTGATCCTGGCCACGCCAGTGGCCTCGACCCAGGCGCTGGATCTCCTGCAATCCGAAGTGGATGAACTGGTTTGCCTGGCCGCGCCTGAGCCGTTCTACAGCGTCGGTGCCTCGTACGACAGCTTCGACCAGGTGAGCGATCGCGAAGTCACTGCCTTGATTGCCGCCTGCAACCACAATACAACCGTCGGCCATGCGACCTGAGGAAGACCGCCATGTATCGTTCCGTATTGGTGCCGCTCGATGGCTCGCACCGTTCCGAATGGGCTTTACCTGGAGCCATTGGCATCGCGCGCCGCCAAACGGCACAGATCGAGTTGATGATTGTAGAGCCGGTAATACCAGTGGCGCCGAGGTTCGATGGCACGATCAGCGATGGAGCCGAGCCGTGGCGCAATGAAGCCGACAGCGCTTGGCTCACTTATGTGACTGGTATCGCAGAACGCGTCAAAGCGGTCTATCCGGCAACGGTCACGTCCACGGTTCGCGTCGGCCGTGCCG
>JBBDWZ010000165.1:24085-26534 GCA_040902615.1 Gemmatimonadota bacterium | reverse complement strand
GATCGTGCGAGCTTCTTGGCCTCGGCCGCGCAATGACCACGCTTTCACTCAACCGCTTGCGCCACGGCCTTTCAACACGTGCGCTCATCGGCCGTGCAACTCTTCGCTACGCGTATCCGGTGAGACGGCAACGTTGATCGTGAACACCTGGGCTGTTCTGTTGGGGCGATCGAAACGGGCATGAGAGGCAGTGCCCGACCGATCGATAATGTGCCCGACCGATAGTCCGGGCAAGGTGAACCTGCTCGCCTCCGCTCTACTTTCGCCTGGCTCGCAGGATCGCCAGCAAGCTGTCGCCACTGGTCAGCGTTTCTCTCAGGAAATAGCGCTGGATCGCGGAGTAACCGTCCTCGATCTGATATGACGATCCAGGTCCGGCGTGGCCGCGAGTGCGCGCAGCGTCTCACGCACCAACGTGTCCGGTATGGGTGTTCC
Organism: Gemmatimonadota bacterium; assembly: GCA_040902615.1. Taxonomy (GTDB): domain Bacteria; phylum Gemmatimonadota; class Gemmatimonadetes; order Longimicrobiales; family RSA9; genus JBBDWZ01. The sequence continues at coordinate 26,099 of JBBDWZ010000165.1, read as the reverse complement.
CGACAGCACCATGTGCTGAACCGCGCCCGGCAGTATCACGCGTGGGTGGCTGATCAATCGAACGCCCGTGCTCCTGGGATCGTCGAAGGTGCTTTGGCTGAGCGAACCCGGCAGGCCGCGCACGCGCGCGGGAATGAGACCCTGCACGAGCTGCTGCGAATCCCTGGGCGGCAGCCCGGACCGGAGTCTGCTCAACTCGATCAGCGTGGAGTCGACCAGCGCCAGAGTTTGGCCAGCTTCGGCGCGATGCGCTCTCTCATGGATGCCTTACCTGGGTTCACCATCCGGATGTTCGGCACGAGCTCATTCCCGCCCCCGCGCGGCCTGCCACTGGGCGCGGGCTTCGCTCACCCAGTCGACCGCCACGAAGACATCCGCAGAAGCGCGCACGGGCTGGACGACCACGAAGGTTTTGCCATCGGGAGCGATGTCGTACTCCGCGTCTTGCGGGAACCCGCTGATGACGTGGCGCCGAAACACGCCGAGTGTGGGGCTGGTCTGTAATTCTATCGCCACCAGGCCACCGTTGCCGGCGTAGTAGAGGCGCCGGCTGTCCGGTCCCCAAACAACCGGATTGAAGCCGGTTCCACCGGTCGAGACCTGCAGCGCGGTGGTGCCGTTCAGTAATCGCACCCAGACTTCGGAACTGGTGCGATCGGTGTAGGCCACCCACTGGCCGTCCGGTGAGACGCGCGGATTGTTGGGACGCACGCGTTCGCCGCGCGATGCAATGAGCGTGTCGATGCGGCGACTGCCATCCAGCCAGGCGCGCAACAACACGACGCTCACGCCCGGGTCGCGAGTTTCCACGATCACCGAGCGCTGGTCGGGCATCATCGAGGATGCAACCGGAATGTCATTCAACTCGACCAGGCGCGCCGCGGGAGCGCTGCCATCCACGGGCGCGGTCCACAACTCGTATCCTCTGCCCACTGCTTTCGTGTACAACGCGCGCTTGTTATCCGGAGTCCAGGACGAACTCGCGGCCTGGTTGTCGTTGGTTATGCGTGTGGGCTCACCGCTGACCACGTCGATGGTCCAGAGATCGGAAAGAAAGAGGCGCAGGGCCGCGCCCGGGCCGCCGCTGGTGCCGGCGCCGATGCCGGCCAGGATGCGGCGGCCATCGGGCGAGAAGCGCGGCGCTTCCGCGATGACGAATTCACCCGGTATCGGCCGAACCTTGCCGGTCGTGTCCACCAGCTCGAGCCGCGCCACCGGGGCGACGCCCGCCGCCTGGTACACCATCGTGCCGGCCTCGGAGAGTCCAACCGCGGTGCCAGTGCCCTGCGCGGTGACCGACGGGTCGAGCCTCACCGGATCACCGCGCGTTTGCATTCCTTTCAGGTCGATCGGCACGGCCATCAGGCTGCCATCGCCACGCGCATAGATGAGTCGATCTTCGATCAGGGCGAGCGCGCCAATGCCGGGCAGATTCAGCCGGGCCCGTCGGCCATCAGCCAGGCGATACAACACGATACTGGGCTCGTCCTCATCGGGCACGTAGCTGCCGTACACCACGATCCCGGCGTCACGCAGCACGAGCGGCCGTCGCTGGCGCGTCTCGTGTGCGGCCGTGTCGAGAGGAACCGCAAGTTGCGCACGCCCACCGCTCGCATCGATGCGGTGGATCCCGGCATCGGGCCCGATCTGCTCGAAGAAGATTGCCTCGTTCGATGCCCAGCTGAGCGTCGCCGACACCGCGTCGAGCGTGGCGACCTTGATCAGGTCGCCGCCGCTCAGGCGCACCTTCCGCAGTTCACGGTTGCCAGTGATGAACGCGACCCACTCGCCGTCGGGGGAAATCGCCGCGTTGATGCCGCCTTCGGTACCGGCCAGCGGCCGTGCCCGCGGATCGCCGATCCGCCGCACCCAGAGCCGCAGGCCCATACTGTCCGCGGCTGCCTGAAACACGATGGTGCTACCGTCTGGCGAGACGGCGAACGGCCGCGTTGTACTCGCGTTGATGCTGATCGAAGGATCATCGGCCAGCGCGAAGCGCACGACCGGATGCGCG
>JBBDWZ010000165.1:0-24075 GCA_040902615.1 Gemmatimonadota bacterium | reverse complement strand
CCCCCCCCCCCCCCCCCCCCCCCCCCCCCCCCCCCCCCCACGACCGGATGCGCGTCACCGGCGTCGTTGCCTGGCATGAGCGTGCTCGCACCGAGCATGACAGCGAGCGTGGCCGCGACCGCCGTCATCGCCACCGTCATGCGATTCCAGGCGCGGGGCCGCGCCACACCACCGCCCGAAGTGGCAAGGCCGGTGCGTGCAAGAAACGCGGGATTCGCCAGTGCATCGGCAAAGGCCTTCGCGTTGTCGAAGCGGTCCGCGGGCAGCCTCTGGATCGCGCTGTGAACCGCCCGTGCCACGTTGGCCGGCACCGTACGGCGCAGCGTACTCAGCGACTCCGGCTCACTGCTCAGCACCTTCGCCACTATCGCCTGCGCGGTAGGCCCGCTGAACGGCGGCTCGCCCGCCAGCATCTCGTACAACACACAGCCCAGCGCGTAGATGTCGGTGCGCGCATCGAGTGAGCGCTCACCCATTGCCTGCTCCGGGCTCATGTAGTGCGGCGTGCCCAGCGACATGCCGGTCTCGGTCATGCGCGCACCGCCCTCCGTGCGCGCCGCGGCCAGCGCAATGCCGAAATCGGCGACCAGCGCGCTGCCGTCATGCAGCAGGATGTTCTCGGGCTTGATGTCGCGATGAATCACACCCTGGCGGTGCGCGTAGTCGAGCGCGCCCGCCACCTCGGTCGCAATCCTGAGCGCATCGCCGACCGGCAGCTGCCGCTCGCGGTTCAGTCGGTCGCGCAGTGACTCGCCGGGCACGAACGGCATGACGTAGAACACCGTGCCGTCGACTTCACCGGAGTCATGCAAAGCGAGGATGTGCGGATGCTGCAGGCTGGCGGTGGTCTTGATTTCGGAGAGGAACCGCGCGGCGCCGATAACCGCGGCCAGCTCCGGCTTCAGCACCTTGAGCGCGACCTTGCGATCGTGCTTGATGTCGTGCGCGAGGTAGACGGTGGCCATGCCGCCCGCTCCGAGCTCGCGCTCGATGCGGTAGCGATCGGCCAGGGCCATGTGCAGGCGCTCCAATGCGTCAGCCATCAGCAGTTCGCCCCTCAGCGACGGGACGCCGCCTTCTCGCGTAGCTCGCGACCCCAGTTGTGTACGACAATGGTCTGCGCTTCGGCGCCGGCGCGCTTGAGCATCAGGAAGCGGCCGTCGGGCGACACATCCCAGTTCGGGTGCGATGAGTCGGGCAGGTAATCGCCGGTCAGGACCACCTTGCGCTGGCCGATGGAGAAGCCGCCCTCGGTGGTCACGCCGACTTCGATGATCTCGCCCAGCGGCCCCTTGTAGAACAACGACCGGCCCGAGCGACTGAAGATGGGTTCCGTGCCGCCGTTGTCGCTCACCGGCACACGCCCACCACTCCCCGGGAAGGGCCGCACGTAGACCTCGAAGCGACCGGTCTCGTTCGATTGATAGACCAGCCATTTCCCGTTCGGCGAGAAGCGCGGCAGGCTCTCCGTGTGGCGGCTGGTCACAAGCGGCACAACCTTCTTCTCGCCGGTCATGGGCACGGCCAGGATGTCACGCGGATATTTCGCACCGGGCGCAGTTCGTATGACCAGCCACTGCATGTCCGGTGAAACGATCGCCTCGAAGGGCTCGACCTCGGGTTGATATAACAGCTCGGCCTCACTGCCATCGGTTGCCTGGCGCCAGATCGCACTCTTGCTGCCGCGCAGCGAGACGAAGACTACGCTGCTGTCGTCGACCCATTCCGGGCGGACGTTGGTGCCTTCGGTGGTCAGGCGCTGGAAGGTGTTGAGGGCGATGTCGTAGATATAGATGTCGGTCGCGCTCGAAGTAAACTTCGTAACCGCTACGCGTTTGCCATCGGGTGAATAGCGGGGCGTCTGATACGTGCCGGGTTCGTTGACAAGCGGAGTGGCGGCGGTGCCGCCGGGCGCGACCAGTACCGGCTGGTACTGTGCACGGCCGCGTAGGTAGGCCAGCGTGCCGGAAGACGAGAGCGCTGCTTTGGCGCCGGCCGTCGGATCGATCAGTACGCCGTCATCCAACTGCAGCGGTTCGCCGATTGGCTTGTGCGCCGCGTGATCGAAGCGCACGGTCATCAACCCGCCCGAGGGCGACACGTACACGAGGTGGTCGTCCCGTATGCCGAGTGGCACAGCAGCCAACTGCTCGAATTCGGTTGACTTGCCGGTGCGCAGGTCCAGCACCGCAAGATGCGGCACCGCCGCCGAGTTGCTGCCACTGGCATGCACGATCGTCTTTCCATCCGGCAGCAGCAGCGGCCAGCGGCGGCCATTGCTCGTCGTGCTGGAGTCGGGTGCCTGCACCTGCACCGCAGTGCCGCCGTTGGCCGGCACCTTCCACAGGCCAGAGAAGGACCCGATGTAAATGGTGTCGGCCTCGCTCCAGCTGAGCCCGTATGGGACTGCACTCGCCGTTGGCGCAACCTCGATGATCTCGCCACCGTCAACGGACACTTTCTTGAGAACATTGCCTTCCGTGAAGGCCAGGAAACGGCCGTCGGGCGAAAAGGTGAGGTTGCGGCCGGCGATGCTGGCATCGCCAATCTCGCGCGCGCTGAGCTCGTTGATGCGCCGCACATACATGCGGAACCCGGACAGCCCGACCGACGTGAACGCGATCATGTCACCCTTCGGCGAAACCGCGATCGTGCTGCCGGTGAGAACCTCGTTCACGCGCGCGCCTGGTGGCATATCGAAGTTCACGCGCACGACCGGCGCCTCGGCCATTTCGCTCGGCTGCATGACCTGCCAGCCCAGGCCGCCCGCCAGCAACACGACCAGCGCCCAGGGTGCCAGCTCACGAGCGCGCGCCGCGCGCGGGCGTATGGTGGCTACCGGTTGCGGAGCCACATACGTGTGATGCGCCGGCATAGCGCCTTTGCCGCTCAGCACGTCGGCAAACTCCTTCGCAGTCGCAAACCGATCCGCCGCGAGTTTTTCCAGCGAACGTCCGATCGCCGCTTCCACGTGCGCCGGTACATTCGGCCGGCTCGCACGCACACTCACGGGCCTCTCGGTCAAAACCTTCGCGATGACCGCTTGCGTCGTACCTGCCATGTGCGGCGGATCGCCCACCAGCATTTCGAACATCATCGCGCCCAGCGAATAGATGTCCGTGCGACCGTCCACCACACGGTCGCCGGTCGCCTGCTCCGGGCTCATGTAGTGCGGTGTGCCGAGCGAGAGCCCGGTCTGCGTGATCCGGCTGCCACCCGCATTGCTCACCGCCAGCGCAATCCCGAAATCGGCGATCAGCGGCTGGCCTTCGTGCAGCAAAATGTTTTCGGGCTTGAGATCGCGATGAACAACCTTGTGGCGATGCGCGTAATCCAGTGCACCCGCGATCGCCACGGCGATGCGAACCGCTTCTTCCACGGGCAGCTGCTTTTCCCGATCGAGCCGGGCCCGCAAACTTTCACCCTCGACATAGGGCATCACATAGAAGAGCAGCCCGTTTACTTCGCCGGAATCGAACAGCGGCAAAAGATTGGGGTGCTGCAGATTAGCCGTGACTTCGATCTCGGCGAGAAAGCGCTCGACGCCGAGCACGGCGCCGAGTTCCGGGTTCAGGACTTTGAGAGCGACTTGGCGGTTGTGGCGGACATCACGGGCGAGGTAGACCGTAGCCATCCCCCCGCGTCCGATCTCACGATCGACGACGTAGCGGCCTTCCAGCGCAGTGGCGAGGCGAGGTTCCATGGGTACACGCAAAGATACGGCTTCAGCCGCCCGGCAGCCACCGAATTGGCGCTGCGGGCGCTGGCTGGATTCGGTTACGCCACGCGGGCGTCAGGCATGACCAGCATCACGAACTGAATCGCCGCGCTGAACAGAAACCACGGCCGGCGCCGAGCTCACGCTCGATGCGGTACCGGCCAGCCAGCGCCGCGGCGAGAGTATCGATCGACACTACCGCTCCTGCTGCAAACGATTCATGGCGCGGATGAATCGTGGGTCGGTGCGCAGCGGCGCCCAGGTTGAATCGCTCAGGTAGCTGTCACGCGAAACCATGCGAAGGGGCCGCGCTTCGACGACGCGCTCGAGAGTCGCGAGTGCTTTTTCGCGATCTCCAATCAAAGCGTACGCGGTTGGCATGTCCGGTTCCCGGTTTGCGCGATCGCCCAGCGCAGCGGCAGCCTGCGCAACCGCCGCGCGGGCCTTTGTACTGTCTCTCATCTGGAGCAACGCCTGCACACGCAGGATCAGGAGGGCCTCTGGCGCCAGGCCAAGCCGAATCGCTTCCTCGATGTCATTCAACGCGTCCTGCGGCCGGCCTGCATCCACCATCGCCAGGGCAGCATTCGTTCGCACCGCAACGTTGGTTGGATCCAACGCCCTCGCGCGGGCCATCGCGGTAAGTCCTTCGGCGGTTCGTCCGGCGTCCTGCAACGCCCTGGCGTAGTTCGACGTAATGATGGCGGAAAGCGGGTCGAGCTCGCTGGCAGTCCGGGTTTCCCGGAGGGCATCCTCGAATCGATTGTTGTTCGACAGCATGATGCCATACCACTGGTGGGCGGTCGCGGAATTCGGCGCGAGCGCGATGGCGCGCTTGAAATGCTGCTCCGCTTCGGCCGGACGCCCTGTCATGTGTCTGAAGTACCCCATCGCCATGTACGGCTCGGCCAGCATGCTGTCGAGAGCTGCCCATCGCGGATGCCGTACACCTTTCTGGACCAAGGCATTCATGAGCCAACCGGACCGGCTTCACGCCGCCTTGGCCGACCGCTACCGCATCGAGCGCGAGATCCGGAAGGGTACCGATCCGAAGCGGTCGTTGTTATTCACGCAGGTGGCCGATGCGATGACGATACGGCCGGTGGCGAGGTCGACCGCGATAACCGACCAGGTAGCATCTCTACTAGGATTGGGTGAGGACGGTGCACGAAGGTTCTGTCAGTAGGCGCAGCCGCGCAAGCCTAGGGTCACTGCTGCTTGCCGCTGGATAGGCGTTTCAGCGCCGTGGTCCAGTTAGCGATGCCGTAGAACCCGCTCGCGGCGGTCACTGGCCCCAAACGCACGAACACGAAAGTCTGCCCGTCCGGGAACACATCGTACCCAGTGCGCCAGGGACTGCGGGGAAAAGGATCGGCGAACAGCGTGTCGCGCTTTGTAACCGCAACTTCCGGTTGCTCGGTTATGGTTGCGCTCATGAAAACTCTGCCTTGCCCGACCGTGCGGTAAAACAGCTCGCGACCGTTGGGTGACCACATCGGCTCGTCAGCGCCGTCAATCGACACGGGCACCGCTTTGCCCGGCCCCGCGATAGCACGCAGGAACACCTCTGGACGGCCTTGTTCGTCGCTCGCATACGCCAGCAGGCGGCCATCAGGCGAGACGGTCGGGACATTTTCGTTCGCGGACGAATTCACCAGCGCTCGCCATGAGCCCAAGGAATCTGCGCGTCCAACCCAGATATCGGTGTTTGACGCCAGCCGGCGCGAGACCGCCATTACGTTCGCTCTTCTGCTGATCGCCACATCCCGGAAACCAGTATCCGGAAACACTTCGACCGGACTACTACGGTCCAGCGATTGAACGCGAATCTGCCCCAGATCGTAGTTCATGTAGACGATACTTGTGCGGTTCATTCCCCATTCGGGAGCGTCGCTTCTGGAATCACTGGTCAGGCGCGACCGCGCGCCCGAACTCAATTCGTAGATCCAGATGTCGCCACCTGGCCTCTGTCCACGCATCGTGGTCACGAGCTTACCCGTTGCATCGAGCCGCGGATAATTGAACGTACCGGAATCGCGAACCAACGGCCGCCCGCGTCCTTGTCGGTCGACTTGAACCAGCTCCGACCACAACGGTGAGCCGGCTGCTTTGTACACGACCAAACCATTATCCGAGATCGCAATCGTGGTGGCGCCGCTAACGCTCATGATGACCTGTTCGAGCATCGGCGTCGGCTGTCCCGTTATGCCTTTCCGCGGCGAGAAAGTCGCGGCGAGGATTGCGCCGCGGGGCCGGCCGTACACAATGTGTCCACTCGATAGGTATCGGGCGTTGAATCCCGGTTCGTGGAGCTCGGTTACTTTTCCGTCACGCAGTCTGACGATCCCGAGTTGGGCGCTGTCCAAAAAGGCTGCGCCTTTCCAGATCGTGATCACCGCGGTTTTCCCGCCGGGCAGCACAAACGGCCAGCCGTATCGGCGATGGCCGCTGGCGGAATCAAGCTGCGTTACCTTGGTCGGCGGCATGCCACCGGCCGCAGCTACGCGCCAGATTTCGCGCCTGCGCTCAAAAACGATCTCGCCCTGTTCTCGCCAGCTTCTTCCGTTCGAGCCGCCGACAGAATCCGCGATTGTGATCGTCGAACCACCGCTTACCAGGACTTTCTTCAGCTTCTGTTGGCTCGAAAACAGCAGCCACTCACCATCCGGTGAGAACTCCGGCGCGATACCGTTTTCCGTGCCGCGAATCGCACGTGTCCCGAATCCATCCAGCTGGCGGTGGTAGATGGCTGGGCCCGCCGGTCCATTGGCGACGAATGCGAGTTGGGTACCATCACGGGAAAGCGCAGCCGTGGGCCCTATGATATTAAAGACGTTAATTCTGTCATCGAACGTGAATTCGAACGCGACCGGCTCCGGCAAACTCTGCTCGTCTCGTACGCGCGCGATCGTGAACAGCGCCGCCACAACCACAGCTGGGATCGTCCACGCGAGGGCGTGCCGCACGCGCTGAAACGCCGCGCCCGTTGACGCCGGCGCATTCTCGTGGATATCGCGGGTTGTTGCCGGACCGATTCGAGCTGGCGCGCGGGTACCACTGAGAGTTTCCGCAAATTCGGCGGCGCTCACGAAGCGATCGGCCGGCAGCTTGGCCAACGCGATCATGACCGCGGCATCCACGTGCTCGGGTACCGTCTCGCGCAGCACGCGCGGATGCGCCGGCCGGTCGGCCAGTATCTTCGCGATGATAGCCTGCGTGGTTTTGCCCGTGTGAGGAGGTTCGCCTACCAGCATCTCATAGAGCACGGCCGCGAGCGCGTAGATGTCGGTCCGCGCATCGATGGCCTGCACAGCTCGCTCTGGCAGAGTTGCGACGAGCTGCGTGGCGGCATGGATGCCAGCCAGTACAAGGACTACGTGCTGGTCCTGCTCTTCATCAAGTACATCAGCGACAAATACGCCGGCTCTGCCGGTGCCGTCGATGGCCGAGCAGGCCGCCATCGCCGCGATCCTGTCCGACATGGACGGCGAGATCGACGCACTCGAAACCAAGCTCGCCAAAGCGAAGGCCATCAAGCAGGGCATGATGCAGGAGCTTCTTACTGGCCGAATTCGTCTGATTCCTTCGGGCCGGAACGAATGAGGATCCGCGTGAAACCAGCAGCACCGGCCGAAGCTGCTCATCGAACTCAGAACTCGGTGTTTGTGCTTGTTGCAGGATCCAATTAGCTCCGACGATGTGAAAGTAATCGGTTCCTCGGCTCGATGTTCACCGAGTGAAAATCGGGAGCACCAACCGATGCTGCCGTGATCGAGGGCGGAGCGCGGGCGGAGCGCCGTTTAAGAATGTGAGGCTTTTCGCTTTTAGACCGCTCTAGGCCCACGCGGCAGGCTTTGTGAAGGTCCCGGTTGCGTCCGTGAGACTCAGGGAAACTGACTGACGGCCAACACTCCTGGCCGGACGTGTTTCATGAACGTTGCCGCAGAACTGAGAACCACGCTTGTTTTGGCGACGGGACTCAAAAGCCCCACTGGGAGGCCGAGTTTTCCAACAACCTGGATCGGCATGAGCAGGTCCGAATCATTGTCAGCACAACCGCAACCTCGTACTGCCTGGTAAACCCGTCGTAGAGCATTTGAGTGGCTAGGGCGACGTCCGAGCCTTTCTCCTTTGTTTCTTCGACGTCCACCCATTTGTGGATAGTGGGTCAGTTTGGAGCCGTGACAAAGGCGTTCAATTATTGGACGAGAGGACGCGCTTCGTTAGCTTTGGGCCATGCCAAAGCGCTCAAGCATTAAACGAAGCCCGGACCGGAACAAGGCAGCCTTTGAGGTTGTCCAGGAAGCCACCGAAGAGCCGGTGGCGAAGCCGCGTAAAAACGCTGCCGCTGTCGCCCTGGGACGCAAAGGAGGAAGGAAGGGCGGTAAGGCCCGCGCCGCTAAACTTACTCCCCAACAGCGAGCCGAGATTGCCCGAACGGCAGCCCTCGCTCGCTGGCGCAACCGCGATACGGACTAAGCAGCGCTCGCCGCCTCTAGTTCCAACAGATCGTTAATAAAGTTGAACACGATCTGGATCGGTGCCTCCGCCGGATGCGTAGCGTTGTAGCTGTCAACGTCAATCTTTAGTTGCCTGCAATCTCCAACGATCCTCTCGCGACGCTGACGCAGCGAGAGTTCCATGTGCGACCGTGTTGCCGACCTAATGTCATCCCAAAGAACAACCTGCGCACCATTAACCTGACGGGTAACGACGTGCTTTGTCCGCACGCGATTGCCACTTGGGTCCGTGTACATTTCTTCCCGCATCGCTCGGGACAGTTCTTTAGTGCACTGACGAAGCGCAGCCGCCGGATGCTGCGCCCAGAGATTGTTTGCAAGTGTCCATTCTGCCACGGTTGCCATGCTTGCGGGCCACTCATTTCCCGATAACTGGTACCGTTTCACAATGCCCTGAAGCTGACTGGTCTTGGATGCCACGGGATTCCTCATCTACCCGATTTGAAGTTCATGACCGTAACCGTCTGTCATCGCTGCGGCAGTCAGAATCTCTCTGATTCTCACTTGATGTTTTCTAAGCAAATTCCATCGATCAATCTTCCTCTGTAGCTGGCCAACTACTACGCCAGGATGAATCCCAAGTCGTGCCGCAAGTCCAATAATGTTTCGTTCGGAGAAAATGGGCCGCTTTCTCGCAATGAAGTCATCCATGACTTCACTTGGCACGCAAAACTCCCCGGCTTCTCTGTTTGCCTGACTCTCTTCTTGCGATACATCGGAAGGATCAATCTCTGAGTCAAAGACAGCGTGCCGCGCGAGGACGTGCTCAATCTCGTGACGAAGGTTGAACCAAAAGTTGTCAATGCGATCCCGGGTTAAACTAAGACCGATAACCGGACTGATCTCGTCGAGCCAAAAGCAAACGCCATCGACTTTTGATCCGGGAAGGGGTTCGACGACGACTAGACGCACGCCACACTCATCCAAAATCCTCGGGACGTGTCGAATCTCCTCTGGTTCCCCCATCAACTTCTTAAGCTCGGGCAAGGCATTCCGCAGCGAGTCCTCTGAGTAGGCCCGCCGCACGACCATCGTCATGGCGATCTGTTTAACCCGGAACAGCCACGCCCGCTGCACTTCGGTAATCTCCTCATAGTTCGTCGGCGCAGAGCTTTTCCGCGCTGCATACTTGAACGTTGGCAAATCGTCCAAAGAGGCGATGTTGAAAAATTTCAGAAGGTTTGTCTCGACTACTTCGGGACTCTCCGATTTCTGAATCCAGCCACGATTCATCATGGCGCGAACCGGATACCTCGCCCGCACCTTGGCGGCGCCGCTGATCCGTGCGGGTGGTTCGCTCGCCTGCTCTAGTCGGTAGGCTGCATCCATGTTCATCCAATGCATCGGGTTCTGACCAAATGCGGCCCCGATTTCCTTCGCCACAGTCGGCGTAATGGCCCTCTTTCCCTTGATGATGTCACTGACAAGCGAAACATCGCGCCCGATGATCTCGGCAAACTCCACCTGAGACCAACCGCGCTCCTCCAACTCGTCCTTCAGAATCTCACCAGGCGGGAAAACCTCTGCGGCCTTCAGCTCGCTCATTGGCTCCTCCTGCCGTTCAGTGGTAGTCGACAATCTCAATCACTCCAATGCGTTTGTTCTTCCCGGTTCCCCTCAACTCGACAATCAACCGCCATTGCTTATTAATCCGAAGCGAATGCTGACCCTCCCTGTCGCCCTTCAACTTCTCGAAGTTCAAGCTCCGCATCGCGTATAGGTCTCCTTCGTCCGGCGCGTTCACCACAATGAACATCACCTTCCTGAACCCCCGGACGATGGCCGGAGCCCATCCTCCGGTAAACGTCCGGTCCGTGTACAGTTTTTTGAGGTCATCATCATCAAACTCTATCTCCATCGCAGCAATCTAGGGCCTTTGCCGATCAAGTCAATGGGCATATTGTACAAAACAGAATGTCGACATTTATTATACTTGAGCGCTCACGCATCTTAAAATGCGTGAACTCGACCGTTCGAGCCAAGCTACGTCCGACGGTTTCTCAAAAATGCCCGAAGAAGATTTGAAGCGCGGGAATGGTTTCCAGGGCCCGCAAATAAGTCTGCTGACGAAGATCATGGGCTCGAGCGTTGACGCGGGCCATGAAATAGCGGATGCCCTGAATGTCGTTTGGCGGCAATAGGACGCGGCACTTCTCGGCTACATTCAACCACTTGTGGGGAGTGTCCTCCAGTGCCCTATGGTAGAGGTTGAAGCCATCAATGTAGCCGAGCGTTTTCGGCTTTCTCATGGCGGGTACTGGAAAAAGCAGAGGCCGGGTTTCCCCGGCCTCGCGCCCTACGACCGAAGCCGTAGGGGAGGCAAAAAGACGTGCACGAATTCTTAACCAATTTGTCTTATAAAACAACACTTGGACCTGCTCACCGGCCGGATCCGGCTGGTCTGACCGCCAACCGCACTCCCACTTCTACCCTTTTATTGCCATCTATACCATCTCAGCCGTATAAATCAGCATAACTCGCCGGCCCAGCCGCTTCCGGCCACCCAACTCTAGCCATTTATACGGCTCCGGTAGTATAACTCCGCATAACTCGATACAGGTGACCGCCATGGACAGAATCCGGAACCCGTTTTCGCCCGGGGCGGGATCGCCGCCGCCGGAGCTGGCCGGGCGCGACCGGATTCTGGAGGAAGCCCGGGTGCTGCTCGGCCGGGTGAAGGCGAGGAGGCCGGAAAAGAGCCTGCTGCTCACGGGGCTGCGCGGCGTGGGCAAGACGGTGCTGCTGAACGAGATGGAGCGGATGGCGGTGGCGGCCGGCTACCACGCGGTGCTGCTCGAGGCGCACGAGGGCAAGCCGCTGCCGGTCATGCTGGTGCCGCACCTGCGCCGGCTGCTGTACGACCTGGACCGGCTGGCTGGCGCGGGAGACAAGGTCCGTCGCGGGATCGCGGTCTTGAAGAGCTTTATTGGCGCGATCAAGGTGACCATGGGCGATGTCGAGTTCGGCATCGACATCGAGCCGGAGCAGGGCGCGGCCGACAGTGGCGATCTCGAGGTCGATCTGCCCAACCTGTTCGTGGCGGTCGGCGAGGCGGCGCAGGAACGAGGGAGTGCGATCGCCATTCTGATCGATGAGATCCAGTATTTCGGGTCGAGCGAGCTGAGTGCGCTGATCATGGCCATGCACCGGATGCAACAGCGGCAGTTGCCGGTGGTTCTGATCGGTGCGGGGCTTCCTATTCTGCCGGGACTGGCCGGCGAATCGAAATCGTACGCCGAGCGTCTGTTCAACTTTCCGGCTGTGGGTCCGCTCGACGAGAACAGCGCGGCGCAGGCGATCCGGGAACCGATCGAGGCGGCGCGCGAATCAATCGACGATGCCGCGGTGCGCGAGATTTTCACGGTGACGCGCGGGTATCCGTACTTCCTTCAGGAATGGGGTTACCAGGCCTGGAATTTCGCGCCCGCCTCGCCGATCACGCTCGCCCACTTGCAGGCTGCTACCGACGTGGCTACGCGACGGCTGGACGAGAACTTCTTTCGAGTGCGATTCGATCGGTTGACGCCCAGGGAGAAATCGTATTTGCGCGCGATGGCTGAACTGGGACCGGGACCGCATCGCAGCGGCGACATCGCGACGACCATGGGCGTGAAGATCACCTCGCTCGCACCGGTGCGCGCCGATCTGATCAGGAAGGGAATGGTCTACAGTCCTGCCTTCGGCGATGTGGCGTTCACGGTTCCGCTCTTCGATGAGTTCATGCGGCGCGTGATGCCGGACTCAGGACTGTCGCGATGAGCACAGTCGGGCAACCCGAGCGGGCCACGCAGAAGCGCGTCATCCAGTTGTTCAGCGATGAGCTGGGCTATCGCTACCTGGACGACTGGAGCGATCGCGCGAACAACAGCAACATCGAGGAGGATCTGCTCACCGCGTTTCTGCAGCGCAGCGGATATACACAGGCGCAGATCGCCGTCGCGGTGCACAAGCTGCGCGCCGAAGCGACCAACCACAGCCGCTCGCTCTACCAGAACAACCAGGCGGTCTACAAGCTGCTCCGCTACGGCGTGCCGGTGAAAATCGAGGCCGGCAAGGTCACCGAAACGGTTCACCTCATTGACTGGCGCGACCCGTCGAAAAACGACTTCGCGGTGGCCGAAGAGGTGACGCTGTCGGGCAACCACGATCGCCGGCCGGACATAGTTCTGTACCTGAACGGCATCGCCATTGGCATGCTCGAGCTGAAGAACAGCCGGGTCAGCATCGGCGATGGCATCCGGCAGTGCCTGTCGAACCAGGCCGAGATGTTCCACGAATGGTTCTTCAGCACGGTCCAGCTCATTCTGGCCGGCAACGATTCCGAAGGCCTTCAATACGGCTCCATCGGCACGCCCGAGAAGTATTTCCTGAAATGGAAGGAAGACGAGACCGACAACACGCGCTACAAGCTGGACAAATACCTGCTCAAGCTCTGCGAAAAACATCGTCTGCTGGAGTTTCTGCACGACTTCGTGCTGTTCGATGGTGGCGTGAAGAAGCTGCCGCGCGCGCACCAGTATTTCGGGCTGAAGGCCGCGCAGGCGCACATACGCGACCGAAAGGGCGGCATCATCTGGCACACGCAGGGCAGCGGCAAGAGCATCGTGATGGTGCTCCTCGCCAGGTGGATCCTGGAGAACAATCCGAACGCACGCGTGGCGATCATCACCGATCGTGATGAGCTGGACAAGCAGATCGAAGGCATCTTCCAGGATGTCGGCGAATCGATAAAGCGCACCCGCAGCGGCCGCGATCTGATGAAACAGCTTGGTCAGCCCAAGCCCCGCCTGCTCTGCTCGCTGGTCCACAAGTTTGGTCGCCGCGACGTCGCCGATTTCGACGCGTTCATCAAGGAGATCGAGTCACAGCCGAGCCAGACCGTTGGCGAGGTGTTCGTGTTCGTGGACGAGTGCCATCGCACTCAGAGCGGCAAGCTGCATCGCGTCATGAAGGCAATGATGCCTAACGCGGTCTTCATTGGCTTCACTGGCACACCGCTGCTGGGCAGGGATCGCGCGACCAGCCTGGAAGTCTTCGGTAGCTATATCCACACCTACAAGTTCAGCGAGGGTGTGGAGGATGGAGTGGTGCTCGACCTGGTGTACGAGGCGCGAGACATCGATCAGAAGCTGGGATCGCAACAAAAGATCGATGACTGGTTCGAGGCCAAGACCAAAGGGCTGAACGCCTGGCAGAAGGACGAGCTGAAGAAGTACTGGGGCACATTGCAGAAGGTGCTCAGCTCGAAATCGCGCATGGACCGCGTGATCAGCGACATCATCTTCGACTTCAGTGTCAAGCCACGTCTCTCCAGCGAGCGTGGCAACGCGATCCTGGTCGCATCCAGCATTTACGAAGCCTGTAAGTACTTCACGCTACTCCAGAAAACGCCATTCAAAAACAAGAGCGCGATCATCACCTCGTACGACCCGCAAGCTGGTGACATTACGCTCGAAGAGACCGGCGCCGACACCGAAACGGACAAGCAATTCATCTACAACACCTACACTGACCTGCTGAAAGACGTCGACGCGAAGCCGGGCATGACGAAAACGGAAACGTACGAGGAGTTGGCCAAAGACCTCTTCGTCAAGGAACCGGCGAGCATGAAGCTGCTGGTCGTCGTGGACAAGCTGCTGACCGGATTCGATGCACCGCCCTGCACGTACCTGTACATCGACAAGTCAATGCAGGACCATGGGCTGTTCCAGGCGATCTGCCGTACCAATCGGCTGGACGGCGAGGACAAGGACTTCGGCTACATCGTCGATTACAAGGACCTGTTCAAGAAGGTCGAGAACGCCATCGCGGTTTACACATCAGCGTTGGACCACAGCTCGGGTGGCGCCGATCCGGAAGTGGTGCTGCAGGACCGGGTGACCAAGGCGCGTGAGCGATTGGATAATGCGGTAGAGGTGCTCTTTCACCTGTGCGAACCGGTCGAGCCGCCGCAGGGCGAGCTGGAGCATATCCACTATTTCTGCGGCAATACGGAAATCTCAACCGACCTGCAGGAGCGCGAGCCGCGGCGCTCGGCACTGTACAAAGGCACCGTCGCGCTGGTGCGTGCGTACGCGAACCTGGCCGGTGAGATGGATGTCGCCGGGTACAGCGATGCAGATTGCAAACGCATCAAGGGGCAAGTCGAGCGCTATTTGAACGTGCGGGAGATCGTTCGCAAGGCAAGCGGCGAGAGCCTCGATCTGAAGACCTACGAAGCCGACATGCGGCACCTGATCGACACGTACATCGAGGCGGATGAGCCGCGAACGATCTCGCCGTTCGATGGCATGGGCTTGCTCGAGTTGATCGTGAAGAGCGGAATCGGCGAAGCAATCGCTAAGCAGCTCGGCAATCTGAAAGGCAATCAGACCGCGATCGCCGAGACCATCGAAAACAACGTGCGCAGCAGGATCATCAAGGAGCATGTGGTCGACCCGGCTTTTTATGAGAAGATGTCGACCTTGCTGGACGAAATCATCGCGTTGCGGAAAGCGCGAGCCATCGAATACCAGGAGTACCTGAAGCGCATAGCTGACCTGGCGCGGAAGGTCGATTCCGGCGTTCCGGATGACATTCCCCCACAACTGCGTAGCAGTACGGCCCTGCGCGCGCTGTACAACAACCTGAAGCAGCCGACTGGAACTCCGGTGGGAACCGATCGGGTAGCCGAGCGGCGCGCCCCGTACGCTGCGGACAGTGATCCATTCCTCGACCTGGCAATTGCGATCGATGCCGCGGTGCGACGAGTGCGGCCGGATGCTTTCCGCAGCGTTCACGCACGCGAGCAAGTGATCAAGAAAGCTCTGTTCGAGGTGCTAAAGGACTCCGCCGAGGTGGAGCGAATCTTCCTGATCGTCAAAGCGCAGTCGGAGTACTGATGATCATGCAACTCCATTTGGGCAGCCTATCGGTTGACGTGGTCCGGAAACCGATCAAAAACGTCCACCTGAGCGTGCACCCTCCCAGTGGTCGGGTTCGCATTTCGGCACCTTCCTCGATGAAGCCGGAGACGATCCGGCTATTTGCCATTTCACGGCTGGGCTGGATCAAGCAGCAGCAACGCAAGCTGCAGGGCCAGGAACGCGAGCCGGCCCGCGAGTACCTCGACCGAGAAAGCCATTATCTGTGGGGGAGGCGATACTTGCTCGAGGTCCGCGAAACTGAAACGAGGCCGTCGGTCGAACTGCAACACAATCGCATGGTTCTTAGCATAAGGCCGGGATCCCGGTCGGATCGCAGACAGGAAGTTCTCGAAGCGTGGTATCGAAGCCAGGTAAAGTCCGCGGTGCCTCCTCTCCTCGACCGGTGGCAACGCCTAATCGGGGTGGAGGTCGAGCGATTCTTTGTTCGGCGAATGAAAACCAAATGGGGAAGTTGCAACCACTGCACCGGAACGATTCGGTTGAATACAGAACTCGCGAAGAAACCGCACGATTGTCTCGAGTACATCGTCGTTCATGAATTGGCCCATCTGCTCGAGCCGACTCATAACGAACACTTCACTTCCTTGATGGATGCCTTCATGCCAGCCTGGCGTGATTATCGTCGGGCCCTCAATCAACTACCGGTTCCGCGGGAAGACTGGAAGTACTGAACGTCGATGCCCGCCATGGTGCATTGCCGCTGCGCCTGATTCGACCCTTGTCCTAAACTGGAGCGAGGCACAACATCGGACGGTCAGCCCACGCGAGTTTTGCCCAAGTGATCCTCACGGCGCACGCCCGCTGCCGCGGTCTTGGCAGCGATTCGTTCACTCGCCCGCTCCTCTCACAGCCAGAGCGCGTGGCGCGATCGGCAGCGCGGCCAGGGATGCGGCTCGTGCACGCAACCGCTCGAGTACCGGCACCATCACCGGATGGTCGAGCCATGGACGCCATGCCGCATCATGTTGCGTGATCGCTTCATGCAGGCCGATTCCCAGCGCTACGGAATGATCGAGCCAGCGCGCGGCATTGCTGACCTCGCCGAGGATTGCGAAGCCCTTGGCGATGGTTTCGGCATAGGTGAAGTCGGCCCAGAGGATACTCTCGACCTCGGGCGACAACACGGCGAGTGCAGCCGCGCGCTCAGCGCGGCACGCGTGGGCCAGGAACTGCGCCATGGCTGTGATCGGATCGGCCGGAAGCCCGGCGGTGCGATCGAACTGCGCAACCGCGTCGTCGCGATTGCCGGCGGCGAGGTGTACGAGTCCACCGATCACGTAGACGAAAGACCGCAGCGCACTGTCGGGTGCGCTGCGAGCCGTTGCCAGCGCGTCGTCGAACTGTCCTCGCCACAACTGGGTGAACGTGACGATCGCCCACGCGAGCGGGTGATCCGGCGCGCGCGCCATCACAGCGCGGCAGATGTGACTTGCAATATCGGTGTGTCCGGCATTGGCAAGCAGCAGTCCGTACCAGACAGCGATGTCGAGGTCCTCGGGGAGCGCTTCGAATGCGGTGCCGAGGTCTCGAAACGCATCGACCGGACGTCCCTCGAACAGTTCGACCATGCCGCGTATCTCGGCGACAAACGGGCTGCCGGGCGCAATGTTCGCAATCCGGTCGGCGTACCCGCGCGCCTGCTGGAGCAGATCCGCCGGATTCGTCGTTTGGCCGGCGTTCACCACGGACCAGCAGGCAAATCCCATCCCCCGCAGCAGGAACGGATTGTCCGGCGCGAGCGCGACTGCCTGTTCGAGGTGCGTGAAGGCCTGCCGGATGCTGGTGGTGGTCATCAGGTTCAGCTCGCGTCGGGCGCGCAGGTACAGGTCGTACGCCTCGGCATTCTCGACCGGCCGTTCCGTGAGTCGCGCAGACTCCTGCGGCGTGAGCACCAGTTCGAGTGCGCCGACGATTGCGGTTGCAACCCGATCCTGCATGTCGAAGACGTCCGCCAGGGTGCCGTCGAAGCGTTCGGCCCAGAGCGATGCATCGTTATCCGCGGAAATGAGTGACGCGCTGATGCGCAGCCGGTCGCCGGCCTTGCGCACGCTGCCCTCGAGCACGTGGCTCACACCGAGCGCGCGCGCGACGTCGCGGGTAGCAGGCGCGCTCTCACGGTACTGCATCATCGTCGTGCGCGAAATCACGCGCAGCGTGCCGACCTTCGACAGCGTGGTGATCACTTCTTCCGTGAGGCCGTCGGCGAAGTAGGCGTTGTCGGCATCGGGACTCAGGTTGGCGAATGGCAGCACCGCGATGGAGCGCTGCTGCGAGCCGGCCTCGAGCCGGTTCGCCGTCAGTGTCCCGGCCAGCGCCTGCTCGGCCTGCGCGCCGGTCGCGAATCGATCAGCCTTTTCCATCGCCATCAGGCGGCAGGTCACACCGGAGACCGCGGCCGGGACTGTACTTCGGACATCGGAAACGTTCGGCGGGGGTCCCAGGAAGCGTTTTGTGATGACCGCCTGCACGGTCGGACCGGTGAAAGGCGGCGAGCCCGCCAGCATCTCGTAGAGCACACAGCCCAGGCTGTACAGATCGCTGCGACCGTCGAGCTCCGACTCTCCCGCCGCCTGCTCCGGGCTCATGTACGCCGGCGAGCCGATCGCAACGCCAACCCTGGTCAGCGCCGCGGGTTCATCCGCGTTCGAGAGTGCCTTGCCGATGCCGAAGTCGGTAATGAGCGCGTGCCCTTCGTGAAGCAGGATGTTTTCCGGCTTAATGTCGCGATGCACCACGCCCTGTCGATGCGCGTAGTCGAGTGCCGCGGCCACCTCGCGCGCGAGCTGGATTGCTTCGGCAACCGGAAGCGCGCCGTCGCGTGTAATGCGGTCGCGCAGTGATTCCTGCGTGGCAACCGGCATCACGTAGTACAGGTGCCCACCGGCGTCGCCGGAATCGTAGAGCGGCAGGATGTTCGGATGATGCAGCGACGCGGCCAGGCGGATCTCGCGCAGGAAACGGTCGCTGCCCAGCCCTGCCGCCAGCTCATCGCGCACAACCTTCAGCGCTACGCGACGTTTGTGCTTCACGTCCTCGGCGAGATAGATACCGTGGCCATGCCACCCGCGCCGAGCTCGCGTTCGATGCGATAGCGATCGGCCAGTGCGCCGGCGAGGCGATCGAGCGTGCTCACGCGAACGCCAGTACAATGACGACGCCCTCGGCCAGTCGCTTCCGCCACGGCTTTTCGACAGCTGCGCTCATCGGCGGAGCATACTCTTCGCTACGCGTATCCGGTGAGGCGGCAACGTCCATCGTGAACACCTGAGCTTTTCTGTTGGGCGATCGAAACGTGCAAAGAGGCGGTGCCGACCAGCCGATAATGTGCCCAGCGAAATGTCCGGGCAAGGTAACTGCTGCGCGCGCCGCGGGATGCGTCGTCCAGAATTTCCCGGCTTGAATGGGGCGGCTCAGCAGGTCTGGCCGGCCAGAAACCAGCATCGCGTCAGCGGCGCAGTCTTGAAGAACTCGAGCAGGAGCCGGCCAGCCTTCTCCTCACCGAGCTGCGACTCATGGGTTCCGTCGTTCTCGAAGTCCTGCCGCACCCAGAAAAAGCCATCACTGCGCGGCTGCGCGGAGTCACCCGCCCAGAAGTAAGGGCCCCAGGCAAGCCAGGGCGCGCGACTCAGGGCCAGATCTCCTGCGCGCGCATCGATGGTGCCGGCATCAAGCTGTTTGATTTGCGCCTCGACCAGCCACTTCTTCGCAAAGGCGGTCTCGTAGGCATAGGGCTCCGGATTCAAGGTGGTCGTGGCGAAGCCGGCGTAGGTGCGACTCGAGACGAAGATCTGTCGCAGGTTAGGGTAGCGTGTTTTCGCCGCTCGTACGACGTCGCCTAACCAGCCGAGCAGTATGTAGGCATCGGCATTTTGGTTCGGCAGCGCGATATCCGGCTGACGCCTGACCGCCTGCAGCCAGATTATCTGCTGTGCTTCACTCAATCCGGCCGGCATCAGCACCTGGTCACGCACACGGTTGTAATTTGCGTCGTTCGGACTATCCCAGAGATCTGCCGTCTGACCACCGGCCGCACCGTTGGCGATGTACAGCGTCGTGTGATTCACCGCGGGATCCGCGGCCGCCTTCCCAGAGAATGTCCAGGCATTGCAGACCGTTCCGGCCGTCGCGCAGAATTCCTGCGATGTATTGCTCATGCCCATCGACATCAGCACGTACTTGCCATTCGCGCTCGGCTGGCCGTTGACATCCAATGGTCGTATCGCGCGCGCGGCGGTCAGCCCACGTGCAGCGTGAGCGTTGGGCAGCTCATTCGAACCACTCGGATACAAGCCACCCATGAAGCCCTTATACGTGCGGGTGCCGAGGTCGGTCAGCGGAATCCTGACCGTGTCCGGGCCCGGCGCGATCGGCTGATCGTCGTTGTCCGTCGCGCTGCCCGAACACGCCAGCGCGAGGGGCAATGCTGCGAGAAACAGGAGCTTGCTGATCATTGCCACGCTGCTCATTCAACGATTGGAAAACACTTCGTGCGCAGTGGAGGCGCCGAAACCCGCGACGGTTCCACCACCGATCACGTGAATCGCTTCGCCGACTGTCACCGCCCCCATGCCGTGTCGTGGCGTTGGCATATCCGTCATTCGTCGCCAGCGGTTTGTGGACGGATCATACTCCTCCGTGTGCGGAAACACGCCCGGAGTTTCACCGCCGAAAACGTACAGGCGGCCCTTGAGTGCGGCAGCTGCCAAACCACCACGCGTCGTCGGCATGTCGGGCAACCGCTGCCACGTGTTGGTTGCGGGTGAATACGATTCGAGGACGGCGCTGTTAGCGCCCGCGCGGCCGCCAACTACGTAGATGCGATCGCCGATGACGGCGGCTGCGTGGTGCTCGCGCGGCGTCGGCATCGCCGCGAGCGCCGTCCAGGTGTCCGTTGCCGGGTCGTATCGCTCGTTCGTACCGACAACTCCGCCACTCGCCACGCCGCCGATCGCATAGATTTCCCCGCCGAACTCCACCGCAACATGCGCTGCGCGCGGCGTCAACATCGATCGTTTGGAACTCCAGCTCTGCGCGGCCGGGTCGAACGCGAACACATTGCCTGCAGCAGAACCAGGTCCGTAGCCACCGATTACATAGACAGTGTTATTGGCCGCGACGACGCCCGGATGATTGCGGCCCTGCGGCATCGACGGACCCATCGACCAGCGATTCGATGGAATCTCGTAGATCTCGAGCGTGGCGACGGTGCCCCCGGTCGCGTTGTATCCACCCGGCGTGTAGATCCGGCCGGCCACGTGCGCCGATGGCATTTCCTGCCGCGCAGTGGGCAGTGGAGCCAGCGAAGCCCACGAGCCCGTTGTCGAATCGGACTCGAGTGTCGTGCCTGACTCCTTCTTGCATGCGACCAGGCACAGGCTGAAAAGAATGGTCAGCTCAATCCGCACTGCTTTATTCCTTGGCCGCATGGCAGCCACTTACGGTGGAGTTCAGGATAGAGGAAGTCACGCGGATCGACCGCCTGCGCCTCGACGCCGCTTCGCGTGCGATGCGCAGCGCATCGTCGATGGGCAGCTGCTTCTCACGATCCAGCCCATCGCGCCGTGATTCGCCGCGCACGAACGGCATCACGTCACCCGGGTCTCGATTGTTTCAGTTGGATCTGGGACTGCCGGTGAGTGTTCGGCCGGCTCCGATAATGCATTGCGCCTCGAGCGGCTGCAAGCAAACCACCCAGGGCAGAGCGCGAGCGACCCACGAACCGCTGGCCTTTGCAGTCCGACTCGATAACTTTGAATCCCGAAAGGCTCGCCTCGCAGTTTTTTGGCGCAAAGTATCTCTCTTGAACCTTGGTCCGCGCGCATACCCTGCACACGGGAGGCAGTGATGGACGTCGATCGCAGAGCATTCATGGCGGCAGTAGGCGTTGGCGCGCTGGAGCTGATGAATCCGGAAGACAAAGCGGAAGAACTCGAGCATTACATGATGGAGGAGCTCGACAAGGCGCTGCCTGCGCCATCGCCCAGGCGAGAGGAACACAACGAGGAAATCCTCTATCAGGAGCAACAAGGGAAGCAGCCGCGTGGAACCGGACGCTTGCTTCTGCCGTCCGATCGCGTGCTCGAGCCCATGCCGGCCAAACCGACGCTGCTCGACTTCTATCGCTTGCGATTCGCGCCGGGGAACCACGTGCTGCAAAGCGCGAATCACGCGCTCAAGACCGGGCAGCCCGAGCGCACGATCATGGCCTGCCTGTTGCACGACGTTGTGCTCAACCTCATCAAGGCGGACCACGGCTGGTGGGGCGCGCAGCTGATCGAGCCGTACGTCGAAGAAAAAATCAGCTGGGGTATTCGCTACCATCAGGCACTGCGCTTCTACCCGGACTCAACGGTCGGCTACGAGTATCCGGAATTGTACAATCGCATCTTCGGCAAGGATTACGTGCCCGAGCCCTATATCAAGCAGGCGTACGAGTTCGCGCGCAAGCACAAATGGTACATGGAAGCGCGCCTGATTACGGTCAACGACCTCTACGCGTTCGACAACGCGCAGACCGTCACCATCGATCCGTTCGTTGACATCATTGGCCGCAACTTCAAACAGCCGAAGGAAGGGCTGGGCTTCGACAACAGCCCGTCCGCTCACATGTGGCGGACGATCATGATGGCGGACAAGCCGCTCTGACGGGGATCCGCGATCGGGGATTAGCGTTTGCCAGCGTTGCGCGCTTCGCGCGTGCGGCGGGTCAATCCTTCGGTAAAGTTCGCGATGCCGTAGAAGCCGCGCTGAGTGGACGGCTGGTTGTGAACGAAAATGAACTCCTGTCCGTTGGGAAAGACTCCATAGTTGCTCGCTACCGGAACCTGGACGTATACATCGGCGAATAGCGTATCGCGCTGCGCGACGTCGAGCTCGGGCCGCTCGATAATGGTGGCCGACATGATGTGAGTCGGAGAGCGGTAAAAGAGCTCTCGGCCGTCGGGTGATTACACCGGCTCGATACCGCCATTGATTGAACCGTGACCCGGCCGCCCGGTCCTGGTAGTGGGCGAACATATACTTCCAGGCTGCCGGTTTCATCGCTCACGTACGCGAGCAGCCGGCCATCCGATGAGACGGCAGGAGTAATTTCTGCCGCGGGGTTGGTGAGGAATGGTCGCAACGCATGGGGCGAGTCGATCGGCGCGATCCAGATGTCGCCGCCGACCGCAAAAGGGCCGCCGGCGAGCACCGCATTGAGCTGCGCGGCAATGTCCATGCTCAATCCCTCACCATCAACGGCGCTCGGTTACCAGCGCAGCCAGTTCGCGCTTGACCGGGCTCGACCTCGGCTGGAGCGGGTCACCGTTGCTCACCGCTGACTTGGCGGCGCGCCCGAGCAGCCAGCGCCCTGAATTCCGGTTCGCCGAAAAGCGGCTTGAACTCGGGATACAGGAAATCGCGCGGGTCGACGCTCTGCGCAGCTACACCCGAACGCAATGTGGCAAGTGCCTCGCGTTTTTGACCGATGGCGAGCTGGATGAGTCCTATGGTCGCTGGCTCGTTCTGCAGATTCGCTTGTTCGAGCCATTCGCGAGCCCGCGCTGGCTGGCCGGCCAGTGCGTACACCAGCGCCGCCACCGAACGGCTCTGAGCCGAATCGGCATCAAGGAGTGCACCCGTAGTATCACCGCGCTGCATCCGCACGCGGGCGCGAATCATCAAATGCGACTCGCGCTCTGCTGCCAGTGCGAGCGCCGTGTCCAATCGGGCCTCTGCCTCGGTGAACTTGCCAGCCATGAAGTCGAGAGTCCCCAACATACGCCAGCCTGGTGCGTGGGTTGGATCCAGCGTTACCACCCGCCGGGCGGCAACGTTTGCGCTATCGAGATGCCCATCGAGCATCTGGATGGCGGCCAGTCGATTATAGGCTTCGGGATTGGTCGAATCGAGCTCGATGGCGCGCTGAACGGCCCGCCGAGCGGGCATGATATTGACAACTGCTCCCCGCCGTGCGCCGGGTGGCGACAGCACAAACGCGCGTGCCAGCCACGCTTCTCCTGTGTTGGGCGCGGCTTTGAGCACTGAATCGGTCAGTGCAGTTCCCGCCGTCCGGCGCTCATTACGTTCTTTTCCTTCCACGCGCCAGCCCCAGTCGAGCGATTGCAGGTACACCATGGCAATGCGGGCGCGTGCAACCTGCAAATCGGGATCGATCGCGAATGCGCGGCGATACGCTGCCAGTGCCTGTTCCGCATCGCGCTCCGTGCGCCGCGCGAAATGGAAATTACCGCGCAAGAACTCGACGTAAGCTTGCGGATTCGTTGTCGCACGCTGCCGCAAAGCGATGGCCTCGTCGCCTACCAATTGCACCCGCAGCGCATTTACGATCGCGTTCGCAATCTCGTCCTGGATCGCAAACACATCATCATCTGTGTGCTTGTCGAAATTCTGCGACCACAGCTGTGACTGATCGCTGGTCCGCACTAGCTGCACGTTGATTCGCAGTTTGCCATTCGAGCTGCGCACACTGCCGTCTAAGACGTGGGCCACGCCCAGCGACTGGCCGATGGTATGCAGATCGGATTGTTTGTTCTTGAACGAAAACGATGCCGTGCGGCCTGCGACTTTCAACGCGGACACACGTCCGAGAGCATGCAGGATCTCCTCGGCCATGCCATCGCCGAAATACTCCATGTTCCGTTCGGAGGTCATGTCGGCAAAGGGCAGCACGGCGATCGAGTTGGCGTTTGCCGCTTCCGATCCGGCGTTCTTTTGCTGCGTCACTTCCGGTCTGAGCACGGCGACGCCCGCACCTGCGGTGACGAGCAGGGCACCGAGCAGCACCAATTCGATTGCGTGTATACGTTGTGCGCCGCGCTCGCCATGAAACCAGGCCAAGACCAACGTCGCGGGAAAACCGGTGGCGAGGATGATGGTGGCCGCGCGGAAGATCGTGACCGGCCAGCCG
>JBBDWZ010000164.1:0-26709 GCA_040902615.1 Gemmatimonadota bacterium | reverse complement strand
GTCAGCCGGTTTCGTCCAGGGAAGTGATCTGGATCGAGACCCCGCATCCGAATTACCACGAGCTGAAAGTGACGTGGGAAATCGATGGGCGGGCGATTCCCGAGGCGAACGACCAGCCTCACCTGGCACTCGGCGGATTGAGCCTCGGTGCCGGCGAGCACTCGGTCACGGTCAAAGTGGTCGATCCAACGGAATTCGTGCGCGATCCCGTCATGCGCGACACGTCTTTCAGCGCGACTCGCTCGTGGGTAGTCGATCCGGCGGCTCCAGTGACGTCGGCCGCTGAGGGGGTCGCGTTCACTACATCTACGCAAACCGCGCGTCCGGTGGCGGGCAGCGAAGTCGTGTACGTGGAAACGACGCATCCGTCGGATCGGGTGTTGGGTGTCACCTGGCGGTTGAATGGCCGGGTAGTATCGAACGCGGCAAACCGGCGGACTTTCAATCTGGCCAGCCAGAAGCTGTCTCCGGGCGCGCATCGCTTGAGTGCATCGGTGACCGATCCGGGTAATACGCGGGCGGCATCACAGACCTTGAACTGGACCGTGGACAACACCGGACCGAAGGTCGCGGTTACGCTGTCGCCGCCGATTGTCACTGCAACCCGGCCGGACCGCGCTCTGCATTACGTCATGCGCGACCAGTTCACGATGAAGCTGGATCCGACCGACGATCAGGCCGGGTACGTAGTAGCGGAATTCCGCGTGAATGGGGATGGCTGGCACCACTACTACGGTTGGCCGGATGCGGTGCCCGGAACGCCGTACCGGTTCACGGCTCGCGGCACCACGATCAAGGAGCTGGTCTACGGCAGCCTGAGCGTCGAAGGACTTTCACCGCAGCCGTGGGAGCCGCGTGAGCCCGGCTGGGGCACGCACCGCATCGAGTATCGCGCACGCGATGCCGCAGGTAACATTGGCGCTTCCAGCCAATTCTTTGTGACGGTGCTGCCGGCGCCAACGTGCACATCGACCATTACGGTCACACGCTACTCGGGTGATTTGGTGGTGCAGAGCGGCGTGACCTGCGTGACCGGCACGGCCATCAGCGGCCGGGTTACGGTTTCACCGGGCGCATCATTCATTGCAACGAACGCGACCATTCGCGGCGGGTTAACCGCGACCAATGCGGGCGTTATCGAGTTGACCGGCAGTGAGATTAGCGGCGCCGTTCGTATTGACGGCACAACCGGTCATCTGGCGCTGGTCGGCAATCGGATCACACAGTCGCTGAGCTGCACGGGCAACGCGAAGCTTTACGTCGGTCCAAACACCGCGCGTTCCGCTACCGGACAATGTGGAGGCAATCGCTAATGGCTGTGCGCACGACTCTCATCGTTGCACTGCTGCTGGCTGTTGCATGCGCATCGGTGCCAGAGGGAACCGGTGAGTCTGATGCGATCGTGCGGACCGAGCAGGTGAGCGGCACGAACGCGTTGTTGATCGCGGTCAGCCCGGTGAATGACAACGTGGTCTGGGTGAGCGGATCGCTGGGTACATGGGCCCGCACTACCGATGGCGGCGCGAACTGGCAAACCGGACGCGTTCCTGGTGCCGACTCACTTCAGTTCCGCGATGTGCATGCGGTTGATGCCAACACTGCGTACGTGCTCAGTATTGGCAACGGCGAGCAGTCTCGCATTTACAAGACGACCAATGCGGGGCAGACCTGGACACTGCAGTTCAGGAACACGGAGCCACAGGGATTTTACGACTGCTTCGATTTCTGGGATCCGAGTCGCGGTGTCGCGATCGGCGATGCGATCGATGGCAAATTGGCCGTACTGACGACCACGGATGGCGGTGCCCGCTGGAACCGGGTGCCAGCGGAATCGCTGCCGCCGGCGCAACCGGGGGAAGGCAGCTTTGCCGCGAGCGGCCTGTGTGTCGAAACGATCGCGGGCGGACACGCCTGGATCGTGATGAGCAATCCGCAGCGCGGGCGTATCCTGCACACGGCCGATTACGGTCGCTCCTGGACGGTCGACACGCTGCCGATCACCACTCGAGAGGGCATGGGCCCGCAAGCCGTGAGTTTTCGCGATGCACGAAACGGCGTTGTGCTGGGTGGCGGTGCCGCATCACAGCCGGTCGACCTGCTGAGTGCGATCACGAACGATGGTGGCCGGACCTGGCTGCCGCGGGCGCGCCCACCCATGCGCAGCGGCGCCTGGGGTGGCGTGTACATTCCGCGCTCCACTCCGGCCACGATGGTCACCGTGGGCCCGAACGGCGCCGCCTACTCGCGCGATCAGGCCAGCGTTTGGATTCCGATCGACACCATGAATTACTGGTCGGTGGGGTTTGCGTCACCCCGGGCCGGCTGGGCGGTAGGCACGCGCGGCCGCATTACGAAGCTGTCCGGCTTCTGATGGATGAGCTGATTGCCGAGCTGCGTGCGATTTGCGGCGAGAAGTGGGTCTATACGCAAGAGCACCAGCTGCGCACATACGAATCGGATGGACTGCTGCAATACAAGGTCGTACCGGTTGCCGCGGTGCTGCCGGGGACCGCAGCCGAAGTGCAAGCCGTCGTTGCCGCGTGTGCCCGCGCGAAAGTGCCCTGGGTTGCACGCGGCGCGGGCTCCGGCCTGTCCGGCGGTGCACTGCCCATTGACGATGGCGTGTTGCTCGTGCTCTCGCGCCTGAAGCGGATTCTCGAGATCGACCTGGACAACGGACGAGTCTGTGTCGAGCCTGGTGTAACCAATTCCGCAGTGTCAGCAGCGGTAGGTCCAACCCACTTCTATCCGCCCGACCCCTCGAGCCAGAGCGTCTGCTCGATCGGTGGCAACGTCGCCGAGAACTCAGGTGGTGCACACTGCTTCAAGTATGGATTCACCACGAATTACGTGACCGGCCTCGAGGTCGTGCTGGCTGATGGCGAGCTGGTGCAGCTCGGTGGTATGGAGCTGGATGCTCCGGGCTACGATCTGCTGGGCGCATTCGTCGGATCGGAGGGCACGCTGGGTGTTGCCACCAAGGTGTGGCTGCGCGTGGTTCCCGTACCGGAAGCGATCAAGACCTTGGTCGCCTTCTTCGATTCCACCCGCCAGGCAGGCGAGGCTGTGTCGGACATCGTGCAGGGCGGGGTTGTGCCGGGTGCCATCGAGATGATGGACGCGAAGGCCATAGAGGCGGCGGAGCAGGCGGCGCACGCGGGCTTCCCAATGCGCGGTGCCGCTCTGCTGGTCGAGCTGGATGGCTCAATCCACGAATGCGAAGGGCAGTTCGAAGAGATCGCCGCGATCTGCCGGCGCCGCGGCTCGGACGATGTGCGGGTGGCGCGTGACGCGGAAGAGCGCGCCCGCTTCTGGAAAGTGCGCAAGGCAGCGTTTGCCGCGATGGGCCGCATTTCACCCAACTACTTCGTGCAGGATGGAGTGATTCCGCGCACACGATTGCCCGATGTGCTGGAGCGAATCGACCAGCTCGCGGCGCAGTACGGACTGGTCGTAGCCAACGTATTCCATGCGGGCGATGGCAACCTGCATCCGCTGGTCTGTTATGATGGCGCGATTCCAGGTCAGGCCGAGCGTGCCGAAGAACTGTCTGGCCTCATTCTCGATGTCTGCCTCGAATCTGGCGGATCCATCACTGGCGAGCATGGCGTCGGCGTCGACAAGAAGAAGCACATGCAGAAGATGTACTCGCCATCCGACCTGGATGCGTTTCAGCGATTGCGCTGCGCGTTCGATCCCGCAGGCCTGGCCAATCCGGGCAAAGTCATGCCATCGCCACGATTGTGTGGCGAGGTACCAGGGCCGTATCGGCAGCATCCGTTGGAGGCGGCTGGGTTAGCCGAGCGCATGTGAAGCGAAGAGCGATGAGCGACGAGCGACGAGCGACGACATGATTGAAGTACCTGACACGGTGGCGCGAGTCGCTGATTTGATTCGCGGGCACGCGAGTGCGGGGCGCGCGGTTCGCGCGCGTGGCGGTGGCACCAAACGGGAGTGGGGTGCTTTGCTGCAATCCGACCGTGAGATCGTCGAGGTAGTTACGCGCGGGTTGAATCGCATCGTGGAACACAATGCGGGTGACTTCACGGCAGTGGTCGAGGCGGGGCTGCCGTTGAAGGAGGCCCAAGCAGTGTTTGCGGGATCGGGGCAGATGTTGGCACTGGATCCGCCGCTCGGCGCTGGTGACGCTGCGACGATTGGCGGAGTCCTGGCTGCCAACGATTCGGGTCCGCTGCGCCACCGGTATGGCAGCGTGCGCGATTTGGTGATCGGCATCACGGTTGTGTTGTCCGATGGCACGATCGCGTCATCGGGCGGGAAAGTCATCAAGAACGTGGCCGGATATGATCTGGCCAAGCTGTTTACCGGCTCACTCGGCACGCTCGGACTGATCGCGCGCATTGCGGTGCGGCTGCATCCGCTTGCCCAACGCACGGCGACCGTCGTCGCGCAAACCGACGATGCGGTTGCATTGGCAGCTACCGCGCTGGCGCTTGCCAGATTGCCGCTCGAGGCCGATTGCCTGGATGTGCAATGGTCGCGAGGCCGGGGCCGTCTGCTGGTACGCTTCGCGGGGGCCGCGGCGGAGCAGCGAGCGCAGGCCGCGGCTCTTCGTTTTCCCGGGCTGCAACCCGAGATCGTCGGCGATGACCATACACTCTGGTCCGAGCAGCGGGCGAATCAACGAAGCGTTGCGGGCATCGTGGTCAAGGTTTCCGGCCGGCCGACTGATTTGTCCACGGTAATTCGCGTCGCCGATGCAGCGGGCGGGACGTTGGTCTCGCGCGCAGCGCTCGGCCTGTCTTGGTTGTCGCTCCCGGCAGAGGCGGATGTGAATAGCATTCGCGCGGCGTTGGCGCCCCGTGCCTGTACGGTGCTGGATGGCGCGGAACGTTCGGCGGCGGTCTGGCCAGTCGTTGCTCCGGGTACACTGGCGGTCATGCAACGGGTAAAGCAGCGGTTCGATCCAGCTCGAGCATTCAGTCCGGGCGCATTTGTGGGAGGCATCTGATTCGTGAGTGACCGCGCATGGGATGTTATCCGGCCACCTGAGATGGAACTGATCCAGGACTGCGTGCACTGCGGTTTCTGTCTGCCGACCTGTCCCAGCTACATCGTGTTCGAAGAAGAGATGGATTCACCGCGCGGGCGCATTGTATTGATGCGGATTGGCCACGAAGAAGGCAGCACTGTGTCCAAGGAGATGACCACGCACCTGGACCGCTGCCTGGGCTGCATGGCCTGTGTGACCGCGTGCCCGTCCGGCGTGAAGTACGATCGGCTGATCGAGCGCACCCGTCCGCAGATCGAGCGCAATGGCGCACGCACCTGGAAGGAGCGCGCGTTTCGCCGTGCGATCTTCGCGCTGTTCACCCACCCGAATCGACTGCGTGCAGCGTTGCCGTTCATGGCAGCGCAGCAGGCTCTGCCCATTCCGGTGCCGTTCAAAAAGCTGGCGCCCAAGGTTTCGCTCCGATCGGCGATGCAGCGGTTGCCCGAAGTCACCCGCGCAGTCGGCAAGAAGCGTGGCCGCATCGCGCTCATGCAGGGCTGTGTGCAACGCGTTTTCTTTGGCGATGTCAACGCTGCGACCGTCCGCGTGCTGGCAGCCGAAGGCTGGGAGGTGCACGCACCGCGCAAACCGCGTTGTTGTGGTGCGCTGCAGCTTCACACTGGCGTCGAGGACGAAGCTCGGACGCTGGCGCGTGCGACCATTACAGCCTATCGGGAGTTCGATTACGTGGTCGCGAATGTGGCAGGCTGCGGGTCAGCCATGAAGGAGTACGGCTACCTGCTCGAGGACCACGCCGCGGAAGCGTTCTCCGCAAAGGTGCGCGACGTACACGAGTTACTGGCCGAGCATGAGAGTCGGGCACCACGCCACCCGCTGCCGCTCACGGTCGCGTACCACGATGCCTGTCACCTGGCTCACGCGCAGCAGATCCGGGCACAGCCGCGTGCGTTATTGAAGTCGATTCCAGGCTTGAAGCTGCTGGAGCCTGCCGAGTGGGAGATCTGCTGCGGATCGGCCGGAATCTACAATCTCACACAGCCGGAAGCGGCGGCGAAACTGGGCAAGCGGAAAGCCGCAAACCTGCGCGCTACCGGAGCGGAGGCGATTGCCGCCGCCAATCCTGGCTGCGCATTGCAGATCGGCGCCTACCTCGATGTGCCGATCTACCATCCGATGACCCTGCTCGATCACTCACTCCGCGGTACGCGTCCCTGATGGATCGGTGGTGGCAGGCGTCGCGAACTCTGGCCGTGGTTACGCCGACTGTTTGAAATATAAGATCACCTGAATCGCGTGCGGCCGCTCAGCCTCCAACCATCAAACAGAAGTGAAGCTGTCACCCGGCGCCAGAACCCGCATGTTGTTGGTTTCAGGAGCGCTCATCAATTGCTATTACACCGCGATCTCAGAGTCACCGCGAATCAAAAGCGGCGGGACACAAGGCCGGCGTTGAGCCGGGCGCTCCAATCAGCTGCCAAGGTCCTCAAACAAGCTTTCGATGCCTCCCTTCGCGGTGACTGGTTCCAAATACATCACGCAGATTTTTCTTACTTCGCCGATATCGCGCGACGTTTCTTTGCACCAACGACGGACGGCTTCATTTGCATAGTGTTCGATCAGGTGACCTGCAACTAGCGCTGCCGGCTCGTTTGGCTCGCAAGCAATCAGGTCAAGAGCTTGCAGGTCGGTCATGCTTTCGAGCTTTGACCGGTCAATATCGAAAACAATTGGCGAGGCGCGATGGTTGTGCTCGACGAGGGCAAACACGCGCTTAGTGGACCCTGAATAGGACCGGGCGCTGTGAAGCGACGGTGGCAGACTTTTCGCTCGATCGCAATGACGGTCGAGAACGGCGAGGTGATCCGCAGGTGTAGAGATTTTAGTGGTGGCCCAACCCTGAAGCCGTTCCTGATCCTTGAGGAATTGCTCAGTATCCAAGTCCACGTCTAGTGATTTATCCTGAATGGCACCTTCCGGAAGTACTTGGGCGAGAAGAATGGACGCACTCGACGCATGCCGCCGATAAAGACGTCCAATCGCGTTTTCGATTCGGAGACGAGCGCGCGAAATCATAGCGCTTTGCGATGTGAAGGCTGCGACAAATGTATAGAAAAAAATGTCGCGATCGGGATCATTCGTTAGCCGCAAGACGCGCCCAGCCCGCTGGAACAGCGTGTCACCGCCGTCCGGCAAATCGTAGTTGATCACAACCCGAGCATCTTGCAAACTCACGCCTTCGGCGTCAGCGTCAGTGCAAATCAAGACCGATATGGGTTCGCGAGGCGGAACTGCGCGATGAGACAACGGGGAGAACCTGTGGCGAAGCGCGGACCGTTGGAGAGGCTTTTTGAGAACGGCGCTTCCCCGACGCTCAGCGGCAGTAGATTCAACATTCACTGCTTCGCCGAACGTACGCCTAAGCTCAGCTTCGAGATAGAGCGCTGTGCGAGGTTTTCTCACAAAGACGATTGCTTTTAGACCTTCCTCCTTGCAGTGACGCCAAATCAGCTTGCCCAACTCAGTCACCTTGTGGTCCGCTTCGCCAGAGAAGTCTCGTAGCCGATTAAGCAATGGTTTTAGTTGAGCAGCCCGGTCAGCCAGGGACAGCCGCATAGCGGTCCGATAACCCGACCGACGGGTAGTGTCTGCTGCGGACGGGATTGCCAAGTTGCGGCGACCGAGCTCCAAAGCGAGAACAAACTGTGATCGATCAGGACCTTCCATATCGTCTGTTAATCCAGACGCCTCTAGTTGCTCTCCGCCCCCGGCCGTCATCAGGTTCCGCTCGATTGTATCGGCAAAGGCGGGTGGAGAACTCATCCACGCTGCAACGGTCGTATTGAACACGGGGTCGGTCACGGCTTTCTGCAGCTCGCCCGTCTCATCGGCCCAGACGTGTGGCACCTGCTGTGACTGTGCAAAACAATTGTCAGCGAAAGCAGCCTGAACCTCCGCTTCTAGAAGCGGGCGGTAAGGAATGATGCGCAGTTTCAGGAATCTTGGAAGATACCGGCGATCACCTTCAAATTCGACGTACGCACGTTCTGCGTTGTCGACATCCCCTCTTTTCCGGGCTAGGTCTAACACATGAGGAAATCCCAGCACGGTTACCACTGGAAGGCGAACGAATTCACCGATGTCTCCTGCAGTCCACTGGACGTCGACACCCAAACCGTCTGGAGATGAATCCGGAAGCAAGAATAGAAGGCTCGCCAAGTTCAGCGGGCTGGTCCCGTACGGAGTGGCGGTCAAAAGAAGGATCTTCGCACCGGCTCGTATTGCGGGAACGATTCGGCGATAAACCCGGCTCGGCTGCCGCGAGGCTTCCTGAGCGACCAGTTGATTACGGGCAAAATGCGCTTCATCGAGGATAATCAGCGTGTGCATATCTGCGAGAGCCAGCTGGGACTCCAACTCATGCGCCTGATGATGTCGGGGCCCTTTTGCGCGGCGAAAAACAGTGCCCGGAGTAAAAGGCTTCCATGGAACGCGGCGCGCGTCCAGTTGAGTCTGCCAGTCATCGTGCACCGACTTTGGCGCCACAAGCAAGACGCGCGTGATGAGACCGGATGCATGTAAGCGATGTGCGATGTCAGAGCCAATCACCGTCTTGCCGAGGCCGGTCGCTACCACGGCAAGAGCTCCTCTATACTCCTCGAGCTGCCTAAGAGCGCGAGCTACTACTGCAGCCTGATAGTAAACCGGCTTGAACGCAGCCGGAGCGCACTCGAGTTCGGCGAGGTCGTATAAACTGTGTAAGGCTGCGAGATAAACGTCGAAAGGCTGGGCCAGGCGCAGCCATTCCTCGAGCCGACTGAGAAGCGCAGCAAGAAGGTCCTTGGCGTCAGCTGCAACCTGGTCGTACCAGCCGGTAAAGGCTCGAATCTCGAACGGATTTCGACTGACACTTGCCTGCTCGGCGTTATTCGATAAACCGTTTCTTGTGTAGTTTACGGATCCGTGCCACAACGACTTATCATCGCAGATTATCGCAGATGTAGAATTTGCAATGGAACGGTGTCTCAATCTCTCGCGCGTCCCGAATGGTGAATAGACCGTTTTTCATCCTTGTCACCAAATCGGCCACCGTAACCCACAGATCAGTATGGGCACGAGCAAGATCATCGCTAATCTCGGTGATAACCGCTTTCCGTACAGTGGACCCTTCTTCCCTTCCAACCAGAACGTGGATCTGGACGTTTTCCCGAATATGCTCCCGCGCAACCTGGTATCCGCGAAGGGAAAAGTACGCGCTTGCGATTCGGATTCTATCCATTGCTAAAGGGAACAAGGAAGCGACTAAAGCCAGCCCCACGCCAGGACCGACACCCGCTGCCGGGCTTCCGTCGCTCGCTTGGTGGATTGCCAACGGAGGTCGGACCCGCTTTGCGCGCCGCGGGTTGGCGGATTCCGGAGTCATTGAAGGATCATTTCGAACAATCAATCGTGAGGTGGCGGCGGCCCCATTATGTCCGTGTTGTCGAGGGCTTTCTGCAACTCCGCCAATTCTTCCGGCGTCGGGTAATCCCAATCTGGATCGATAGGTTGCAACTTCGGATTGACGCTCGAATCCAGAATAGTAACGGGGAGCCCGCGGGTTCGCTTTTCGAGTTCAGATTTTAGTTGACGATACAGAGCTTGCTCTTCAGGCGTCGGCATTTTTGGACGTCCAGGGAAATTGTGGATCAGGCATGCCATCCGATCAGTCTTACATAAGCATATCCTCCTCCGGGCTTTCGTCCAATTGGTCTGACGACATTCAGGACAGCGCGGTGGCGCATCGAAGCGGAAAACACCGTGGTAACGGCACGGTCGCAGAAAGGCTTACGCTGCAGCACGGTACTCGGCTTCGTTCAATGCTCACCCGGACAATTCTGATGGTACTGTGTGGTCGGGGTCAGATGTTGCGATCGAGTAGGATCCCGGCAAGCCTTTGAGGTAACCGAAGTGCAAATCGCCAAGCTGGTCGAAATCAATTCGCGAGACCGGCCACAGCGATCGCAGTGCAGCAGATGGAACGTAAAACCACCACCCGATTTCGCCGTGAACGATTGCCGCCCACAGGCGCGGAAAACGGCGTTGTCTTGCGAACCACGGCTACACCTCACGTGTTACGAGCACTTCCTCGCCCAACATGTCAGTGATTTTGATTGCGACTGTCGTCTTTGCCGAGGGTGCTGTCAGCTCGTAGGTGCCGTTAATAACGTCGTCCTTCCGCTCGGGGACATCCGATACAACGACGTTTAAGACCTCGCCATCATAGGCGGAATCGATCATCACACTGTCGACCTGACTGCGCCAATCCGTGATCTTGGCGCGGAAGAGTGGCAGGTCGAGCTCCAGGCGCTCCAGGATGGTTGGACTGATGAAGTCCTCGATCGTTACGAGCAAACGATCCTTCTTGCGTTTGATGTCGACACGCGCGGTTGCTGGCCGGTGCTCGAAGAACTTGCCGTACTTGGGGTCCGTACGCAGCTCAATGGCTTCCATGCGATTGGCCGCCCCCTTGGTCTTGCGCAGCCGGTTCCATTCTTCAAGCCAGGCATCCGCCGCGATCTCCTTACCGAGCGAGACTAACACGACGTTGCGATCCTCATCGCGGCGAGCTTCGAGCTCACGCTGGACGGCGTCGAGATCAAGCGGTGTAAGTGGATGGCCGAAGGGAACGATCTTGACCAGCTTTTTGCCGAGCACACCGTCGAAGAAGGTATCCGATCTTGTTCGCTCGATGCCGATGTGCTGGCAAACCAGCTCGACCGCCTCGTTGTGTTGGATCTGAAGATCGTAATCATTGACGCGCCATACGGTAAACGCGAGTTGTGATGCACTGGGCGTCGCCTCGTGATCATCGAGGAAACCTATCTGTGTGCTGGCCAATGCTCGCTGCTTCTGGCCCTGCATCACGGTCTGGAGCCGTTTGGATGTAGTTTGGATGGCGCCCTTATTGATGTCGCAGCCAATCCAGCGACGACCAAGAACCTGAGCGACTGCCGCAGTTGTGCCGGAGCCAATGAAGCAGTCGAGAACCAGATCACCCGGAACCGATACAATTGACAAAATACGCTTGATCAAGGCTTCCGGTTTTTCGGTTGGATAAGAGAATCCCGAATTGCGATGGATGCCTCTGACCATTGCGATGTCACTCCACCAATCCTGCAGCGGAACTCCCTTACTTTCATCGAGATACCGCTTCAAGTAAGGCATGCCGGAATCACTGTAAACGAGGAGACCTTGATCGTCGAGCGTTTGCATCCGCTCGCGGCTGAAGCGCCACGCCTTGCGAAGGCCCTTCCATTCGTAGACGGGATTTCCTTTAATCATCCCGCCGGGGCCGGTAACGTCCGCTTTGTTGTACCGGCGGCCCGTGCCTGCCTCCACATGCCGGTACCACTTCTTGACTGTGCTTTCCGGTAGCGGCGTGTAGATGTCATTCCATGTGCCAAGCTCTCCTTTTCGATAAAGCATGATGACATCATGAACGGAACCTAAATGCTGTGCGCCCTGACCTGCGTCGCTATGGGCATCGGAACGCCGCCAAACGACTTCGTTCACGAATTGGTCAGAGCCAAACACCTCGTCGAGCAGGCATCGTAGAAAATGCCCTCGTCGAGCGTCGCAATGCAGCCAAATAGCGCCATCTGTTGCCAGCAACTCACGTATCAGGAGTAGCCGTTCGTACATGAACTGAAGATAGTTGTCGTTCGCCCAGATGTCGGTGTACTGGATTTGTTCTCCGAGTGAGTAGGTCTCCGCGTTGACCTTTGCCGAACCGCTAATGTCGCGCAGCACAACCTTGCGCACGTAATCGGCGCCGGAATCAAATGGCGGATCGATGTAAACAAGCTTCACTTTGCCACGAAAGCCGTTGGCAAGAAGGTGCGCGAGCACTTCCTTATTGTCGCCGTGGAACAGCAGTCCCCCGCGCGGGTAAGCCTCCGGCCAGTCCTTCCAAACGTCTTCAACCGTTGCCCCGCCGACGTTGAACGTTTCGACGTGTTGAGCGGGAAAGGCGGTGAGTTGCGTTAAAGGACGCTTTCCCACCCAACTCAGCATAGGCCGGCCTTTTGCCGCCGACACTTTCACATCCTTGACTGTCTTGGTTGTTCGTACGCCTGGTTTGTTCGCGCTTGGATTCTTGCTACTGGTTTGTTTCCTGGCTGGCTTCGCCAACGTTGCTGCTGATTTGGTGGCAGCCTTCGGTTTTTTCGGAGGCTTCGGTGCTTGCGCCGCCTTGCGCTTTTTCGAAGGGTTAGCGGTTTTTTTCTTCCGAGCGGGACTCAACTCTCCTCCACTGGCGCAATCTTCTCGAGTTGGACGATCAATTCAGGAATCGAACTTTGGACTGTGTTCCAAAACGGTATCGAGGTTGACGCCGAAATACTCGTGAATCAGACGGTTCCGCATACCGGCGATGGCTTGCCACTGGATCGCCGGCGTGGCGGCTTTGGTTTCGGCAGAAACGCGCTTCGCAGCCTCACCCAGAACGCTTAGCGAGTGGAGCACCGCATAACGCCGCATCTCATCGCTAGCGAAAGCTACGAGGTCAATTCCATCTGTAAATCGGCGGATGCGCCGCGCTTCGAGAAGCATGTCCATGAGATACTCGGGGTCGCGCGTGCTCATCCGCCAAACAGGACACGCGACTCGCGCAGGATCTTGCTCCGCCGTATCGGGTTTTCAGCCGCATCGAGCGCGGCGCGCTCGACCAGGTCGACCATCCGGCCAAACACCACCGACAGTTCCGATTCGATCACCGGTAGGTCCAGAATGGTGCGGGCTGCGTCGCCACTGAAGCTGACCAGTAAGTCGAGATCGCTGTCCGGACCTGCCTCGTCTCGCGCGGCGGACCCGAATACCGCCAGTTCCGTGATCTTCCAGCGCTCGCATAGCTTGGCAAGCTGTTCCGGCCGCGGGCCGCCCAGGCGTTCACCGGCCGCCAGCCCGAGCTGCTTGATCACCTGGGTTAGAGCATCGAGTGGAACTATGTCCTGATCGACAAACACCATGTGGTAACCAATTCGATCGGGGTTCAGGTCCGTCAGTTTGCGCAGTGCGTTCGCCTTGCGCCCGTTCGCGCCATCGATGGGATGATCGCGATCGTGCTCTCGCTTGATTTCCACGATCAGACATAGACCATCCTTACGACGGATAATGAAGTCCGGAGAGTACCGCCGCCAGCGGTCGTCCGCATCCTTGTACTCAATGAAGAAGTCGGTCTTGTGCGGATCGGTTAGAGCGCCAGTAAAGTAGATATCCTCGATCTGACTCGGATGCTGGCCGAGCCGGACAAGCATTCGCTTGAAGAAATCCTGCTCCGGAGCCGAGTCGAAATTGTAAGGATCGTAGTGAAACCCGTAGTCGAACGGGTTTGCCCCCAGCTGGGCGAGACGTAGCAAGTGCTGCTCGCGATCGCGGAAGTAGGTGATTTCCGTTACATACACGGTTTCGCCTTCTGCCGTTTGCACGGTGCGCCAACCGCGCGCTCGCCCGCCCTCGTTCGTCTCCAACCTTACCACTGCAAGTGCAGACTCGACGATCTCCTGTTGCACCGCATAGCCCCCCGTTGTGCGCTGGACCTGCTCCGCCAACGCGGACAGGTCAGCCGAGGGCACATCGCATCCCTCCCCATAGATCCCTACCAATTGATCGTAGACAGTCCAAAGCTCGGCTCGGCATTCGGCGGCCAATCGCACGGCGGCAGATCGGAGGTCCAAGCTCGCGTCCATGGTTTCGATTGAAACCGTTGATCCGAGCGCCTGCAGCAGACGCGCACCGCGCACATCATCAACGAGGGTGAGCGCAGTTCGTTCGAGGTCTGACCCTGGCCGATGGACTGGCCGTTTCAATTTGAGTGGCTCAGCTGGTTCCTGACGTACAATTCGCTGCACCGTTCGATTGACTACAATGGGCGGGACGTCCGTCTTTCGCAGAGTCAGCAAAGCGGACCGACGCTCGCGCGGCGACCGCTGCAGATCAGTCAGGCTTTCACCATACGTGTCGCGCAGTTGCTTGTCTAGCACGTTGCGGTTCTCCGCGGTGAGGTAGATGCGCGCCGGTTGATTGTTGCCCGGTACCTGCCTGAGGCAGCGCGTAGCGGCCTGCAACACGAAGTTGTTCGAGCTGGTGAGACGGCGAACCAAACCGCAGGCAAACAGGCTCGGAGAATTCCAGCCCTCGGTCCCTTTGTTGACCAGCAAAATGACGCGGTGTGGTGAGTTAGGGTCGTTCAGCCGGTTGAACGCGGTCTCTTCTTCCTTTGGCGATTCGGACGTGTTGCGTAATACGATCGTGGCAGGCATGCCAAGTTGGGCCAGCGCGCTTTCCACGGCGGGCCGCAGCTCGCGCAAGTCATCGTTTTGCGGAAAGTACAGGGCAAGCTTGGCCGCCGAGCCATCCGGCAATCGCGTGTCTCCGTAGGTTTGAAAGAAGGTCGTGACTATGTCGCGCACCAGGTCATCTTCCGCGCCCGCCTTAAGCTCGTAAGCGAAGATGTTGTCCCCCACTTCCTTCAGAATTCCGTCCCGGATGCCTTCCGAAAGCCCATACCAGATGACGACGTCCTTGAGCGGCTGCTTTTGGAAATACGGCGTTCCGGTCGTGTTCACGACACAAATAACGTTGGTCTGTTCGGCGAGGTAGTCGACTGTCCGGCGGACTTTCTTGATCCCGGCAGGCTTGAACACACGCTCATCGGTTTGCGCGTCAGTGTCCCAGCGGCCCAGCAGGCTCTGTCCATACGTGTGATGGGCTTCGTCCGAGAAAACAGCCAGATGCGGAAGACTTGCAATAGCCTGGAGCCGTCGATTGGCGACATCCTGCCGCGCCTGGTCATCACGTGCGCCGGAGAACAGAGTTCCCAGGAGTCCTCGAGTGATGGCCTCCTTCTGAATTCGGATCTTTTCCGTATTCGTGACCACTACGTTGTAGCGCGAGCCACGAATGACGGGGATGTCCGGATCTCCATCGCGCGTGAAGGTCAACGACGTGGTCGCCGCAAACGTATTGTAGAAACGGGGTGGCAGGACCCGCTCGTACGACATGTTAGCCAGCTCACGCAACGCCTCGAGAATGGTTTTGCCGGGCGCAAATACCAGGGCGTTTTGCACGAAGTCGCCATCTGGATA
Source organism: Gemmatimonadota bacterium (assembly GCA_040902615.1). Classification (GTDB taxonomy): domain Bacteria; phylum Gemmatimonadota; class Gemmatimonadetes; order Longimicrobiales; family RSA9; genus JBBDWZ01. Next base: position 11,610 of record JBBDWZ010000164.1, on the reverse strand, counting down.
CTCGGTCGCCATCGCGAACTCTGTAGCGATGATGGCGCCAATCAGGATGGTTTTGCCCGCGCCCATGGCAAGGGCGAGGATATAACTCGGGTATGACAGGGTGAGCGTCTCGCGCAGTGCTTCGAGGTGGTGAGTGCGGACCAGCTCATCGTCCGACTCGATTCGATCGAACAGGTCGTCGAGGCTTTGATCCATGACGATCTGAGTAAATGGCTCAGAGAGGAGGCCAAGCGCTTCCAGCTTCTCGGTGTTGGATGTGTACAATTTGCGATACAGATCGATCACTCGAGGCGTGCCTTCGACTAGCCGCAAATACCAGTAGGTCTCGAGTGCGCGGAGCTGTGGCTGGCGCAAAAACCGTGTAGAGCCGCTTTCCGCGTCAGTCTGATAATCTAGGATTTCGGCTATCGCTGGGTAATCTTCGACGTCGTAACCGGAAGCGCGCCACTCGGCGACCAGAGGCGCGATTCGTTCGTGCAGGTGTTCCAAAGCACTACCGAGAGGAAGTGACGGTTGTGGAAAATGTATGTTAGACCCCGGCTAGCCGCCACCGCACCTCATTTAGACGGAAGGATGCTGATTGCTCGTGCCCGGCTCCATTGGCTGTGCACTGCAAATCGGGGCTTATCTCGATCTGCCATCTACCATCCGATGACCCTGCTGGACCATTCGATTCAAGGACCAGCCTGACGATGTAACGGAGTTGGTAACGCCGCGGCTCTGGCGGTCGTGATCGTGATCGCTGTACAGTTTGCAGGTTTCACTCTCGTGAAGTTTTCAGAAGACCCGCCCACGGTCGGGAGATATCATGGACCACAACAACATCCACCGTCGCGATTTCCTGAAGGCCGCTCCCCTGGCGGCGGGTGTGCTGGCCTATGGGATTCAAACGCCTGCGGCAGCTCCGTCCAGGAGCGAGCCAGGAGAACCCAGGATCGGCGATGCTGCCTACAAACCCATCGCCGAATATCCGATACGACCAAAGCGGTTTTCAGAAGTCACGCTGAAGGACAGTTTCTGGAAGCCGAAGATCAGCACGAACGCGGAAGTCACGATTCCGTTCGAGGTACAAAAGCTGGGTGAGAGCGGAAGAGGCTTTGGCGCCAATGTTCTGGAAGCCGCCATCAATTCGCTGCAGACCCACCCGGATGCCAGGTTGCAGGCCCAGGTCGAAGAGCGGATGCAGACCCTAGCGCGGGCTGCACAGCAGAGTCAGGGCAATGGCGGCTTCGAGGTGGCCGCAGCCTGGTACCACGCTACCGGGAAACGCGAGTTGATCGAACCCGCCATTAAATCCGCCGAGCGACTCTACGAGGACTTCAAACAGAACAATCCTCCGTTTTCCGGTGGTGAACGTGATGCCATCAACTGTCTGCAATTATACCGGGTCACACACGACAAGAAGCACCTGGACCTGGCCAAACACTATCTCGACATCCGCGGACTGGAGAACTCGTTGAATCGGAGCCGGCACAACCAGTCGTACAAGCCGGTGCTGGAACAAAGTGAGGCGGTAGGACACGCAGTGAATGGCGCCACGCTGATGGTTTCGCTGGCGGATGTGGGAGTGTTCACGGGACTCAGGCGTTACTTCGATGCGGCAAACCGCATGTGGCTCGATGCCGTCACCAGGAAGCTGTATATCACGGGTGGCGTTGGCAGCACCGGGAACGAAGGCTTCGGCGAGCCGTACTCGTTGCCGAACATCAGCGCGTATGCCGAGACCTGCGCCGTGCTGATGTTCATGACCCTGAGTCACCGCATGTTCCTGGCTACGGGTGACAGCAAGTACATCGATGTCCTGGAACGCGGCATGTACAACAATGCGGTGGACGGCGTTTCAGTCGCGGGGAAACAGTTTTTCTACGTAAACCGGCTGGCCAGCGCGGGGGATGGACGCGATCATCGCTGGGAGCGTGCGTCACTGGAATGCTGTCCGCCGAACCTGGTCAGGTTCCTGTCTTCGATGCCCGGTTACATCTACGCGCAAGACAGCCGCGATGCGATCTATGTCAATCTCTACGTTTCCAGCGAAGCCAGCTTCAAGATCAAAGGCAAGGCGGTGTCGCTTTCGGTAGCGAGTGAGCTGCCGTGGGCAGGGGAAACTGCGATTGCCGTGAACACCACGGAACCAGTGCGAGGAACGATCAAGCTGCGCGTTCCCGGTTGGGCCAGAAACCAGCCGGTCCCGGGCAATCTCTATTCGTACGCAGACCGGGTTGAACGGCCAGTCAGGGTCACCGTGAATGGAAAGAACGTCGCCACCGCGGCCGACCGTTTGGGCTACATCACTCTCGATAGAATCTGGAACGAAGGCGATGTCGTCGAGTTGGAGCTCGCGGTTGAACCGAGGAAAGTCGTCGCGCACTCGAAGGTGAAGGAGAATCGTGGCCGGATCGCAGTCGAACGGGGGCCGATCGTTTACTGCGCCGAGTGGCCCGATTGTGAAGATGGCAAAGTGCTGAACCTCTTGGTCGAACCCGGGACTGCGCTGAAGCCGGCCTTCGACCCAAACTTCTACAATGGCGTGACGGTCATAAACACGGTCGCCAGGAGCGTGACACAACCGACCGCGCCGGCCAAACCCGTCAAGCTGATACCGTATTATTTGTGGGCCAATCGGGGCGCAGGTGAAATGAACGTCTGGCTGTCCAGCGAAGAGTACGCGCTTGGCGATACGGGTCCCGCGGGTGGCCTGATTTTCTACGTGAATCCAAACTATGCAACCGATGGCTGGCGCTATCTCGAGGCCGCTCCCTTCGATCAGAGCGCGGGCGCAAAATGGGGCTGTTTCCGAACCGCGATTGCCGGGGCGCGCGGCACTGCGGTCGGCACCGGCCGGCAGAATACGCTGGACCTGCTCGCTGCCTGTGCCGAACCCACGTCCGCCGCTGCCTTGTGTGCCAATCTCAATCTGAACGGCGTGCGTGGCTGGTTCCTGCCCTCGCGCGATGAGTTGGCGCTGATGTACAAGAACCTGAAAGCGAGCGGCGCCGACGACTTTGGCACGCGCGGAGTTGCCGATAACGTCCAGTACTGGGCGTCATCACAGCAAACGACGGACATGGCGCACCACATCGATTTCGCGGACCTCGGGCGCCAGCACTATGACGACAAGGATTTCCCGCGCCGAGTTCGTGCGATCCGCGCGTTTTGATCCGGCACGCATTTCCTCATCGCGGACGAAGTCACGCCGGTCGATATCAGTCATGCTACATCGACCCGGTCAGTAACTTGCTGAGTGTGCGCAGCTTCTCCCGCGCAGCCTCGTCATAGGCTTGCGCGTTGGCGCGCATGGGTCGGAGCCCATTGAAGTATTGGCCGGTACCAATGTCGGGTTTGGTGATCAGCTGAAGGACCGCGGCGGCTCCTTCTTCGACTGTGCTGCGCGGCTGGGCACCGGCATTGGCCACCATTGACGTGTTCATCAGGGTTGCGGGATGCACGGCGTTCACGGTCACCCGTTTGCCCTCGAGCTCTTTGGCGAGGTCGAACGCATGCATGATCTGCGCGAGCTTGCTCTGACCGTAGGCTCGGCCGCCGTTGTACCCTTTTTCGAGTTGCGGATCGTTGAAGTCGATCGGTGACTGCGCGACCGAAGCGACATTCACGATCCGCGCGGGCGCGGCCGCAATTAGTCTCGGCAGCAGCATTTGTGTGAGCAGGAAACCCGACAGGTAGTTCACCGCGAAGTGCATCTCGTGGCCGTCTGCGCTGACCTGGCGCTCACCACGAGTGAGCCAGACACCGGCATTGTTGACCAGCACGTCCAGTCGATCGTAGTCCCGAAGAATGGCCTGGCCGAGCTTGCGCACTTCGGCCAGTGACGCCAGGTCCGCGGCGTAAAACTTTGCGGTGCCTTTGCCTTCCTTCGCGATCTCGGCAACCAGGGCCTCGCCGCGTTCGCGGTTCCGGCCATGCACGATCACGTGTGCGCCGCCGGCCGCGAGCTTCCGTGCGACTTCGCGGCCCAGTCCGTCCGTTGAGCCCGTGATCAGGATGTTCGGCCGCCGCTGCTGCGGCTCCGCGATCTGCAGCACCAGGGCGAGAATGAGTAGCGGGTGCACCATTCGAAAGTCTCCATCGTTTTGAGTCGCGAGAGCCCGGGCGGCGGACTCACCCTTCTTGATACTAACAACTCGGACGGAAAAACTCACTCTTGCACTCGCACTTACACTAACAGTTCCCGCCCCAGACCAGTGTAAGTGTTACCAAACCACGCCGAGCCTGACTGTCCGCATCCTCGGTTACGCGGCGCTGGCCGGGCTGGTATTCACTGCCCTGCTCACGGTGGGTGTGATATTCGGCTTCGAGATTTGAGGGCGGAACCGGAACCGTTGCTGGCTGGTCCGACACCATAGACCCGACTATACTGGCGGGCGTGCTCAAGCAAATGCATCCGACTCCCGCCGGTAACAGTTTTTCCCTGTCCTTCGAAGAAGCGGCGGCGGTAGTTGCTCGTCTGGACCAGCAGATTGGCAAGGTCATCATTGGCCAGCGGCAGGTGCGCCGCGAGATCCTGATCTGCCTGTTTGCCGGCGGGCATTGTCTGTTGCGCGGTGTTCCGGGCCTGGCCAAGACGCTGCTGATCAAGACCCTCGCGGATGCAGTCAGCCTCAAGTTCAATCGCATACAGTTCACGCCGGATCTCATGCCTTCGGACATCCTCGGCACCGAAGTCATCGAGGAGGACGTCAGTACGGGCAAACGCAATGTGCGATTCATTCCGGGGCCGGTCTTCGCCAACATCATCCTGGCGGATGAGATCAATCGTACGCCGCCCCGCACGCAGGCGGCGCTGCTCGAGGCGATGCAAGAGTACCAGGTAACGATCGGTGGAGTGCGCTACGAGCTGGACCGGCCGCTGTTCGTGCTGGCGACTGAAAACCCGATCGAGCAGGAGGGCACGCATCCGCTGCCGGAGGCGCAGCTCGACCGGTTCATGTTCAATGTCGTCATGGATTATCCCGCCATCGATGATGAGCGCCGAATCCTGGCGGAGACCACTACCGGCGCCGACCCGCAGGCAACCGCGGTGGCAACCGGTGATGAGCTGGAGGCCGCGCGCATGCTGGTGCGCGATCTGCCCGCGGCCAGCAATGTGATCGATTACTCGCTGCGCATCATCCGGGCAACCCGGCCCAACGATCCAAATGCACCGAAAGCGGTGCAGGACTGGGTGCGCTGGGGTGCAGGTCCGCGGGCGGGCCAGGCGTTGATCCTGGGCGCAAAGGCGGCTGCGTTGCTGGATGGCCGCACGGTACCTTCATTGGAGGATGTGACGCGTGTGGCACTGCCGGTATTGCGGCATCGCGTGCTGGTGAATTTCCAGGCGGAGGCGGATGGCATCGATCCCGATCATGTCATCAGCCGGCTCCTCGAATCGGTAAAGCCGTGATCTGATGTCCACGCTCTCGCCCGCCGTAGTTGCCGCGGTTCACGATCTGGAACTGGCCGCGCGGCTGGTGGTCGAGGGCGTACGCGCGGGCGGACACAAGAGTCCATTCCACGGCTACAGCGCCGAATTCCAGCAGCACCGCCCTTATCGCGCCGGCGATGATCTGAAGTATCTCGATTGGAAGATCCTCGCTCGCACCGACCGCTTGTATTCCCGGCAGTTCCGCGAAACCACCAGCATGTCGGTCATGATCGTACTCGATGCCAGTGCGTCGATGGTGTTTCCGGATCAGGGCGTGTCGAAATTCCGCTATGCCACGATCGTCGCCGCAGCACTGGCGTACCTGATCGCGTCACAGGGCGATGCGGTGGGCCTCATGAGCACGACGGCGGGCGCGCTTACTTACATCGCAGCGAAGGGTGGTCGGCCGCACCTGCGATCGCTGATCACGCGGCTCGATCGTCTGGAGCCGGGTGGAAGCTGGCAGCCGGAACGGCTGATTGCGCGCGGCGCGGAACTGCTCAAGCGTCGCGGCGTGCTGCTGGTCATCTCCGATTTCTACGATGATGAGGAACCAACCCGTCGAGAGCTGCGCCGCGTGGCCAGTCATGGCCACGATGCGGGCATGCTGCAGATCGTCTCACCCGACGAATTGAACTTTCCATACCAGGGTGATCTCGAGTTCGCCGACCTGGAATCGGGTGAACGCCGACTGATCGACGCAAGCGCGGTGGAAACTCAGTACCGCGCAGCCATGCAGGAATTTCTCGAGCGCTGTCGGGCCGCTGCGCGCCGCGATGGCATCGACTACGCCCTGATTTCGACCGACCAGCCGCCGGACCGGGCGTTGCGCGGATTCCTGCTGCGCAGAGCGGCACCCGCATGAGCTGGGGCAACCCATGGGCCTGGCTTGGGCTGCTCGCGCTGGGCGTGCCGGTCCTGATTCACCTGCTGGCCCGCCGAACCGCGCGCATACAGCGATTCCCCACGCTGCGCTTCCTGCAATCATCCCGCTTGCTGCCGAGACGGCACACCCGGCTTACCGACGTTCCGCTGCTGATCGTTCGGCTTGCCATCGTCGCGGTCGCGGTGGCCGCACTGGCGCGGCCATTTCTGCTGACTGGCGGGCGGCAGCAATCGCTGGCGCGACAACTGGCCCGCGTCATCGTGGTGGATACGAGTGCCAGCATGAAACGCGCGACCGCATCGGGCACGAGCGCCATCGAGGTCGCGCGCGCGAACGCACGCGAGCGCGCCGCTGAAGCGCAGGCCAGCCTGATCGTAGAGTCAGCCACGCCAGCGGCCGTGCTGCCGGGCGCCGCACAATGGCTGAGCCATCAACCCGGACGGCGTGAGCTGGTGGTGGTCTCCGATTTTCAGCTGGGCACGATCGAGCAGGCCGACATCACCGCGTTGACGAACGAGGTCGGCCTTCGATTCGATCCGGTCGCTGCGGTTACAGCATCGGGACCGATCGACTTCCAGACGCGCACCGGCGTGGCCACGACTACGGCGCGAACTTCGTTGCAGCCGGATCGCACCGACGTCGAGTGGAACGTGCAGGCCACCGAGCGTACGGATGCATCCGCGATACTCCAGCTTGCAGCACCCACGGAACGAGTTGAAACCGATGCCGCGTTGGACGCTGCGCTCACCCTGGCGCCTGCGCCCAGTGACAGCGCAAGGCGGGTAGCGATCGTGTACCAGACCTACGATCGACGTTCCGTGCTGTTGCGTGATGCCAAACCGCTGACTGTGCGCTGGATGGGAGACATCGCCGCTGCGCTCGCCGGCCAGACCACAATCGACCGCATCGGTATCGGCAGCGTCGACGGCGGCGAACGGCTGCTGCTGTTCACATCTGCGAGTGCCGGCAGTCTGGAATCGGCGGAGCTCATGATAGCGGTGCTCAACGCGCTTACACCGGCAGCGGCTGCATCGGAGCTGGAGCCGCAAACATTGTCGACGGAAGTGTTGCGGCGCTGGCAGCGCGTACCGCCGAGTGTGGTCGACCATCCCATTCGTGATGACGACGCGAGCGATGGCCGCTGGTTATGGGCGCTGGTCCTGCTGCTGCTCGGCGTCGAGACGTTGATGCGCAGAGCCCAACCCAAAGTCAGTAGCGCAGCGTCCACCGAGGCCGTGTATGATCGCGTCGCCTGATGCGTCGGCTGTGCGAGAGTTTCTCGCTCGTACGCAAAAACGGCTGACCTGGATCGCGGCCGCAGACGGAGCAGGCAGGGGATTTCTCGTAGCAACTGTGCTGTCGATCGCGATCTCGCGGGCGGAGCCTTTCAGCAGCTGGATCCTCTACGTCGCCGCCTCGCTGGTCTGCATTGCCACCAGCGTCGTACTGGTCAGGCGGCGGGTTCCTCGTGCGTCGGTCGAGGTGGAGCGGCGCTTGCCGGAGTGCCAGAACCTGATCGTGACTGCAGATGAGCTGATCGACGAGCCCGGCCGCGTTCCGGCCTACATCAGCGAGCGGGTCTTCCGTGAAGCGGCGCAGCTGACGAGAACGCTCGATGCATCGCGACTGTTCCCAGCGAATCATGCGGTAATGACGGCCCCGTTTTTCGCAGTGATGTGGATCGCGACGATCGGGTTGATCGTGTCGCTGGCGCCGCGCCCGGATGGTGTATCGAGCTCCGCGCAAACCGAATCGGGCATCGGCGCGGTCGAAATCACGGTTACACCACCTGCATACTCGGACAGGCCCAGCCAGCGCTCGGTGAATCCAACGCGGGTGACGGCACTCGCGGGCAGCCGCATCACCCTGAGTGCGCGTGCAAACGCGGACTCGGTCAGTATCGAAACGCTGACGGGACGACGTGCCCTGGCGTCAGTCGACCGACGCACGTTTACAGGCGTGGTGATTGCCGACGCGGATGGCTTCATTGCAATCGAAGCCCATTCAATCGATGGCAGTGCCAGTGGCCGGCGGCTGATTGGTCTCTCGGTTATTGCGGATGGCGCACCGCAAGTCAAAGCGACGGCGCCGGGGCGTGACTTGCTGCTGCCGGACCCGAACCGGTCGATCGATGTCGTCATCGAAGCAACCGACGACCTCGCCCTGGCGTCACTCGCATTGCGATACACGAAAGTCTCCGGCTCCGGCGAGCAGTTCACGTTCACCGAAGGAGTAGTGCCGGTGCAGGTCACGAAGGTTGACGATCGCACCTGGCGCGCGCGCGGCACGCTTCAGCTCGCCGGAATGGCACTGGAAGCGGGTGACATGGTCGTGTATCGCGGAGCGGCCACCGATCGACGGCCGGGTGCCGTGGCTGCGGAATCGGATGCATATATCGTAGAGATCACGGCACCGGGTGCAGTCGCGGCCGAAGGTTTCGCGATTGACGATGAACGCGACCGCTACGCGCTCAGTCAGCAGATGGTGGTTATCAAGACCGAACGCCTGATCGCGCGTGCGCCGTCGATGCCGGCCGATTCACTGCTCCGCGAGGCCATGACACTGGCGGCCGAACAGCGGTCCGTGCGAGCCGAGTTCGTGTTCATGATGGGCGGCGAGCTGGCCGAAGAGGTTCTGGCGGCTGCGGGACTGGGCGACCTCAATGAGGAAGCTCATATCGCTGCCGATGATGAAGCGATCGCGGGCAGAATTGCCAACCAGGGCCGTCTCGCGCTCGTACTCGCGATCCGTTCGATGAGCCGCGCCAACACGGCACTGAACCGCGGCGATCTTACGCGGGCACTGGCCGCAGAAAAGGCTGCGCTCGATCAGCTGGAGCGTGCGTTCTCACGGACGCGTTACATCCTGCGCGCACTGACGCAACGCGAGCAATTGGATTTGTCCAGGCGATTGACCGGCGAGCTGGCCGGCGTCACCCGTTCGACTCGGCCACTTTCACCGCCGGAGCTCAATCCTCGGGTTTTGGCGATGCGGCGCGTGTTGGCGAGCATTGCCGCAGCCGCGGCTAACAATGAGGTCGGGCCCGCTGCGCGCATCTCTGCGCTGGCCCAGGAAGTCCTGCAAATCGATCCATCCGCGGCGGTATTGCAGCCGATCGCAGCTGCGCTCGACGCGGCCGCCACAGCCAGCTCCGATGGTCAGGACGCACGGGCACGCACGCAGCTCGACCGCGCCGCGACCCTGCTGGCCGAAGCCGTGCGTGCCGAACTCACGGATGCACCACGGACGCGGTCCGAAGACGCCAGCCGCCTCGACGGTGCGCTGGTGGATGCGCTGAATCGACCGGGGTCCCGATGATGCCCGGCGTGCTGCGTGGCCTGGCCATCGTCATTGCTGCGGTGGCAGTGATCGACCCCGCGATCACAACCGCACGGAACAGCAAGCCCGAGATCGCGCTGGTTACCACAGACTCGACACACAGCAGACTATCCAACGCAGTAGAGAACGGGCTCAGCAAACGATTCACCGTGCTGCACGCGCCGTTTGCCGGTGCCGCGGCCACGGTTCTGATCGGCGATCGCTTGCCCGCTTCGACGGCAGCGCTCGCTGGCCCCGTGTTCGCCGTGTTACCCGAGCGCGCCGTGCCCTCCGTCCGCATCATCGGTGTCGCCGCTCCAGCACGAGCGCCCTTACACTCGCGCGTGCCGATCACGAGCACGCTGGTCGTCCGCAGTGGCGGCAGCCGCCGGCTGGATGTGGTTCTGCGCATGAATGGCATAGTGATCGATCGGGTTCAGAGGCAGCTGACCGCGGACGCGGATCTGAGTGTGTCGCTTAATTTCGTGCCGGCCACGACCGGGCCCGCCCGATTGCAGCTCACTGCGGAGCTGGATGGCTCGAGCGAATCGGCAGCCAGTGACTTGCTGGTCGATGTGCACGAGCAGCGTTGGTCGGTGTTGTTCTACGATACGCGGCCGTCCTGGTCGTCGACATTCGTGCGCCGCGCAATCGAGCGGGACCCGCGCTTCGTCGTGACTAGCCGAGTGCTCACCTCACGCAACATCAGCAGTGACGCGGGCGGGCCACCAGAATCGCTTGAACCGTATTCTGCCACCTCACTTCATGATGCGATCGTAATTGGCGCGCCGGAGGGGCTGTCCGAACCGGATGTCGCCGGCCTCGATCGTTTCATGCGGCAGCGCGGCGGTACCGTCATCCTGTTATTCGATCAGAATGCCGATGGGCCGTATCGGCGCTTGACCCGCGTAGCGGAGTGGACTGTCAGAAACGCGGTCACAACAGTAGTGTCCAACGGCGAACGGCTGCGCGCCTCCACCGTGATGTGGCCAGCCCGGCTGCCGGCCGGTGCCCGGCCACTCGCGCAAGACTCGCTGCGTCAACCTGTGCTCTGGCAACTTGCTGCAGGCGCGGGCCGCGCGATTGTGAGCGGTGCTCTCGATGCCTGGAAATTTCGCGATCCATCACAGTCCGATTTCGATCGCTTCTGGCAGACGCTGGTTGCACAGGCCGCAGCCTCTGCGGCGCCGCCCGTCGCGATCGAGCTCACCCATCCGCTGCTCGCGCCCGGCCGTTCGACTGATGTGACCGTCACCATTCGCGATCCTGCGAGCGGTAACCCGCCGGAACGAAGTATCTCGCGCGTATCCGCCGCGGCGGCCATCGACTTGCCGGGCGGACCCGTTGCGATTCGGCTCTGGCCGGATGGTTTGGGTCGATTTCGCGGGTCGTTGCGGGCACCGGCCACAACGGGTACTTACCGAGTGAATGCCTCGAGCGATGCCGGCCGCACCACCGCAGTGCTCATGGTCGGCCAGGCGTTTTCACAGCCTGTTCCCGACCAGCGCGACCTGGTCACGGCATTGGCCAGCTCGCGAGGCGGCAGCGCGGTTTCAGAACACGAACTGGAGCAGCTGCCCGATCGGATTGCAAATGTGCTCCAGCCCGCCACTCGCCGCGAGACCTGGCACCCCATGCGTTCGGCGTGGTGGATCTTACCGTTCGTATTATTCCTCGGAACGGAGTGGTGGTGGCGCAGGCGCCGAGGTCTCTCATGAAAAACAGCAGTAGTCCCAGTGAGCCGCACGCTGCCGACTGGCCGCCGCTGACGTTGGACGAGTGGCAGAACACCTATGCGACTCTGCATCGCTGGACCCAGATCGTAGGCAAGACGCGACTCCAGCTTGCTCCCACCCAAAACCACTGGTGGCATTCAGCGCTCTACCTGTCGGCGCGCGGGCTCACCACTTCACCGATTCCGTTCGGACACCGCACCTTCGAAATCGAATTCGATTTCCTGAGCCACCAGCTCGTTGTACGCACGAGT
>JBBDWZ010000163.1:0-26799 GCA_040902615.1 Gemmatimonadota bacterium | reverse complement strand
CCGGGTCATGGTTGCGGAAGGCGACGCGCTGAGGTCACCCGATGTCGCCGCTCAACTCATCGCCGATACCGTGAAGGCCGGGGATTACTTCGCGGTGGTGTTCGCGGCCAGTTCATTGGGCAAGGACATCGCGCCACGCGTAGCCGCCAAACTCGATCTGCCGCTGGCCACCGATGCGACTGCACTAGCGGTCGAGAATGGCGAGCTGATCGTGACCCGGCCGGTCTACTCAGGCCGCGCGATTGCGCGCCTTACTCTGCTGGCCTCACCGCGTCTGGTTTCCATCCGGCCCAACCTCTTCCGGCCGCAGGAACGCGCTGCTGCCGGCACGGTCGAAACGATTGCCGCGCCGACCATCGAATCGCGCGTCAAAATTCGTGAGGTCAAGGCCGCCGGTGGCGCCAAGGTCGACGTTGCCGAAGCGGGGATTGTGGTCAGTGGCGGGCGTGGTCTCAAGGGTCCGGAGAACTGGCATCTGCTCGAAGCCCTGCGCGATGCTCTGGGTAGCAACTGCGCGCTCGGTGCGTCACGCGCGGTCGTGGATGCTGGCTGGCGGCCGCACTCGGAGCAGGTCGGCCAGACCGGCAAAACCGTTTCCCCCCAGCTCTACTTCGCGATTGGTGTGAGCGGTGCCATGCAACACCTGGCTGGCATGCGTGGCGCGAAAACCATCGTAGCGATCAACAAGGATCCCGATGCCCCGATCTTCAAGATCGCCGATTACGGTTTGGTCGGCGACGTGACCGAGATTCTTCCAAAACTCACGGAAGAGATCAAGAAGGTTTGTGGCTGAAGTGAAGCTTCAAGGCAAGCGCATCGCGTACTTTGTAGAAGACGGCTCGAGGACCTGGAGTTCTGGGTGCCGGTCATGCGGCTGCGTGAGGAAGGCGCCGACGTCGTGATCGTCGGTACCGGCAAACCGGAGTACACCGGCAAGCATTGTCTCAAGGCAAAACCGGATACTTCAGCCGATCAGATCAGCGCGGCTGACTTCGATGGCATCGTGATTCCTGGCGGCTGGGCACCGGACAAGCTGCGCCGCAGTGAGAGCGTGAAGCGCATCGTGCGCGATGCGTACAACGCAGGCAAGATCATCGGCGCAATTTGCCACGCTGGCTGGGTGCCCATCAGCGCCGGCATCGTGAAAGGTCATCGCGCCACCGGCTCATCTGCCATCAAGGACGATCTGGAAAACGCCGGCGCAACCTGGGTGGATGCGCCGGCGTTCCGCGATCGCAACATCGTATGGGGCAGGGTCGTCGAAGATATCCCCGCGTTCTGCCGCGAACTGGTCGACGCGCTCAGTACTTAGCGCGAATCACCGTCGCCTTTCCATCGGCCGCAATCTGCACTACATACAGGTTGTCGTACTCAGGGTCCGTTATGGCTGGCACGGTTACGCCCAGCGCTTTGGCCAGATCGGGAGTGGTATTGCTGTGTCCTACCACCAGGACGGTTTTGCCGCGTTGCTCCTTCAACACACGCTCGGCCGTGCTCTGCGCATAGGTGGCGCTGTTTTGAGTTTGCAGCACCTCGAGTCCCAGCGCTTTCGCGATCGGCGCTGCCGTTTCCAGCGTGCGCCTGAAAGGTGTTGAATACACCGCTGTGATACCCGCACTTTTGAGCAACTCGGTCAGCCGAGCCGCTCGTGCAGCACCTGCCTCCGACAATGCGACGTCGCCCGGGCCGTCCACTTTTTCGGCGTGACGCACGAGTATCACCGTGGTCTGCTGCGCCGAGATTCCAAACGGAATTGTCAGGGCGATAATCGTCAGGACCAGGAATGCCAGTCGTTTCATTGGGCTCCTTTGCTGGCGGACCGCCTCCCCGCTTCCCCGGTATGGCGCATCCAGTTATTGACTGCCGTGCGGTGGTGTCTATCACTTATTGCATTGTCCCAACCAGCAATCACATCGACGGTGCCGTTCAGTTAGTATACCGTTGGATCCGTGGCTTTACCGCCTGGGACGGCGCGTGCATGTCTAAATCGGAAGCGTTGATAGCGCATAGCGCCAAATAGGGAAAGCGGGGAGGCGGTCCGCTACATCCTCCTGTATTTCGGCCCACTCCCGCCTTCACGAGGCGTCCAGCGCGGACCCAGCACGTCGGTGGCTTTGCAGTCGATGCAGTTGGGTGCATTCACCACCAGCCGATCGCCGTCTCGCTCATACACCCCGGCCGGACACATGTGCTCGTACAGTTCGGCTACGTCACCGGGAATGTCCTTCCCGATGATTAGATGTGATGGGATGTCGTCGCGGGTTGCATTGCCCGACTTGAAGACTGCATCCAGCTTGCGAATGGCGAGGGGTCCTTCAAAACCGGTTTCAGCAGGAGCACCAACCACGCGGGGAACCGCGGCGTCCGGCTCCAGCGCGACTTTCCCGCCGGGGAAGGCACCGCCGGTAATGGAGAGCAGTCCCGCCTTGACGCCGCCCAGATAGAAGCCGTCCTTGAAAACCAGCCGCATGTTCCGGCGTGCATGCAGGTCTTTCACGATGAAGCTGTCATTCACCATGCGATCGTATTGCGCGAGGCCGCTGGCTGATGTGTCGCCGCTCTTCAGCGCGGCGAAAATTGTGCGCGCGGCAAAGATGCCGGACTGGATGGCGTAGTGGATTCCTTTCAGCGATGCGACTTCTACGAAGCCCGCGCTGTCGCCCAGGACCAGCATCCCATCGCCATGACGGCGTTCGGGCAGAGAGTAGTATCCGCCCTCCGGAATCGTCTTCGCACCCCACTCCATCAACTCGCCACCCTCCAGGTAGGGCCGTATGGTCGGATGGTGCTTGAATTGCTGGAGCAGCTGATGCACGTCGAGACGCTGATCGTGGTAGTCCAGGCCAACCACCAGGCCCAGCGCGACCACGTTGGGCTCGAGCGGATAGATGAAACTGCCGCCGAACGCATGGGTGGGCAACGGCCAGCCCATGGTGTGGATGATGGCGTGCAGCGGTCGCCTGGTTTCCCAAATCTCTTTCACACCGAGCGCAAAGATCTGTGGGTTTGGCGATCGTACTTTCTGCCACTCGAAGTAGGCCTGTGACAGCGTGCCGCGCGTACCTTCAGACAGCGCGGTGACTTTTGCGATGATATCGGTGGGTGGGTTGTACCCGCTGCCCGGCTTGCCCTGGCGATCGAGGCCGGCCGCTGCCGTGCGTACGCCCAGCACTCTTCGATCATCTACCAGTAGTGACGCGGCAGGAAAGCCGGTGAAAAGATTGACACCCAATGCTTCCGCTTTTTCCCCCAGCCAGCGCACCAGCTCGCAAATCGATGCGATGTAGTTGCCGTGATTCTTCATGGTGGGCGGCGTCGGAATCTTGAATGAGCTGCCGCTGGTCATCACGTAGACGCGTTCCTCTTTTACGGCTGCACGCAGAGGAAAGTCCTTGATGCCGAGCTCCGGAAACAGCGCCTGCAATGAAATCGGATTGATTACTGCGCCGGACAGGCAGTGCTCGCCGAGCGTCTCCGCTTTTTCCAGCACGGCGATGTTCAGGTCTCCGAGCGAGCCGCCGCTCTCCTGATCCTGCTTGACCAGGCGCGCGAGCTCGATGGCTCCCGCCAGGCCGGCCGGACCGCCACCTACGAACAGCGCATCCATCTCCACGGCTTCCGGGTCCGACTTTTCGCGCAGGATCAACTGATCGATCGGCAATGCCGGCTGGTAATCCGCCGGACGAATCGTCCTCATGACCACTTCTTCCTCACAACCGCCTCCTCAATATCCTGGATTCTCCTGGCCCTGGTCGGGCCCGGTCAGTCGTACGGCCCAGGCGAGCTCGCCCGCCTCCAATGCATCGCGATCTTCCGGCACGATGAGAAGTGCATCCGCATGCGCCATGGAAGTAATCAGTCCGGACCCCTGGCCCCCGGTCAAACGCGCCAGCGGCTCTCCGCCGGGATTCTGCTTCAGTGTTGCTCGCAGGAAATGGGTCAGTCCGCGTTTCGAGCTGGTGCGCTCCTCCACCTTCACCCGCATGGTGGCCGGATAGACGTCGGTTCTTCCCTGCATTTTGCGGAGTGCCGGCCGCACGAACAACTCGAAGGTCACCAGCGCCGATACCGGATTGCCGGGCAGGCAGAATACAGGGATTCTTCGATCTCGCGCGGGGATCAGGCCAAAAGAGATCGGACTGCCCGGCCGCATTCTCACTCGCCAGAAGTCCAGAGTACAGCCAAGCTCCTCGAGTACATCCTTGACCAGGTCGTGATCGCCTACGCTGGCGCCCGCCGTCGTCACCAGCACATCGGCGTCGAATCCCTGCTCGATATGATCGCGCAGGCTGGCTGCATCGTCACTCGCAATGCCGAGCATCACCGGCAGCGCGCCCGAACCAATCGTGGCCGCCGCCAGTGAATAGGAATTCGAGTTCACGATTTTCCTGCCCTGCAGCACCTGGTCGAACTGGTTCAGCTCGGCCAGCTCATTCCCGGTGGAGAGGATGGCCACGCGCGGACGCCGGAACACTTCGACCTGGCTGGCACCAACCGTGGCCAGGACACCGATCTCACCCGGCCGCAAAAACCGTCCGGGCAACAAAACGGTATCTCCGGTGCGCAGGTCTTCACCGCGGAAGCGCAAATTTCGGCCCGCATCCATCGCATCGACGATCAACACATGATCGGCATCGCCTTCACGGGTATGCTCAACCCGAATGACCGTGTCGGCCCCCTCCGGTACCGGCGCGCCCGTCATGATGCGCGTGGCCTCACCGGGTCCGAGAGTTTTTCTCGGGAACTCGCCAGCGGCGATGCTCTCGATCACACGCAATCGAGTGGGCATCTGCTTGCTTGCATTTACCACGTCCGCAGCCCGCGTCGCGTAGCCGTCCATCGCACTGTTGTTCCATGGCGGCTGGTCGATCGGTGAGCTGACCGGCGCGGCGAGCGTGCGCTGTACGGCATCCCGGAGCGGCACCGTCTCGCTGCTGAGCACTTCAATGGCGGCGAGCACACGCGCTTGCGCCGACGCTACATCGATCCAGTCGGGCTGACGCGCGGATCCGCTCATGCATGCTCCTGCGCGATACGCTCGGCCAGCAGCCTTTCTTCCGGCGTGTTCACGTTCATGAACAGCGTTTCCGGGTCGCCGTACTTCGCTACTTCGGCCAGCGCGATTCGCTCAACACTCACTTGCGCGTGGAAGCCGATCATCCGGCTGTCGCCGCGCTGAATCGCCGCTTCGATCGCTGGCAGGCAGCCAACCGAATAGTATGTGCACAACGGCTCCAGTCCACGGCGACTTCCACTCTCCGGAGCGACCACGTCCGGTGCATCATCCGACCGTGACCGCTCGAGCAGCCGGCCGAGCAGGGCAGAGGAGACGAACGGCATGTCGCAGGCAATCGCAATGATACCGTCACGTGCTTCTTCCGCTGCCCAGTGCAAGGCCGAATGCAGCCCGCCCAGTGCGCCCAGTCCGGGAATTCGATCCGGCCGGCTCGGTATGTCGACCGCGTGATACGCCACGACGTCGTTTGCGATGAGAATCAGGTCGGGCGTTACGGCGCGCAGCCGTTCAATCACACGATCGATGATGGCCTGTCCGGCAACCGGCGCGAGGGCCTTGAGATCGCCATATCGACTGTTTCGGCCGCCGGCCATGATTGCGCCGAACGGTGGCCGCATCAGGCCACACTCGGCGGGGTCGGCTCGTGCACGAACGCATCCTTGCCCGGTGCGCGTCCGATCAGCGGCAGGTTGGCGAAGCGCGCGATGCGCAACGCCAGTGTGGAGGGAATCGAGCGGCTCGCCACCCAGGCTACACCTGCACGCGCAGCCTTGAGTGCAATCTCACCGCTGATCCTCGAGGAGAGCAACAAGCCGGTTTCGCTCAGGTTGAGGCCGGCCAGCACGGCCTGGCCCACTGATTTGTCCACCGCGTTGTGGCGGCCGACGTCATGCGCAACGTGCAGCACCGACTCGCCTTTGGCCAGCGCAGCCGAGTGCATGCCACCGGTTTCACGATGCAGGTCGGCTGCCGCGAACAAATGGCGATACAGCTCTGGGAAAATCGACAGGTCCGGAAGTTCGGCACTCCACGGCCGGCGGATGGTTTCCGGTGAGCACTCAACGTAGTAGAGAATGCCACAGCCGTGCTGCGCGCGATGACGCCGCTCTCCCTCACCGGCTTGCGCGGCCGGTAGTGGCAGCTCGACCACAATGCTGCGCGCTTGCTCTCCGCCATGCACTGCCACTGCATGCACGTCGTCACGATCGACGATGTAGCCTTCTGCCAGCAGTCGGCCAACCGCGTAGGCTTCCAGCAAATCCGGCGAGCAGGTGCCTTGCAGCACTGCCTGGCCGTTCACGCTGATGGTGACCGGAATCTCATCGACTACGGCTCCCTTCATGGACCGGCCACGAAGGCGCGCAACGCAGCCGCCTTGAGGTGTGCGTTGATTTCGGCTCCCGGTTTCAATCCAAGCTCCTGCGCACTGCTGCGCGTGACGATGGCCGCAAGGCGGGCCGGACCCTCCAGTCCAACTCGAACCAGCCCACCGGCTGGTGCAACCGCACCGACGCGCATTGTAAAGACATTGCGAGGACTCGCCTGAAACTGCGTACTGGTTGATGACAGAACTACATCTTCCGGCCGATAACTTACATGCACCCGCGTGCCGCGATTCAACGCATCAGCCGGCGAAACCCAGATCATCGCTCCTGATGCCAGCTTTATCCGGGCCAGCCCATCCGCGTCGACTTCTTCGACCGCGCCATCCAGAAGCAGCTCGGCACCGGTGAACGCTGCGATGAATGGCGTCGCCGGGTCCAGAACCAGATCGTGTGGTGCCGCTACCTGGACGATGTGTCCGTCGTGGAGCACCGCAACGCGATCCGCCAGTGCAAACGCGTCACTCGGATCGTGTGTGATCAGAATTACCGACCTCGCATGTGCGCGCGCGACTCGGCTCAAGTCTTCCCGGAACCGACGCTGGATGGTCACGTCCAGATTTGCGGTTGGCTCGTCGAGCAGCAACACGTCGGGCTCGAGTACCAAGGCGCGCGCCAGCGCTACCCGCTGCGCCTCGCCGCCGGACAGCGCGCCGACCGCCCGATCGGACAGGCCACCCAGCTCCAGTTCCTGAATCGCCGCTTCCAGGCGCCGTGACCGCTCTGCCTGCGGCAACCTCAGCGCCTTCAGCCCGTAATTCAGATTGTGGCGAACCGATCCCGAGAAAAGATACGGTCGCTGAAAGACCCCAGCCACGCGACCGCGAGCGGCTGCATCTCCCGGCCGCGTGATCTGCCCGCCCAGCTGGATGGTACCAGCATCCGGTTTCTCGAGCAGCAGCAGCAGCCGGAAGAGCGTGGTCTTGCCGGCACCATTCGGTCCCAGGATCGCGAGCACCTCGCCGGCCCGGACACCGATCTCGTCGATTCGGACGACATCCCGACCGCCGTACGATCGCCGCAGCCCGGTCGCAAGCAGCACGAAGTCACCGTTGGCGGAGTGGCCATCTGCTGCGCGGGCCGGGTTCATCGGCCGCGTTCGCGCTGCTGTAAGTGGGTCAGTGCCAGATTTGCCGCGAACGCGAAGAAGAGCAGAATCAATCCAAGCGCGAGTGCCGTCGCGAAATTGCCACGGCGCGTTTCCAGCACGATTGCCGTAGTCATCACGCGCGTTTCACCCAGGATGTTGCCGCCGACCATCATCACCGCGCCGACCTCGGAGATCACGGCGCCAAAACCGGCCACGATCGCGGCCATCAAGCCGAGACGCGCTTCGCGTACGTGCGCCCAGACCGCGCGCCATCGGCCCGCACCCAGCGCGAGCGCTTGCAAACGCACATCGGCGGGAACCGCTTGCACTGCCGCGAGGGTGATTCCCGCAACGTACGGTGCAGCCAGAACTGACTGCGCGAGTATCATCGCGGCCGGCGTGAACAGCAGACCAAGACTACCCACGGGTCCCGATCGTGACAGCAGCATATAGACGAACAACCCAACCACTACCGGAGGCAGAGCGAAGCCGGTGTGAATCAGCGCAATGAGCACGCGACGTCCGGGAAACCGTAACATGCCCGCTGCGATGCCGGCCGGCATGCCGAGCAACACGCCGAGTACGATCGCACTGCCCGATACTCGAATGGACAGCAGGAGTACGTCGACGACGTATGCCTGGCCCGTCATCAGGATTGTGAACGCCTGCTTCAGTGCATCCAGGATGAGGTCCATGATGCCTACATCAGCGGGGTCTGAAGAGCTGATCTCCAAATTGCGCTCGTCCAAACTGGTCGATCACATCACGCGAGGCCGGACCCAGCAGCCAGGCAATGAGCGAGTCGGCCGCCTCACCATGTTGTGTGCGATTGACCCGCATGAGCGCGTAGCGATTCAGCAGCCGCGGATCGCCTTCCACCAGCGGAGCCAGTCGCAGCTGACTGCGCAGTACCATGAACGTGCCTGGCTCCGTGAGAATGTACGCGCCCCGCTCACTTGCTACGCGAAGCGCATCACCCATGCCCGCTCCTGCCTCACTATACCAGTCCGGTTTGGCCTCCGGCGGGTCGAGCCCCGCCTCGCGCCAGAGGAAGAGCTCCTTCCGGTGTGTGCCTGACTGATCGCCGCGTGAAACGAAGGCCGCTTCGGCAGCGGCGATGCGCTTGAATCCCTCGACTGCATCGCGATTCCCGCGTAACGCTGCCGGATCCGCTTCCGGCCCGACGATCAGAAAGTAATTGTACATCAGCTCGCGTCGCGCTTCGGCATGACCCTCGGTTACGAAGGTCGATTCAGCTTCTGGATCGTGCGTGAAGGTTACGTCGACATCGGCGCGGCGACCCAGTTGCAGTATCTCGCCGCTGCCACCGGTGATGGTTCGTAACGAGAAGCGCGGGTGCCCAGCCGCGAACGACTTCTGCAGCTCGACCAGCAATCCCGAGTCCTCGATGGTGGTCGTGGCTCCGAGCACCACTGTCGAGCTGTCGGTCTCGCGGATTCCGCACGCGCAAATCAATACCAACAGTAGGAGACCCGAAGAAAACGTGTGCTTCTCTTCGGGTCTCTCGTACTCGCGTGCTCTACGCTGCGTCAGTGGTTCTCGCGTGACTCAGTTCCTTGTTGAATCGGCCGATCGGGTGGCACATAGGCCAGACCGCCCTCCGTCGCCTGTTGAGGATCATGGGTTCCGTACAATTCCGCGCTGGTATCACCCTGAAGGTGACGTGCCGAATCCTCCGTACGACGCGCTCCTGTACCCATCTGCGGATCAACCGACCTTTCATACGCAGCCGCGTCATCCGCGGCCTCCGGCATTTCGCCGCGCACCAGCTCGTCGACCACCATCTCGTTGTCCACGGCAGAAAGGCCGATCACATCGGTGATGACGTGCTCGATCTGCTGCAGCTCCTGTTCGGTACCGACCCGCCCACTCAGCTGAACCCGTCCATCTACCACTTGCACATCCACCAGATCCGGATCGATCTCCGGATACTCGCTCAACTGCTGGCGCACCAGGTCGCGCAGCTCCGCGTCGTTCAGGTTGTCCAGATCGTAGAGGTTCTCGAAATCGTCAGCCATTCGTTCCTCCGTTGAAAGGCAGCCCGCTCCGGCGGGCGCCCTCTCTCTCAGAACCGGAGCGAGAATCCCACCGTAAACCAGCCGTTTTGCACCCATTCATCACTGGGTGTGTTGGCGCCGAAGTCATCCGACAGAAACGCCAGTGGCGTCTTGATCTTCCACAGTGCGTTGCGGGCGTCGAATCTCACCGTCAATCGGTTACTGGGAAACCACTCGATCCCGCAAAACAGTGCTCCGGCGAAACTCGTGCCGAAGTCGTAACGCGCTTCCACGGCTACCAGCTCGTCATCGGGACTGGATCCGCTCAGGTCGACGGCCGCGCCGCCACCGAAGAGCAGGAATGGTTGCAGACTATGCCAGGTCCGCGGGCCCGTGAGATTAAATCGAAGCGCACCATTGGCAACCAGCAGCGAGATATCACCCTCGCCGACTACCTGGCGGGCCGAATCCACCACCGTAGTATCGCGCACTTGACGTGTGCTCTTGAAGAAAGCCGGCTCCAGCTCGATCACGAAGGGACCGCTCAGGCGGATGGAGTAGCGCGAGCCAAACACGGGTCCGCTCTTCGGGCCCAGCCCAACCGAGCCTTTACCGGTCGCTATGTACCCGGCGAACAGGCTCCCTGCCTGGGTTTCGTCGACGAATCGATACGGCGACTGGATTGCCTGCGCCGAGACGGCCGAATGACCGGCCAGCGCCGCGGCCAGGAGCAGAAAACAGCAACTGCGCGGAAGCTTCATTCGTATCCTTGTTTGGTGGGCGCCGCCCTGGAGACGGCTGCCAAAAGCCGCGACAAGCTAGACCCGCCTACGGGGGGCTGCAAGCAAACGCGGAGTACCAGTTCGACCCTCGTCGAAGTTCCCTCAATCCACGTCTCATGCGAAGCCAGGCTACCAAACGCCGCTGAACACAGTGATCTTTGGTGGACGCCGGCGGTTCTGCCGGCGTAAACGTTTTCCCGGGGGAAACGCAGTGCGTGCAAGCGATTTTGCCGTCCTCTCGCTGGTTCTGGCGGTTACGGCCTGCGGTGAGTCAACCGGTCCGTCCGATCCGCGAGTGAGTATCTCGGTGCAGTCCGGTGACGGTCAGTTCGGTGTGGCTGGCGGCCTGCTCGCCGAGCCGCTCCAGGTCATCGTCACAGATCCAGTTACGAAGCAGCCACGTGACGGCGTCACTGTGCAATGGCGCTTGATCACTGGAACCGGCGCCCTGCTCCTGCCTCCGTCGACTGAGACCGGGGAGGACGGCGTTGCCAGTATCCAGGTGACGCTCGGATCCCAGCTCGGCACCTATGAAATCGAGGCCAGCGCGCCCAGGCTGGTTGGTGACCCGGCGCGCTTCGACGCGCATGCCGTTCTCACACCAACCATCACGACCCTCGCTCCAAAGAACGCCGATGTCGGTGATACCATCACAATCACCGGCACCAACTTCAGCACCAACGCGGACGACAACACGGTGTTGTTCGGAAGCATGCGAGGCCGTGTGCTTTCCGCGACCACGACCCAACTACGCGTAATCGTGCCGTCCTGTCTGCCGACCCGCACCGTTTCCGTCGTCGTGACGCTGGGTGCCGTGGCCAGCAACCAGGACGCCATTACCGTTGCCGGCGGAACGCCGGTCGCGCTGCAGCTTCAGGTGGGTCAAGCCGCGGCCTTCCGCGATCCGCGCGAGCTCGAATGTCAGCTGCTCAGGCAAACCACTTCGCGGTACTTGATGGTCGCGCAGAACGTGTCCGAAGTGGTGGGCACACGCACGCCGTTCGAATTGATCGGCCTAACCAATTCGCCGATCGCTTTGGTTGCGTCAGCGTCGAGCCCGCCGCCGGCCGACGACTACGGCTCAGTCTGGGAGCTGAAGCTGCGCACGCTCGAGCGTGGCTTTATCGGTCCATTGCCGGATCGGCCCGAGCTGTCACCCAATGCCTTTGTGGCTGCGCCGGAAGTGGGTGACCGCCGGGAGTTCAAGGTCTTCGACAAGAATGAAAAATTCACCAAGATCAACGCCGAGATCAAAGCGATCTCGCAGCACGCGATCATCTATCAGGATCTGAACGCGCCGGCCAATGGTTTCTCTACGTCCCAATTCCAGCAGCTCGGCGCCGCCTTCGACAGCCCGAGCTATGAGATCGACGTCGACGTCTTCGGTCAGCCTACCGATGCTGACGCCAACGGGAAGATCATCATCCTGCTCACACCTGTAGTGAATGAGCTAACACCAGCAAAATCGAGCGGATTTATTGCGGGCTTTTTCTTCGGTTGTGACTTGCAGACCACACAACAGTGCTCGGGCAGCAACGCCGGGGAGCTGTTCTATCTGTTTGTGCCCGATCCGACCGGCAAGCATGGCAATGTGCGCAGCCCTCAGACCGTGTTGAACAGCGTGTTGCCCGTGCTCGCGCATGAGTTCCAGCACATGATCAACTTCGGCGCGCGCCGAAGTCTGGATGCGTTGTGGTTGTCAGAGGGTCTGGCACATCAGGCCGAGGACCTGGTTGCGGACGAATACGCGCGCCGTGGCGACACCTTCAATGCAGGCCTCTTCAGGGTGCAGAATTACTCGCGCGCGGGAATTTACCTGCGTGACCTGACCGGACCGAGCCTGATTGCGGAAGCATTGCCGGGCACGCTCGAGCTGCGCGGCGGCGCCTGGCTGATGGTGAAATATCTGGAGGGTCATTACGGCGGAAAGACGTTGCTGCGTGCGTTGACTAACAGCACCAGCTCGGGCGTCGCCAACGTTACCGCAGCTGCCGGTCAGCCCTGGAGCACACTGCTCTCGGAGTGGGCTGTCGCACTGTGGGCCGACAACGTGCCCGGATACCTGCCCACGGGTCCGCTCAATCCGAAGCACACCTTTCTGAATTTCAATTTGCGCACGGCGCTCGCCAGCAATTACTCGCTGGCGCCTGGATCGGTGGGCTTGACCGATTTCGTGATCGCCGGTTCGCTCGGCGCATCGAGTCAACGGTACGTGCTGCTCGATCAAGGAGGAGCGCGTCCCGTAAACCTCGCCTTTACCGGCCAGCGTGGCGGTCCGTTCGCCAGTGGCGCTCTGCCTCAGCTCACCATCCTGCGCATTCAGTAATAGTGACGGACGTCCGGAAACGAAAAAGGGCCTCGGATTGCTCCGAGGCCTTTTGCTTGTGATCGGCGCCTGACTCAGTGACTGCCTTTGAGCAAAACCTCCGCCGCATTCGCCGCGGCCAGTTGCGCCGCTGGCGTGAACGCAGAAGCAATGGCAGTACCGATCCAGGTATCGGGGCCAGGCAGCCCCAACAGCCACAGCACAGTGGCGGCCGTATCGGTCGTGCGCACGCCCGTCGGCTCTGCGCCCGCGCTGACACCCTTGCCCCACGCAATCCACGGAATGGTGAGATCGCGCGGATCGTCCGTGCCGTGATCGCGGCCGTGACCCCCATGATCCGCGCTCACGATCACCGTGTAATTGCCCACGCCGTATGCTTTGTCCGCAGTCCGCAATAGCGCACCAACGGCGCCATCGGCGCGCCTGACTGCCATGCCGTACGGTCCACTCATCCAGCCAATCGAATGCCCCGCGTAATCAGGTTCACCAATGTGCACGAAGAGCAGGCTGGGCTTGCGATGATGCAGGTATGTAATCGCATCAGCCACTGTGCGCGTGGCCATCCAGGTTTCGAGGCCCCTGGGTGCCTGACTGTAGTCCAGGGAACCCGCCACCTGGAGATGGCGGAACTTCGATTTGCTGAAAAACGCGGCCGTGCTGAACCCGTGCTTCTTCGCCTCGACGAAAATGGTCGACACTTTGACCACGCCGACCGTGCCGGTTCGATCGTTGTTCCACACGATGCCGTGCACGTCGGGTCCAACACCGGTCAACATCGACGTGTGTGACGGCAGCGTTTTGCTCGGATAAATCGTCTGTGCGCTGTAAGAATGCGCGCCTTCCCGGGCCAGACGTTGTAGCGTCGATGCGCCAAAGTGGTCGATTGCATCCGGCCGCAGCCCATCGATCGAAATGACGATGACGTGGTCCGTGACTGCGCCGGGCTTGGCAGGCGCAGGCGCCGGTCCGGCCGCAAGTAAGCAGAGACCCGTAGCAACCAACAGGGCAGAATGCACAACGCGATGCAACTTCACGATACTCGACTCCCGGGAGAGTAAGTGGACGGCTACGAACGCCAGGAACGTGGACTGTGGATGTGCTAAGTGATAACGGTTTCTAAAGATAGCCCTATTCGTGCGGGGGTTCAACCGGGGCGATGCCGCCAGACTGCGCCAGTGTTACTCCCCCAATGATTGTCGCCGCCCCTGCCAGCTGGCCGATACTCGGGTTTTCGCCTAGCCACAGCCACGCCACCAACAGGGTTATCACCGGCACCAGGTTCGAATAGGTCGACGTCCGCGTGTTGCCCAGTTCCCGCACGCCATTGTACCAGAAGAGGTAGGCCACACCGACGCTCAAAACTCCCGCGTAAAAAACCGCTGCCCAGATGCCGGGAGAAATCGCGCGCAGATCGGTCTGCACCACTGCCGGCAGCCCGACCAGAAATACGCCCACCGATCCGATCCACAGCGTCCATGCCGTGACCGCGATGGCGCCGTGACGAGCGACCAGATCACGCGCGCCGACCGTGTACACGGCCCACGAACAGGACGCACTGAGCAGGAGCAAGGCGCCCAGACCTGTGCTTTGCGTTTGGTCCGGGTCTGGCGACCCAAACAAGACCACGAACGAAATTCCGAGGAGTGTGCAGCCGACGCCAATCCACACTTTCCCCGGAACGCGCTCATGGCCGAGGGTCGCTGATAGCACCGCGGTTATCAAAGGCGTTCCGGCCAGCAGCAGACTTGCCGTGCCCGCCCGCGTCTGATTCAGTCCAAAAATGAAGAATTGCTGATAGAGAACGTTCCCCAGCAGCCCGAGCATGAGCACGCGGAAGAGGTCCCGTCTCGGTGGCAGAGCGATCGGGCCTTTCCGCCGCAGAAGGATGTAGAGCGCGGCCGCGGCCAGCGGAAACCGCAGTGCATTGAAGGCCAAAGGCGTCACCTTCTGGAGCGCGATCTTGGCCACGGAGAAGTTGACCGCCCAGATGATCGTCATGACCAGCAGCGCAATGTTCGCATTCAATCGTCGGCGGCGCGCTGCCTCACCGCTATCCTCGTTCACATCATGCATGCGCACGAACTTCCCCGCACGAGAGCATCAACGCAAGACAGCTTGCGGGCCGCGATTACTGCTCGCTAACCTTCCGTTCAATTCCACTGGAGGTACCCGTGGTTGCTGCTGTCGTCCTGATCAATGCCGAGCGCGATCATATTCCACGCGCTGCCCGTGAAATCGCGGAAATCGAAGGTGTTGCCGAAGTCTACTCGGTCGCGGGTGACTGGGATCTCATCGCCGTATTGCGCGTGCCGGAATGGGACAACATCGCCACGGTCGTGACCGAGCAGCTCAGGCGCGTGACCGGCATCGTTCGCACCAACACGCTCGTGTCCTTCCGCGTGTACTCGCGCAAGGACCTCGAGAGTGCCTTCGATATGTTCGAGTGATCGCATGACGCCGCTCTTCCAGGATAAACGCGTGCTGGTCTTTGGCGTCGCCAATGAACGCAGCATCGCGTGGGGCATCAGCCAGGCGCTGCACGCGCAGGGCGCCCGGCTCGGCTTCACCTTTCAAGGCGAAGTCCTCGAAAAGCGCGTCCGGCCTCTGGCCGAGAGTGTCGGCTCCGATCTGGTCGTCTCATGCGATGTCACCAGCGATGAACAGATCGCCGACGTCTTCGAGCTGGTGCGCACCAGGTGGGGCCGGCTCGATGTCCTGATTCATTCCGTCGCGTTTGCCAATCGCGAAGACCTCGATGGCCGCTTCACGGATACATCGCGGAAGGGATTCCTGACCGCCCTCGACATCAGCGCATACTCGCTGGTCGCTCTCTGCCGCGCTGCCGAGCCGTTGCTCGCCGAGTCCAAGGGCAGCGTCGTCACTCTGACCTACTACGGCTCCGAAAAAGTCGTTCAGAACTACAACGTGATGGGTGTGGCCAAGGCTGCACTCGAAGCCTCCGTACGTTACCTCGCGGCCGAACTCGGCCCCCAGGGTGTCCGCATCAACGCCATCAGCGCCGGCCCGATCAAGACGCTCGCCGCCGCCGGCATCAAGGGATTCCGGGGGATCCTCGGTTTCGCCGCGGAAAAGGCGCCACTCCGTCGTAACGTCACCCTCGATGATGTTGCGGGCACGGCAGTTTTCCTCTGCAGTGACCTGGGCGCCGGTGTCACCGGGGAGGTCATCCACGTGGACTCCGGTTATAACATTCTCGGTCTGTGACGTTTTCTATATAGGTTAGTTTAAAAACCCTGACGACGGGGAACCTATGAGAAACTTTGCCGCACACGATGGAAGGGTCTGGAACGCGCGTCTGGACCACACTCTGGCTCGTTCGGCGCCGGCGTCCCGGGGCAGTGGGTGGGAGGCGGTGCTGTTCGAGACCATACCGCCGGCCACGCAAAAGGTGGTTTTTCGGCCGGCGGGTTGGTTGCCCCGTGCTTCGCTGACCGACTTGAATCACGCATTGCGCGAAGCGGAAGCGGTACGCGCGCGGTGGGAGAATCGGCCGCTGGTCTAGCTGCGGACCTCATCCGGAGGCAGGTGTGTCGCCGGTTCGTGCGGTCGTTCGGTCTCATGTGACGATGTTTCGGCTGGCGCCGGCGTCTTCACGGGTTTCGGAGTGCGGGCGCGTGACCGATTGCGCTCGTACCAGTCGCGCGTGACTTCAGCTGCGACTTCACGGCCGCCCAGTCCGAATGCAATTCCAGCCGCCAGCGCCGCCGCTCCGACCACGGCAATGAAAAAGACCAGGACGATGTCTTCGGCGATGTCGAGCTGTCCGATGGCCATGAACACGGCCAGGAGGATGACGGCGCCTTTCGCAGCGCGGGCGAGCGTGATTGCGCCCGAGAGGCCGCCGGCGGAGGCCAGCACCAGGTCCTTCACGAATTCGCCGAGCAGGATGCCGAGCACGACCACGATTACGGCGGCGATCACGTTCGGGATGTACGCCAGCAGTTGCCCGAAGAGTGTGCTCACCGCTTCGATCTCGAATGCGTAGGCTGCCAGCACGATGACCAGCAGCATGACCATCCAGAAGACCAGCTTGGCCAGCACCGAGGAGGGATCCAGGCGAGTTCCCGCGCGCTCGAGCGCTTCGGTTACCCCACCTTCCTGCATCCAGCGATCGAAGCCAATACGATGAAGTGCGACGTCGGTTCCGCGCTCAACCATCTTGGCAATCGCGAAACCAGCCATCAAAATGCCAAGCGCTGCGAGTAGACGCGGCAGAAACGCGCCGATCTGATAGATTCCTTCTTCGAGTCTTTCGGCCAGCGCCTGGGGCATACACCTCCTGAAGGTTACAGGAAACCCTGGGGTGAATCTTGCGTCGGCGCAAGAGGCTTACACACAAACAAATACGAGCTGCGTGAATGCGAAGCTTCACAGGTGAGCACGGACAACTCTGGACCGCTGATGTACTCGAAGAGCAAACGCCCCGGCATCACGGCCGCTGGTATCTCGTTTTTCGCTCGGGAGATCAGGTGCTGCCCATGCCCGAAGTCCGGTGGCAAACCCGCGCGAGCGCGGAACACATCCTGAAAACGATTTCGGACTTCGAGCTGCAACGCCGTTTGAAGAGCGTGCGTGCGCGCAACGCATCCAGCGACGGCGCGTCGGATCTGGAGGGGGAAGGGCGCGGCGTGAGCCGGGCCTCGTTCAACCTTGCGGCCGGCTAGGTCATTGCCGACTACGATCGCCCGGTCGGATTTCGCACGCGCTCGCGAAATCGAGTATCGCTGGTCAGGGCCTGGCGCCTACCTGAACGCCGCAAGCTGGGGCCCCATTTCCGAGCGCGCGCGCGCAGCCGCCGCAAGCTTTGCCGTAAAACGACAGCGGGCAGAGCTCGGAGATGCCGACTTTGCAGCAATTCTTTCCCGGGCGCGCACCGGTGCTGCCCGCTTGATTGGTGCGGATCCGTCCGAGATCGCGCTCACCCAGAACACTACCACTGGAATCAATCTCGCCGCACACTTCGCCGCGCAGCGCGGCCGGGAAGGTCGCAAGACCATCGTCCTGTGTGATCGCGAGTTCCCGGCAAATGTGTATCCCTGGCTCGCCCTGCGCCGTCAGGGCTTCGAGGTCCGCATCATCCCTACTCGCACCGATGGCAATCCCGATGAGTCTGCCTTGATGGAAGCAGTGCAACAGCCTGATGTCGTAGCGTTCGCTTATTCGTTCGTGCAATTCGCCACCGGTTATCGGGCCAACCTCATCGAGTTCGGCCGTATCTGTGCGGAGCGAGAAATCCTTTTTAGTGTGGACGCCATCCAGGGACTGGGAGCGGTTCCGGTCGATGTGAAGGAAGCGCGCATCGATGTACTGGCCAGTGGTGCACAGAAATGGTTGTGTTCGCCTTGGGGCGTCGGCTTCGCTTATGTGCGCGGGGAGCTGTGCCCGGAGTTCGAGCCGTATTTGCCCGGCTGGCTGGCCTTTCAGGCCAGCCGTGACTTCACGCGACTGGTCGATTACGACTATGACCTGGTGGATAATGCGGAGCGGTTCGAGGTCGGTACCCAATCCTTCGAGTCCTGTGTCGCTTTCGCTGAATCGCTCGACCTGCTGCTCGAGTTGGGTGTCGATCGGATTTACGACCACGTGCTCGGTTTGCAGGACCGCATCATAGCCTGGGCGGCCGCGCGGAGTCAGGTAGAAATCGTTTCTGATCGTAGTGCCCGGTCCGGTATTCTTTGCCTGCGGCCACCCGCCGCGGCGCTCGCGCATCGCGCGCTGCTGGATGCAGGCGTGACCTGCGCGCTACGCGAGGGTTCGATCCGCATCTCACCGCATTTCTACAACGATGCCGAAGACATCGATCGGGTCATCGGAGTCCTGGACGGCGCACTCCCGCAATGAAATCGTCGGTAGAGAAAACGATCGAGGATGTGCGAACGGATTTGCGCCTGGATCGGCGGTCTTCTGTTTTCGAAGTTCACGCCGTACTCAGCAACCAGGTCGTGACTCTGCTTGGATATGCGACCGAAGAGGCCGCAGTCGCCGAGCTGGCCGTCCGGGTCAGACAGCTCAGCGGTGTTCGCGAAGTCGCTGACGATGTCGTACGTCTGCCCGGCCACCATCCCCAACAGGAGCACGCGCTGGTGCGCACGCCGATCGCGCCGGTGTACGCGGATCCACGGATCCCCTCCGCCCAGATCACGCAGATCGTGCTCGGCAGCCGGGTCGATTTGCTAACCCAGGAAGGTGTGTGGTGGCGGATTCGCGGAGAGGATGGCTACATCGGCTGGATCCACGGAGGTTACCTGGCATTCGGTCCCGCCGAATGGGCACGGGCGTGGGAGCGAGGCGAGGTTGGTGAGCCGGTGGTTTCGCTCGGCGCCGAGCTGGCCGATGCGGATGGTCAGATTCTCATCCGGCTGCCGTGGGCGGCACGCCTGCTGCGTTTCTCCCATGACAACTACGCGCTGGCCGACGGCACGCGCGGTCAGCTGGGCAGCGGTGAAATCGTGCCGGTCGACCGCTTGTTCGACCGCTTTCCACCGCGCGGTGATAGCGTGACTCGCACGGCACGGCGCTGGCTCGGCGCCGCCTATTTATGGGGTGGCGTGACCATGGCCGGCGTCGATTGTTCCGGTCTCACGCAGGCCGTGCTGTGGATGCATGGCGTGGCGTTGCCGCGCGACTCCGACTTGCAGGCCCGGGTTGGAGACCGGGTCGCGGCGAGTCCAGACTTCGACGTCTTTGCCCCGGGCGACCTTCTCTATTTTGCCGAAGCTTCTGAGCGCATTTCACACGTCGCCATCTCGCTCGGCGGCAGCGCGCTGATCCACTCATCGCTCACCAACGCAATGGTGGCCGTGAATGACCTGCAGGGGGATCTGGAATTCGAAGCGCGCCTGCGCACGATGTTCAGTCACGCTCGACGTCTGCTGCCTGACGCGGACCCGGCCACTACGGCAGTTTGATTTTCTTTCCGGGCATCAATCGCCGCGGATTCAATCCAGGATTTGCAGCTTGAAGCGCTTTCACGGTCGTGCCCTGTGTGCGCGCGATCCGATCCAGCGTGTCGCCCTTACGTATTGTATAGGTACGCGCGGCCGCCGGCGTTTTCGTGGCGGTTGGCTTCGTGGCCGTGGCTGATCGGCCAGGAACGTTCGTTGCGGGTGGCGCAGGTATCGGTGTGCTGCCCGTCACAGCCGGCGCAGTCACACCCGCTGCGGTTTCCGTGTCTTCCATCCCGCGATCGAAGGCCGCGAGTCGCGCGCCGATCTGATCCTCGATCCGCTTCGCGCGGAAGGTCGATGGCACATCGTTGCTAATGATGCTGAAGGCCAGCCGCTCGCCATTCGCTGCGCGCACATAACCCGAAAGCGCGGATACGTTGTCAATTGTGCCGGTCTTGGCGCGCAGGTTGTGCTCGGCACCGGTCCGATACATGCGGCGCAACCCATCCGCTTTGCCCGCCTCTGGCAACGTAGCCATGTAATCTTCTGCCATGGCCGACTTGGCCATGAATGAAAGCAGGTGAACCACGGAACGTGTGCTCACGCGATTCAAAACGGACAAGCCGGAACCGTCATAGATCTGCACAGCAGGCGTGGCCGATCCGGTTTCCGCCTGCAGCAGATGCATGATCGCGCGGGCACCCGCTTCGACCGTGCCATCGCCCAATGCGACTCGACCGACCGTACGCAGGGTCTGCTCGGCCAGAAGGTTGTGACTCTTCTTGTTCACCACTTCGAGAATGTCGAAAAGCGGCGGCGATTCGTGGATGGCCAGCACCCGAACCGGTGGTTTATCGGAGAACGCTGGCGCGAACACCGTGCGTCCCGTGAGCGGCGACTCGCCCGGTACCTGCACCGCAATGACCTGACCGGTCACGGCCACGCCGCGCTTCTGCAGCGTCTCGCGCATTACCGCGGCCGCCCAGCTCGCGGGATCTGAAACTGGCACCGTCTTGGTTACGCCCAGTGTGCTCTTGCCGATCTGGCCACGCACGATGATGGGACCATCGTACGACGTACGACTCGCGTGAATCCACGAGCGCCGGCCCGCAACCGTCGTTGCTTCATTGACGATGCCGATGCCC
The DNA here is from genome assembly GCA_040902615.1 of Gemmatimonadota bacterium. Classification (GTDB taxonomy): domain Bacteria; phylum Gemmatimonadota; class Gemmatimonadetes; order Longimicrobiales; family RSA9; genus JBBDWZ01. The sequence goes on along the minus strand of JBBDWZ010000163.1, from coordinate 6,131 downwards.
TGACCGCCCGGTATCAACTTCACTTCCGGTGGTGAGCCCGGCTGTGCTGACGGTGTGATGTAAATCGTGGCGATGTTCTCGGCGAAGGAAAGCGCGCTCGCGGAGGCCGCGTAGGACGCATTCATGTAATTCTCCTGCCAGCCAGCGGCCGCACCGGAACCGCCAAAGTAGGACGCGTCGGCTACGATGTTGCCATGCACCTCACGCACACCCAGCGCGGCCAGTGTGTCGGCGAACGCATTCCAGACCGCCATCTTCTGCCCGAAACGATCCGAGATCGTCGGATCGCCGGTGCCGTAAATAATGAGGTCGCCCTTCAGGATGCCGTTTTCGATGACGCCATCGGCCAGCAGGAACGTGTTGTAGCGATAGTGCGGCCCCAGGTAGTACAACGCGGCGGCCGACGTAAACAGCTTCATGTTGGAGGCAGGAGCGAGAAGCAGATCAGGAGAATGGGAGAAGAGCGTATCGCCGCGGTCCAGTGAGACCACGGTCACGCTCCAACTGCCTGGACTTCGGATCAGCTGCGCCAGGTCCGCGCGCAGCGATGCGACCGCCCCGGACGGAGCGACGTCGCTGGCCGGACCGCTTGCCTCGGAACTCCACCGTGAAGGTTCGGTCCGCAAGACACTTGCGGGTATGGCACTTAGCAGAATAACGAGCAATACAGCGCGCAGCATCTTGGGTTGGACTCCTGGTCGCCCTATCAGGTCACCGTTTCTGGGGTTAAGAAAGTGCAAGTCGAAGGCCATGTCCTATATTCCTGCGATCATGATTCTAGGCACGGGCTTAGACTTTGTCTCAGTAGCCCGCATTGGCCGTTTTTATGAACGGCACCAGCAACGTGGGCTCGAACGACTCTTTACAGCCGCGGAACAGGCCTATTGTCTAGGCCTGGCTGACCCGCGTCCTTCTCTCGCGGCACGATTTGCCGCCAAAGAAGCCTTTTACAAGGCCGCCGGCTCCGGCGTGGGCCGGGTCGGCGGCTGGCTCGACGTCGAGGTAATACGGCTCGGCTCCGGCCGACCCGTGTTATGTCTGCATGGCCAGGCAGCTGTTTTCGCTCAGGAACTGCAGGTCCACAAGATACACCTGAGCCTCACACATACAGCGGACGTCGCGGGTGCAACGGTGCTCCTGGAGGGCTAAACGCTGCACCTCCTCTTGCGACTTTCGTTCGCATCCCACCACTTTCTACTCGCTAACCGAGTCGAGAGCAAGAGTTTTGAGGTGCCGCGCGCCTCCCCGCACATGGGAGAGCGCGCTTTTTGCATTTGGTGCCGGACCTTCGATTCAATGGGTTTCCCACAGGATTTTTGAAAGGCCGGAGTTTATGGCGGAGTCCCTTCGCGTCTTGATCGCAGACGACGAATCGCTGCACAACCTTGCGTTGACCTCACAGCTGGAAACGCTTGGACATGAAGTGGTCGCCACGGCCAGCAATGGTCGTGAAGCCGTAGCGCTCGCGCGCGACACGCGGCCAGACCTCGCATTCCTCGACATTCGTATGCCGACCATGACCGGACCGGAGGCCGCCCATGAGATCGCCGCGGACCGGCCCATACCGATGATCATTCTTTCCGCCTACAGTGATTCCAGGACGGTCGAAGATGCCATCAAGGCGCCGATCTTCCATTACCTGGTGAAGCCGGTCGACCCCGACGACCTCGCGCCTGCCATTGCGGTCGCCCGCGCTCGCTTCGACGAGTGGCTGGATGCCCGCCGCCAGCGTGACATGCTCGAGCTCAAGCTCGAAGAACGCAAGATCATCGAGCGGGCGAAAGGCTTGCTCATGGAATCGCGCGGTTTGAGTGAACGCGATGCGTACCGGTTTCTCCAGAAGACGAGTCAGGACAAGAACACGCCGATGGTCGATCTGGCGAAGAAGATCCTGCTCGCTGCCCCTCTGCTGCAAAAGGAATAACAGCTAACACATGGGATGCAACGTACGGTAGTCGAGGCAGCGAACGCTTCGGCCCCGCGCGGTGGCACTCACGAGGAGCTTGGGTCCAATCGCGAGCTGCGAGGTGCCCGGATCCTCGTGGTCGATGACGAGCCGCTTGCCCGGCAGATGTTCACCGATCTGCTCGAGGCCCAGGGATTCGAGGTCGTCACCGTGGCCCGTGGGGAAGAAGCCTTTGCTTTCCTGCCTGAAGTCGAGCTGGTCCTTCTCGATGCCATGCTCCCTGGTCGTGACGGTTGGAGCATCTGTCGTGAAATCAAAGACCGGCACGATGCGCTGTTGCCCATCATCATGGTCACTGCGCGGACCGCTCCTGAAGACGTGGTGCGTACGTTCTCTTCCGGCGCAGACGATTACGTAGCCAAGCCCTTCCATGTCGCCGAACTGACCGCCCGCATTGAATCCCGCCTGCGCGTGCATCGCGCGGAAGTCACGATCAAGCGCGCCAATCTGCAGCTTCGTGAGCTGGCCGACCAGAACTACCAGCTGTATGAGCAGGCTCATCGCGATGCGGAAGAGCGTGCACTGTTGTTGCGTGAGCTGGATCACCGCGTACGTAACAACCTGGCGGTGATCATGGCGCTGCTGGGAATGGAGCGGAATCGGCGTCCGCCGCGTCCACCCGAAGAAGCACTGTCCAGCCTGGAGGGCCGGCTGCGTTCATTTCTCCTGGTCCATGAAGCGCTGCGCAGGCAGAACTATCGCGGAGTGCCGATTCGTGAGATCGCCGAGAAGTTGTCCCAGCGGCTACGCAACGCCTGGGACCTCGGATCGCGCGTCGAGCTCAAGGTCGAGGGCGATGCGCGCATCCTGGGCGAGAAGAAGGGGTTTGCCTTTGCCCTCGTTTTGAACGAGTTGCTCACCAACGCATTTCGTCACGGCTTCGCCGATGGCAGAGAAGGCAACGTGATCATACGTATTCACGCCAGCGAACAGCGCGTGCAGGTACAGGTCGAGGACAACGGCATCGGATCCGCCCAGCTGCCCAAGGCGAATGTGGTCGGCAGTGGTCGATCGATTGTTGCGGCGCTGGTCGGTGATGAATTGGGCGGAACCGTCAATTACTACAGTGATGAAAATGGAACCAGGGTCATCCTGGAGTTTCCGTCCGAGTCGTAACCCTACTGGAAAAGTTCTGAACCAGTCAGTTGCGTGGTCTCCTGGCACAGCAGACTGGTTCAGAACTTCCTAGACCTGACAACCGGCGCAGTAACCGATCAGCTCCAGTCGATACCCCTCTACCGAAAAACCCGCTCCCGCATCGAGTCCGCGGATCGCGCTCATTTCGAGGCGGCCGGGAACATCGATGACGGCGCCACAGGCAAGACAGCGTGCGTGGTGATGGGGATCGGTGCGGCCGTCATAACGCGCGGAACCGTCGCCGTAGGTCAGCTTTACAGCGAGCCCGCAGCCAACCAGCGTCTCGAGCGACTTGTAAACCGTGGCCAGTGAAATGTCCGGAATGTCGTGACGCACCGTGATGAAAACGTCGTCGGCGGTGGGGTGCGCGTCGGTCGACAGGAGATAGCGATACACGGCTGCGCGCTGCTCGGTGTACCGCTGGCCGTTGGCTTCCAGCGCATGGCGGAGCTGCAGGTCCCACTCGTTGTCTCGAACAGTACTCAGGTCTTCCAGCATGCTGCTCGCGGTCTCGGTCCTCGCGCCCGAGTGGGCACGCTGGCTAAGATTATCGCGCCTTTCTGACTCGTGTCAATACAAAGACTCGCTGCGACAACGGCTTAACTGATATGAACCGGGGGGAAACCAGCTCTCATTCGCGCGGACCGGTCCTCGCCCTGACCGCCGATCTGCTTTTTGCTTCTCGCGTGAAGAGCACGGCCGCCGCGGTCGGTACGGATCTGGTGCTCGTGCGCACCGCCGACGAGATGCTCCGCCAGGCTGCTCAGCTGTCACCCCGGCTGATCGTAATCGATCTCGATATCCGGACGCTCAACCCGATCGACTTAATCACCCGACTCAAGGCGGATCCGGCATCGAGCAAGCCACCGGTTCTCGCCTACGTTTCTCATGTGCGGGAAGATTTGATCGGCGCCGCGCGTGACGCCGGCGTTGACCAGGTAATGGCGAGAGGCGCGTTCTCCAAGAATCTGGCCAGCATCCTCTCTGCCTAAAACAAAGAACCCCGCTTCCGGCGGGGTTCTTTGTTCGGTCAGGCGGCGTCCGCCTCTTCCTTCAGCTTACAGTCAATGCAATATCGAGCGTGCGGCAGGGCATCCAGCCGGTCGAAGTCGATCAGGTTACCGCAGCTGTGACAGAATCCGAATTTGTCCGGCTCTTTGTACAGGCGTCTCAGCGCTTCCTCAACCCGATACAAATACCGGCCTTCCTTGCTCGCGAAGAGCAGCATCTTTTCCCGCTCCATCGCGTCGGTGCCCAGGTCGGCCATGTGATCCGAGTAGGAGTACATGTCCGAGTCCTGAGAGTCAGCCGTTTGCTTGGCCATCTCGTCAAACTGTCCGAGTGAACGCAGCGCGCGCTCACGCTCGCGCAGCAGCCGCTGCTGCAAATGTTCGATCTGCTTCTTGTTCAGCTTCTTCGCCATGGGCGTGGTCGCCTCCATTGCGCGCGAATCCGCCGGCTTCAGCGGGACAACTCCCCCCTGCCGGATCAGCAGGCGGTCGTGGGAAACCCAACAATGTAGCAGGAGCAGGGAGTTGCTGGAAGCGGGAGAACCTTAGCGCCACGCTCGGTAAGGGGTCAGTTTGGCCCGTGACAAACCCGTAGCTCTACCCGAGTAGGCATCACATTTCTCCGCATGGAGAACGATGTCCGCAGCCAGGCCCGGGCCATCCTTCTGGCGATCACCACGGGCAGAACTTCACGGTTCTGGTCCCGCCCACAAGCACTTGGAGCAGCACGCTTGTGCTTCTCAGCCTACACCGACGCCGGGCCCCTCGCTCCCCACGTTCGAGATGTGCACAATGCGAGCGGTGTTCGCGTCATTGAGTCGGCGCTAAGAACCTTGGAAACCATGGCAAGACCTTTTGCGGATGGAGACTGAGGCTGACCCACTCGCCGACAATAATCACCGGCTGGTCATTCGGGTGGTGCGGACGGAACGGACTAGTCCAGCGGAGTTTTTGAACTCCGAAAAAGCGAGTGGAACTGCCTATGTTGAGAGTCCTTTCCGAAGATCTTGTTATTCGCGGTCGTAGCCATCTTCTTCGGCGGGTGGCTCCTCTCTCAGGTCGTCTTAGCCGTGAATATCATACTGACTTGTGTGTTCGTTTACGGCATTCTCGCGGGCGTCAGCTGGATCGTGGACGAGGTGGAAAAAAGCAAGCAGGCCCGCCGAGCAGCAGCGGCTCAGGCACGAGACCTCTCTGACGGCGTCGACAAAAAACCCGACGGCAGCACCGGCGACGGCTCCAACCAGGACACCGGGGATCGAACGGAATTGGACGTCGCCCCGCGTCGCTACTGGGTGCGCGATCCCTCCCAATACGCCGCCAGCCAAGGCGCCAATCCCAATGCCGTTAAAGAGGCGGTCAGGACGGGAGATCCGCTTGCCTACCGTCGAGATCCCTTCAATTTGAACGCTCCGCCCACCAATTCGCGCGCCGCTTGGACAATTCAGCCAGTCTATCCGGCCTTCGAGGGTACCTGTCGACGTGGTCAGCCTTACAAATTGAGAGTCTTCTCCCAATCGAGGGGGTGTTTTCGTCCCAGAATTGGGCATGAACGTGAGGGAAGGAGAGGCGCTTGCGGGGCGTGATTGAGCCTCGCCGCGGCCGCAGCAGGCTGAAGAGCGCGTTCGAAGGCCTTTCCGGGCAGGTTCGCGGAGATTCCCCCTGCACAGGGGATAAATAGCGCTTCCATTTCGGCCGATATCCGGCGCGACCTTGGCCCGCTGTACAGAGGCAGTTGGGGCGAACGGGTGGTTCAGGACAAGTGAGCTCGTGTTTTGCTACATGACAAAAGCTCAGGTCTTCGCATTCGGCGCGCGGTCACGCGTCTACCGCCGCGGCAAGCTGCCAATCGCTGGTAGCGCGCGCCGCGTTTGTGCAATTGCCCGCGCTCAGCGCGGAGAAACTGCCAATGACCGGCCGCACAACGCGACGAGTGTGCATTTGACCGCTCCAGGCGCGACCCATTGCACAATCACACACGCGGACTCGAAGCATTGTGGAATTGCCGTCTGCTGTTG
>JBBDWZ010000162.1:0-26832 GCA_040902615.1 Gemmatimonadota bacterium | reverse complement strand
GCCACCCGCGCGCCGGGTCCGCCGATCGATCTCCTGCAGCAGGACGACATCGGCGCCGACCTGCCTGATGAGGTCGGCGACGCGCTCGACGTTGCGCTGCTGCGCCGCATCCTGGCCTGCGTGGATGTTGTAGGTCATCACGCGAATGCCGCCCGCAGGCAATGCGGATGGTGCACTGACACACCCGGCAATGAGCCATGCCATGAAGCAGACCGCAGCCGGGTAACGCCGGCTGCAGGTCACGCGGCACCTTCGGCCGGCAGTGTGATCACCAATTCGGCACCGCCATTTTGTGCGCGCGCAGCCGTAATTCCGCCGCCGTGCTGTTCAATGGTTTGACGGGCGATCGCCAAACCGAGACCGGTCCCGCGCGGCTTGGTCGTGAAGTCTGCTTCGAAGATGCGCTCGGCTGCACCCGCGGGAATTCCTGGACCGTTATCGCTCACGATCACCGATAGCAAATGCGTGTTGGTTGCACTTCGGGTAATCCTGATTCTGATCCTGGGATCAGTCCGGCCGGCTACGGCATCGATCGCGTTGCGCAGCACGTTGCGCAGCGCCTGCTGCAGCGCGTTGTAATCCGCTGCGACCATCGGCAATCCAGGATCTGCATGCAGCTCCACCGTTATGCCAGCGGGCACATCACTCTGGCACAGAGCCGCGACCAGCTCGGCCATATCCACCAGTGTGCGCGGTCCTGCAGCCGGCCGGCCCAGCATGCTGAATTCGCGCGCGAGCTGCTCGAGCCGCGTGGTTTCCTCCTCGATGACACGCAACGGCTCACGGGCCATTACATCGTTCGGCAATGCAGTGTTCAAACGATGGGCAGCCAACCGTAGCGGCGTGAGCGGATTCTTCATTTCATGAGCGATGCGCCGCGCCATCTCACCCCACGCGCGCATGCGTTCCTGCTGCAATGCGCGTTCACGCGCCGCATTCAAGTCAGTCGAGGCGCGCCGCAGCGATTGGCGCAGAGTCTGCACCTCGCGGACCTCCCGGGACTCCGCCGGTGTTGCAATTGGCAGGGGCTGCTCCTGGGCAATGAGGTCGGTCCAGCCGGCGAGTTCCTGGATTGGGCGCGACAACTGCCGCGCCAGCCGGCGGCTGATCACGAAGGCCGCCACTGTAAGCACGATCGCAAACAGCAACAACGCAATCGGCAATGCGCGGACCATGCGTTGGCCCAGGAAGCTCCAGCGGCTCGCCTGAGTGAGTGATGCGGTCAGCTCATCGCGGTGACGGGCAACCGCGGCTGCCAGTGCCGAGTCGCTGCGACTGGATGCTTCGGCCGCATCAATCAGTGCGCCGCCGGACTCGGCAACCTCGCTCCAGGGGCCGAGTGTGCCGAACCAGTCCAGCGTGCCGCGCCCGATCCAGGTCGCAGCGCCGAGTACGAGCAACGCGGGGACGAGGGCAAGGCCGAGCAGCCAGAAAAAGAGGCGACGCTCGAGCGTTCGGCGGCGAAGAATGCGCGACACTTAATAAAGTTTTTCTTGACAATCACTCGAAGGTGGAAACAACGTCGAAGGTAGTGGCTGGCACGGCTGGTGAATAGGGAATGGGGTGAAGCAGTGTAAGTGTTAGTGCGAGTGTCAAAGGAATGGGGTGAGGAAAGTGGGAGTGCAAGTGTGATTGGAAGGTGGGAAGTGGCCTGGGGCGGGCAAACTGACCAAGGGGAGAATGGCATGATCTTGCCTAACGTGAGGGCATCGTTTGGACGAGCGGAAGCCAGCTTCGTGATCTGGCTGTTGACCCGCGGATCGGAGGCCGAGCGCGACTACGCTGAAGCGCGGCTGCGCGAGGAGGGCTTCGATACGATTCTCGACGATCCGCGCACACTCAATGCGCTGCTCGCACACGGCGGCTTCAGCACCGCACCAATGCCTCTGGTGTTTTACGTGCTGGTGCGGCATGCTCTGCTCGAGGGCAGCCTCTCGGACCGGCAGCTGGCTGACTACGTCTGCGCATTACTGCTGAGCTTCGGCCACGGCCGGCGCGCCTACCGGATCTCGGACGACGAGGTTCCGGAGTATGCGTACCTGGTCGATTTGCTGGAAGCAGCCGAGAACGCGACCGGCCATCAGCAGTTTCTGCTGCGCGCACACCTGGGCGAGGACTCGCTCTGGTTGAGCGGAATCTTCCCGGATTACATCGAAGGCCGTGTGCAGCGGCGCGGTGCGCCCGGTCTTGGCTATTATGAAGAGATGGGCGCAAGCGGCTATCGCAGCGCGGCTCTGCATCGCGATGCGGAGCGCAACGGTCTGGATCGCGTGTACCGCTCCTGCGCGGAAACCTTTACTGCGCTGCGCATTGCCCTGAATCGCATTTCCGACCGACATCTCTTCCCCATGCGTGGGGACTCGGTGGGCCGCGTCCTGCGGCAAGCCAGCGATTCCGTCTGGAATTAGCCTGCCGCACGTTCGCGCTTCTGGCCGTACTGGTCCTTCCGGCCAGTACGGTTGCACAGCAAGCTTCCCCGTTGGTTCCGGCTGATCATTGGTCGCGCGCTGTCACCCGACGGCTGGTTCTGCTCGACACGGGTTCACTCATCAGGATTGCGCGAGGCTGGCCACGGCCGCGCGCGGAGTTGCCGACCACCGGCGACAGCGCCGCGACCTCAACTGCTGAACTGCAGGCCGGCTTCCTCTCGCGGGCCGGCGCAATGCAGGCAGGCACATCGCTCCGCACCGCAGATGGGTTCTTCTATCCGGGCCCACGGCCGCTCGCCGATCGCAATACTCCGTTCCTGGCCGCAAACCTGGCAGCGCAAATGACGCCTGCGCTGGCCGCCGGCGTGGAGACTTCCGCTACGGATGCCGGCCTCACTGTACGTGCGGCCTACCTGAATTGGGCGTGGGGGCCAGTAGACGGCTGGATTGGACGAAGGCCGATCGGGTTGGGAACGGGTCCGCGCGACGGCATCGTTTTGAACGAGCGAACCAGTTTCAACGGTACCGGTGTCGCGCTGCGAGAAGGCGTGAAGATTCCGGTTCTCGGCCGGTTGTACGCCGACATCTCGGCGGCGCGGCTGCGGCGCAGCGGCACAGTCCGGCATCCATGGTTTCACGCTACGCGGCTCACCATCTCACCGCAAAATAGTCTCGCTATTGGGCTGAATCGCGCCGCAATTTTCGGCGGTGATGATGAGAACGAAATCACGCCAGCGCGAATTGCTCTCATGCTGCTCGGGTTTCCGGATGTGAGCGGCAAAGACAGCGACTTCGAGAATCAGGTTGCCTCTATCGAACTGCTTTGGCGAACAGCCGTGCGTGGCTGGCCGCTGGCGTTGCACACGGAGTACGGCGCGGACGATTCGGGGTTTGCATTCCTGCACGTACCGGCCATGATCGCCGGTGTGGAGCTGGTTGCGGTGCCCGGCGCGCCTCACCTCGGCGTGGGAGTGGAAGCCGTTTACTTTTCCAGGCGCTGCTGCACGTACCCACCATGGTACCGACACGGCGCGCTGGCCGATGGGTGGACGGACCGGGGAGGGCTGCTGGGTCATCCACTGGGCGGCGATGGGACCGAGCTGGCAATGACCGTGGAATGGATTCCGACCAGGCAGAATGGAGTTGCGAGTCTGCGACTCTACGAACGGCATCGCGGCGTCGACAACCTGTTCGCGCCCAACCGCGCCGGTAACAGCGTCGGTGGTGAACTCAGCGTAGTTATGCCCTGGCGGCGTTTCCGTTTCGAAGTGAGAGCTGATGGCGAACGGTGGGAAGGAGAACGTGCAGGTGGTTTGCGCGTGTTCGGGTCGCGCAGCTTTTGACGGTCTATGCCATTGTGTGCTTCAAGGCGACCACGGCATGCGGCGACGATTTTTCAAACCACGATACAATGCCGACGCGAGCTGCCGCGGTTGTGGGTCGTCCAGGACTGATTGGACAAAGCAGCGCGCCGCCGGCCGAATCGAGTTTGCCCGCAGATAGTGTGATCCGGCTTCTGCCAGGTGGTGCGCCCGCCGCCGCCTTGCTACGCGACGAAGGTCAGGGTCCTCGATGATTCTGAGCAGTTTTTCATAGGCCCGCGCGGTAGCCAGAAACGGATCGGCGCCCGACATGCCTCGCGTTACCCGGCCGGAATGTTCACGAACGCGAACCAGAGACTCCTCGACTGCGACAGTCTCGGCGGCAAGACTGAGCCTCACCAGCAACTCGTAGTCATTACGGCGAGTCAGATCATTGTCGAACCTGCCAACCTGCTCGAACAGCGCGCGGTCAACCAGGACACTGCAGATTGTAACCGACGCTTCGGCGGCAACCATTTTGTTGGCAATGTTACCCGATAACGGCCGCCATTTCCCCGCTCGTCCCGGAACACTACGGCCGTTCTCGTCGATGTAGTCGTATCGCGTGTAGCTCCAGCGAACACCAGCTCTTGCACTGCACGCGAGCTGCAGCTTCAGCTTGTCCGGCAGCCACAGATCATCGGAGTCTAGGAACGCGAGATAATTGCCGCGTGCCTGGGTTGCACCGCCGTTGCGAGCGGCGGCGATGTTGCCCGAATGCGGCAACGAGATCGCCCGCAATCTCGGATCTTCAATCGACTCCAGGTACGCGAGCGTGCCATCGGTGGAACCGTCATCGACTACCAACAGCTCGAGGTCGGTGAAGGTTTGATTCAGGACTGATTCAACCGCCTGCTCCAGCAGTCCGAGACGATTGAAGGTGGGCATCACGACGGAAACCGCAGGGGTGTGTTCCTTCACGCCTCACCGTGTACAACCCGGGCAGCACCGAAGATGCGTTCGGGCTCGGCGCCGGTTTCGATCGCTCGCTGCCACGCCTGCGCGAGCGGTTCCGCAACCAGCTTCCGGGTTTCACCACAGCCGATGGTTTGCGCTCGAATCCCGCACGCGGCAAACCCGTCCGCGAACTCGAGATCGGCCACGCGCGGCTCACCATCGATCATGACTAGCGCGACGTCCGCGACGCCCGCCTCGAGCACGGGTCTCCGAAACGCGACCAGGTCGGCTGGCGCGTCAGGGGTGAGCACGCGTGTGACGTTGAGGCGCCGTGCAGGGACGTCAGTTACCGCTGCGATCAAACGCGCATCGTCCAACACGCAGAGTGAGCGCGCCAGGCGCAGCTCATCGAGCAATGTGCCGTCCGCGCTGACCAGCGCATCACTTCCCACCATGAGATCGATGTCACCTGCCAGCAACGCAGCCGGCGCGGTCTGCCCGTAGAGATAGAGGTTGGAGCTGGGACACCAGACGACTGCTGCGCGAGCCGCGTGCAACAACTTGATGCCGCGGGCATCAGCACCCACGACGTGAACCGCGACGAGCTGGCTATCGAGACGGCCAGTTTCCGCCAGTTCGTGAATTTCGTACGCTGAAATCGAATCGGTGCCTTCAGCAAGATGCAGCCAGAGCGGGCTGCCCTCGCTCGAGCCGACTACGCGATCGTACTCCAGGCCGAGTGAATGCGCATGAGGCACGCGCGCGACGCGGATCGGGAAGTCATCATGGAAGTCGAACTCCCACGCATCGTGGTGCACAACCAGGGTGACACCCGACAACAGATTCTTGAGCGCGCCGAACAGCAGAGCATCGCGCCTCGGCAGCCGGCGAGCATTGGCGATGCGATCGGCATCGAGCCGGTGAATGTCGTTTCCCCACTCGTATGCATTCCGGTAGGGCGGCCGGCCGAGCCGGGGAAAATGGTTGCGATGCAGGTGATCGTGCGCATTGATGAGGCCGGTCGTGATTTCGGCATCACCCAGATCGAGAGTGATGTCGGCGGGTGTGTCCGCGGGTAGGATACTGGTGTTCTGTAAGCAGACGCGCTCGCCGCGGGAGTTCTCCAGCCGGATGCGCGGAACTCGAGCCATTAGTGTTGAAAGGCAAGCCCGAGTACGAGCGGCAGGCCGAGGTCGCGGGTGTACCAGTCAATGTGGCCGGCCTGGGCGTAAAAGTGCTCGATCTCGGGTGCAACGCCGCGCTCCGTACGCGCAGTGCAGTGCAGGCCGGCAGCGGCGGCTGCGCGCAGATGTGCGTCGGCATCGTAGGCAAAACTCTGTACTTCGATGTGCTGGCCGTCGTCGGCGCGGAATGAACGGGTGTGACCGGCGGCGGCGGCGGTTGCGTGGAAATCACTGATTACGATGGTCGCGTCGGGTGCCGCCGCGCGCGCAAGCTCGGCATAGGCGAGGTCCAGGCGTTGCACGTGGCTGAGTGCGAGCCGGCACCAGACAACGTCGAAGCCGGCTGCGCGCACGGGCAGCGCTTCCAGATTGCCGGCGATCAGAGCGAGCGGTTCACGGGCAACTGCGAGCATTTCAGGGACCAGGTCGATGCCGACCCGGAGTGATGCGTCGTGCGCGGCGCGCAGGCGCCTGGCCGTACCACACGCTGCATCGAGCAGGCGCGCGCCGGCCAGTGGCGGTGTCAACTCGCGGACCATGGTATCCTCGAGCGTAGTTACCGCGTTCTCGACTTCGTAGTGAGGTGCCCACACGCGATACGCTGCACGTGCGTCCAGCAGCTGTCGGCTCATGATGTGCTGGGCGGACGCAGGTGGCCGTAAGCGACCGGATCCTCCGGCGTGATCGAGGACCACCGCCGAATCGAGCGCAGCAACGCCGGATCATCGTAGTCGGCACGCTCCCAGCGCCGGCGGGACAGCATGCTGCCCAACGCTTTGCCCCAGGAGCGCACGTAACGATCGTGCACCGAGGGGAATCGGCTCTTGAGCACGAGCTGAAAGTCGTGCACGCGGGTCTTCAGGCGGTCAGTCAGCCAGGGCACATCCGGGCTCTCGTGGGTCATCCAGTCCACCCACTGCTGCTCGACCCACTCCTCGAGCACCTGCGGTGTACCGGCCAATGGATCCACATTGCCATAGGTCTCACGGCGCTGCGGCGTGGGCGTGTAGAAGTAAGTGATCAACTCCATGGCCGGGTTGACCAGCTTCAGCTTGCGCACGAAAGCGAGGGTGTTCTCCAGCTCGCGCTCAGGCTCATCCGGATCGCCGAGCACAAATGAGAATTCGGGGATGATGCCATGCTGCTTGCAGCGCGCCGCGACTTCGAGTGTTTGGGCGGTCGTCAGTTTCTTGTTCATCCGGCGCAGCACTTCATCGGATCCGGACTCCGCGCCGAAGAAGATCATGCGCAACCCGGCCTGCCGCAGAGCCAGCCAGGTCGTATCCGAGAACCGCAGCAGCGCATCGATCCTGGCCTCGCACCACCAGTTCAGCTGGAGTGGAGTGATGCGCTGACACAGCTCGAGCGCGTGGTCTTCCCGCACAAAGAAATTGTTGTCGTAGAAGTGCAGGCCATTCATGCCGTGTTTTTGCACCAGAAAAGCCAGGTCTTCCGCCGTGCGCGCTGGTGATTGCACTTTCTCACGACTGCCAAACACCGAAATTACGCCGCAGAAGGTGCAGCCATACGGGCAGCCGATGGATGCCTGATACACGCCCGATCGCGAGCCGAGAAACGTGGGCCGCAGGTAATCGTCGACTGGAATCTTGTCGTAGCGTGGTCGAGACAATTCGTCGGGACCGATCCAATGGCGCTCAAGTCCGACGTGATGACTGCCGTCGACATTCCGGAAACCGAGGCCCGGAATCGTTTTTGGATCGCGCTGCCCGTCAAGCACCTCGAGCAGCTCACGAAAGGTCTGCTCCCCCTGACCGCGAACGAGCCAGTCGACGTACGGCGCGTTGAGCACCGGGTGCGGATAGATCGACGGAAAATTGCCGCCCCATACGATGGGCAGCTCCGGAAAACGCGTCTTCACCTGCCGGGTCAACGCAACCGCGCTCACCAGCTGCGGTCCCGGCATCACCGTAAACGCGATCATACGGACCGGATCGCGCGAGCCGGCGTGACGTTCGACCAGTGCAACGATTTCAGCGATTGGGTCGGCATCAGGGCGGTTACCGTCCACGATCTGCCAGTTCATCTCCGATGGCAGTGCAGCGCCTACCGCCATGACCGAGAGCGGGAACCTGCGATTGCGTGGGCGTGTCGCGCGCGGATTGACGAAGACGATCATGGCAGCCGCGCTTCCCAGATGTCGAAGCGTGAAGGCGATCGTCTCGAGCCGCCAGCAGCCAAAAGCGGCCGCAGCTCGTACCACAGCGGGTACCGCACACGGCAACGACGCCAGTGCAACCCGAGCGGGCCGGAGGCCTGTTGCAGGCGTTCGCGGGTCAGATACTCGATGAAGGGCGGCGCGAGTAATACGCTGCCGCGGTCCGCGAAGGTACGCGCCGCTGCGCGTCGCTTTTCGGTGACCATGGCCGCGCCATCGCGATCACGCGAGTAAAACGGCGAATCCAGGATGGCAATGCTGCCGCCTGCATCCGTCACCCGTGCGGCTTCAGTGAGCACGGAGCCCAGGTCAATTGCGTAGTGCAGCGCGGCATTGAAGACCACGAGGTCGTAGCTGCGATCGTGGAGTGGCAGCGCATCGAAACTGGCGCTGATGCGCCGGAACATGCGGAAGAGATGATCCTTGTACGACGCGGCCGCGCCCAGACCATCGACAGCATCCGTGCGCGGGTCGATCGCAACCGGATCGTGTCCCAGCCGCGCCAGCCGATAACAGAGCCAGCCGTTGCCGGCACCAAGATCGGCAATGCGGAGCGGGCGCGCGCGAGTGATGGCAAGCGGCTGCAGGACCTGGGTCACGAAGTGGTCGAATGTGCGCGCACGCACTTGCCAGTTTTTTGCCTGTGGTCCGGTCTCCAGATAAGGCAACGCCAGCAGCTCGGCCTCGCCTCCAGCGCCACGACCCTCGCTGGCGCGCTGCTCGGCGTAGGCCGCTCGGAATGCGCGGGCAGTCTCCTGCTGCATCACGATTCTGCCGGCGCGTGCGTGCGCGTGAATCGCAGCAGCACGTGATCACCCAGGCGCGCGAATGGTCGACTGGCAAATCGGTCGAGCCGCTCGAGTGCGCTTAGCAAGCGCGGCCAGCTGGAGATGGCCGGCTCTGCCGCACTGGGCGGGACACACACACCGATGCCGCGGATCCGCTCCAGCTGGAAGTACGGCGCGAACGCAGACTGGAACTCGCGGCTGGATGGATAGTGCACGGTAAAATGCTGTCCGCCCAGGCGCGCAGCCACGGGACCGGAACGAAGCCGACGGAAGGCAGCACGCAGATCGACGCGCATCAGCTGCACCAGCATTTCCATGGGACACAGCGTGCCGAATACAACCAGCACCAGCGGCGATCCAGGCTCGAGCAGTCTGGCGAGTGCGAGGCCCGCGGCTTCGTAGTCGCTAACGCAGTTGAACGCAGCAAAGTTGGAGTATGCGCCCTGAAAGAGCGGACGCGCCGCGCGCTGTGATGCAAAATCGGGCAGTTGCTCGATCGCCAGCAGCTGCGTAGAGACGCGATGGGAGAGACCGACTGCCCGAATGTTCTGGTTGGCTCGAGCAACCATTGCCGGTGCGCCGTCGGTCAGCAGCACTTCCCGGCCCTGGTCGGCCATGAAGATTGCGTCGACACCAGTCCCGCCGCCCAATTCGAGCAAACGTGAGCCGGGTGGGAAGGCATCGAGCAGTTCACGGCGCACGGCGCGTCGCTGCGCTGCCACACTGCGCCACCCGGAAAACCGCTGGTCGAACGCGGGCGCCATGGCATCAAAAGCGAGGAGCGCGGGGGAAGCACTAACCATTAGTCCCCCGCGATCGAGAGTTCGCCGTTGCGGCTGGCGTCGGCTCGGTCGGCGAGTTCCTGCCAACGCGCATCGAGCGTAGCTCGGTCGCGCTGCGCAAGCGGAATCCGGACTTCGTCGTGCAAGAGATCGCGCACGTGTCGATAGAAGTCGGTGCTGAAGGTGCCGTGAAAGAGCACGGCCAGCTCATCGGTGTGCTGCCAGTTGCGGCGTTCACCGAGCTGAGCGCGCACGAGCTCGTGAAACTTGGTGCCGGGCAGTGGATAGGCGACGGAGACGCCGATGTCATGCGGTGCACCTTCGCGAATCAGGTCGCGCGTAGCGAGGATGTCGTCCCATTCCTCACTCAGGTAGCCAAGCTGGATGAACCAGCAGGCACGGATGCCGTGCTCAGTCAACGTGGCGCTGGCCGACCGGACTTGCTCGACGCGAGTGCCTTTCTCCATGGCTGTAAGGATTTTCTGGGAACCGGACTCGACGCCCAGCCAGACTTCCTCCGCGCCAGCGGCGCGCAAGGCGGCTACGGCACGCGGCGTCATCAGGTTGACGCGCGATTGAATCATGAATGGCACGATCGCATCGTAGCGGTGAACATGGCGCGCGAATTCCTCGAGCCAGTCGGCGGTCAGTCCGAAGATGTCGTCGGCAAACCAGATGTGATCCGGGCGCGCCAATCGTTTCAGGTAGGCCAGCTCGAGCGCGACCGATTCCGCAGACCGCTGCGCATAGCCCCGGCCAAAGAGCGGTTTTGCGCACCAGTTGCAGCCGTAGGGACAACCGCGCGAGGCAACCAGGTTGAGCGAAAACCGTCCGTGCGCGCGCTGCCAGGCCGAGCGATAGCGCTCGAGATCAACCAGGTCCCACGCGGGCGGCGGCAGGCGATCCAGCTCGCGCAGCGGCAACCTGCGCGCGGTTCTGCGATCGGGCAGGACCAACCCCTCGATTTCAGAGAGAACCGGCGCACCAGCAAAGATCGCGTCGACGACTTCGAGCACGGCCTGGTCGGGATCCCCCAGTACAATGGCGGATGCTCCCGCTGCGAGGTACAACTCGGGACAATCGGCCGCGTCGGAACCGTTCACGACCACCGGGCAGCCGATGCGCGTAGCATTGCGCACCATGTCGAGTGCTGCTTCACGCATCCTGAGCGTACACATCTTGGTCAGGAAGTTGAAGTTGTCCTCGACGATGACGACAGCATGCGGTAGCGTCGACCCAAGCAGCGCGTCGAAGTCCTCGGTGCCCGCGGACAGCATGGCATCGAAGAGTGTGACATCATACCCGTGCTGGCGCAGTCCGGCGGCCACGAGTAGCGTTGCCAGCGGCGGATACGGCTTCATCCGCTGTCGCTGCTTCTCGTCGTATTGCAGGAAATAGGAATGCGCTACCAGGACCCTGTTCTTCATTCGCCTGCGCTTTCAATGCATCGTCCACGCGTCGTGCTCAGGTGAAGCGCCTGGACGTTCTCGAGCTTCCACTCCTCGGGGTCGCGCTGGAGTTTATTTCAGCCGACCCACGCATTACCAATGCGCTGAACCAGGTGTACGGCCACTGGCGTGAATGGGAATCGTTGCGCGCGATCAGGTCGCGTCCGGATCCGTTGCCTCGCATCCGGCTTGCACTGGCCGGTACGCCCACGTGCAATGCACCACTATCACCACCGCGCGTCCAACTCACCGGTGATCGCATACGAATGCGCGGCACTCACGTACGCGGTGCCGCGGACTTGCTGCGCCGGACCGGACACGCGGTAGTATCGCCGGCACTGCTGGACGATCCGGAACGATTCCGCGCGGACGCGATCGATACGCTTGCCCTGGCAATTTTGACGCGGCTGGACCGAACACCGATCCACGCCTCCGCAATCGCCAATGAAACCACCATGCTCGTGTTTGCCGGACCGAGCGGAATGGGCAAAAGCACGTTGGCGCACCTCGGCCAGGAAGCCGGTTACGAGGTGATCGCCGATGAAGCCGTATACGTTCAGACCGAACCTGTGACGCGGATCTGGGGGTTCGCGCGTTCACCCCGGCCGCGTCCTTTTGGGTCAGTCAGCCGGGAAAAACGCGCGCCAGCGAACCTTGTCAATCGCGTGGTAGTCCCCTTCCGCGAGCGGGCTGCCTTGTGCGTGTTGCATCGCGACGGTCCGCCCGAAGGCGCCCTCGAGCCTATCGCTCTCGAACAAGCTGCAACCGAGCTGCGCTCCCAGCTCGACCCCGGTTTCGACCAGTTCCGTGAGGTCCTGCCAGACGTCGTGCGCGCCCTCGCCACGGATGGCGCGTGGCGATTCTATCTTCCGGCCCAGCCTCTCGATGCCGTGCCGTTCTTTCGGGAATTGCTCGGTGTGCCTTCCGACCGTCTACCCTAGAACGCCTGACTGGCGTCAATGCTCACGTCCCGCCCACCCGGCCGCGAAGTATCCGAAACAGTCGCTCGCGGTAGATCGCGTGGATCGGCCGGTCGGTCCGCCGAGACCGAATGGGCATGGCAACGTCCAGAAACCGCCGGAAAACCTGCCACGGGCCTATCGCCCAGATCAGGCTCTCATCCAGAGTGGTCCGCTCGAATCGCTGGTCGCCAGGACGCAGCGTAGACATGACCCGGACCAGCCGCGGGCCCGCTCGAGCAGCGAGCCTGCGGCGCAGCCCGGGATGCACCGTTCCGGGCACCAGCCGTTCGACCAGCTCGAACGCGGGGTAGGCAAATCGCTCTGTCCGCGACCGCTCGAGCAGCGCGATCAGCGTCCCCCAGCCCGTGGAATCCCGCGGGAAATCACGCCGCAATACCAGCAGCAGCTCGGCCACCCGGATCAGCTGCAACCGATGCCATTCATGCGAGGTGTGCAGCGCCAAAAGCGCCGCATTGGCTGCAGTCTGCAGCCGGAACGCGTTGGGTGCCAGCTCCGGCCACGCTACCGAAAGCGCCTCGATCCTGCCCAACCTCGTAGTCTCGACCCCGTCGAAATTCCGATCCAGGGAATCATGCACATCGAATACGTACCCACTCTCCGCGTGCATCAGCTCGAGGGAGCGCGGGTTACGGTCGATGCCGGGAGGAATCCACTCTGACTTCGAGGCGACCGCCGGCCCGATGGATCGATAGCCTGCGTCAGCCAGGAGGCCTGCGGCTTTCCGAACATCGGCACGGTGCAGTACGATGTCGATGTCGGCGGCGGGCCGTACCGCCGGGTCCGGGAAATAAACAGGTGAAGTCGCTGCGCCCTTGATCACCGTGACCGGTATTCCCGACGGCGCCAGCAATCGCAGCAGCTCGACCAGTCCGTTCTTCAGACGCGGCGCGTGCACTCGCGCATGCGCGAGGTGCAGCGCGAGCAGGCGCTCAGTCTCGCGGTCGCTTTTCAACGTTTTGGTTTCGAGCCAATATCCCAGCAGGGGCCCCATCCCGGATGTGAACGCGGCGATGCCCATAGCCCGTGCAGCGGCATCCGGCGGCAACCGCAAGGCAACGTCCTTTGCACCAGCCAGGATTTGAATGGTGGTCCGCTCGATCTCGAAAAGGCATGCGCGCCAGACATGAATCGGCAGCTCGGGCCATAAATAGAATGGCCGTCCCTGACGCACGGCCCAATCGAACCGGGCCCGGATGTCCGGTTCTGCCAGGTCCAGCGCGTTGAACTGCAAAGCGCCATCGTCGGCTGTCAGCAGACGCAGTTTGCGGGATTCAGGAAGCATTCAATGGCCAAATGGGAACATGAGCGTAGCAACGTGGATTCGGAAGTTAGACAGAGTCAAGCGAGTCGCGTGGCGCGCAGGACGCGCGCTGCCCGTCGCGATTTTCGCATTTCAATTCTTAATCAAATGAGTATCATGCGAGCACTGGCCATCAAGGCAATGATCGCGTCTGCCGTGTTTATTTCCAGCGGCGTCGCGCACGCACACGCGCAAACGGGTACGGCCGTGCATCTGCGTGCAGGTGATGCGGTGCGTGTGGAGATCAAGGACGAGCCGAATTTTTCGGGCGAGTTCATTCTGGGTTCCGATGGCGAGCTGCTGCTGCCGACAATTGGTCGAGTCAAAGTCGCGGCGCGGCCGTTTCCGGACGTGGAAGCGGAATTGAGGCGCGCATATGCATTGGAGCTGGTCGAGCCGGTCATTCGCATCACGCCTCTGGTACGGATTTCCGTCCTGGGAGAGGTCCGCGCGCCTGGGCTTTTCCTGATCGACCCGACCTACACGATCACGGATGTCATCGCCCGTGCAGGCGGGCTCATGCCGACCGCGAACGCCAACAAGATTACGACTCGGCGGGCGGATGGAGTTGTGGTTGCGCAATTCCGTTTTGGCTCGCCGCCCATGGGTACCAAGCTCGCTTCCGGAGATGAGATCACGGTAGAGCGCCGCAGCTGGGCAAGTGAGCATCTCGGGATTCTGCTCAGCGCAGGCGGCTCGGTTGCCGTTGCCCTGATTACCTCCGCGCTTATCCGCTGAACCGATGAACCAATCAATGAGTGATCTGGATCAAGGCGTCCTCAGCAGCTGGTGGGCAGTGTTCCGCCGGCGCTGGCTGGCCAGTGCGGCGGTGTTCCTGATCGTGTTTGGTCTGGGCGCCACGATGGTACTGACTGCGCGTCCGGTTTATCGCGCTGACGCGAAGCTGCGCATTGGTGAGCCGCCGCCGAGTCCGGGTGTCAGCGCAGGCACCTCGATATTTGGTCTGATGCGGCTTGGCGGTGATCCGTTTGCCAACGATCTCGAGCTGCTGGGCAGCCGTACGGTGATCGAGGGCATGGTCCGCGATGCGGTGCTCAACGTGAAGGTCACGGCGCCAAAGGGCTGGCACCGGGATTCACTGTTGTCCGCGTTGAGCACCGGAGACAGCACACCCACCGCGTCATTCGAGGCGCGCTGGTCTGCGCCGGACCGGATTGCGGTTCGGCAGCTTTCTCCCAGGGAATCCGTGGTTGGCGAGTTCGCGGCGGGGGCGCCCGCCGAGTTTGCGGGCGTCCGCGTGGTCTTCAAGGCACGCAAGGCTGGCGGTCCCGAAAAAATCGCGTTGACGACGATACCCATCAATGAAGCGGTACGGCGCGCGACCGGCCGGGTGTCCTTCGCGCGGACGCGCCGTGATGCGAACGTCGTGCAGCTGATCGCGACGGATTCGGACCCTGCGATCGCGCGCACCGCGGTCGCGTCCACGCTAACGCGGTTCATCGAGCTGCGCACGCGCATCCAGAAACGTGAGAGTAATCAGAACATCGACTCGCTGCGGGCGGTGGCTCGCCAGACGCAGGCCGAGCTGGCACGGGCCGAGAGTGGGTTGGAAGCAATGCAGCGAGAGGCGCGCCTGGTGAATCCGGACGTGCAAAGTAGGTCGTTCATAGAGCGATACACACAGGTGAGTGCCAGCCTGGAAGAGACGCGCGGACTGTTGCGCGCGATCCAGTCGGTGATGGTCCAGGCAAATACGGGCGAAACGCCCGGAGAACGGTGGAGCAAGCTGCTGGCGTATCCCGCGTTTCGTGAGAACGAAGCGATGGGCCAAATGCTGACTCAGCTCACCGGGCTCGAGCGTCAGCGATCCCTGTTCGCCAATCGGCGGACCGAGCAAAACCTCGAGTACAAGGTCGTGCTCGATCAGATCGCCTACATCGATCGTTCGCTTTCTGCCCTGGCAACCGACATGCAGGCGACGCTGGCCGAAGGCATCCAGCGGCAGGAAGCACTGCTCAAGGAAATGGATGTGACGCTGGCCGGAATTCCGAGCCAAACCATCGACCTGGCCCGGCGGCAGCGCGCCGCCCGCATCCTGAGCGAGGTCGTGGTTCTGACCGAACAGCGGCTGCGTCAGGAAGAGCTGAGGCAGGTACTCACGTTCGCCAACATCCAGGTCATTGATCCAACTGCGTTGCGCTGGAAACCGATCTGGCCGCGCAACAAGGTCGGCCTGCTGGTGGCGTGGATGCTGGCCGGACTCAGTGCGTTGCTCACGATGGTAGCAACCGAGCGCGCTGACCGACGGCTGCGACGCGCCGTGGATGTGATGCGCATCACGGGCGCACCCGTGCTCGGCGTCGCGGTGCGCGGGAAGGCGGGGGTGCGTTTCTCGGCCAATGAGCTGAGTGCGGTTGTACAGCACGCATCGGCGAATGGCCGCGGGCCGATGCGCATTATGGTCGCGCCGGTCGGCGTTGCCCGGGCCAGTGAGCTGATCGCGGTTCTGCGATCGGCATTACCACAGCCGGTGGCTGCCGGTGGTCTGGGTTACGGTGGTGCGGAAGTTGTCGAGGCCGCGAGCATTATCGATTTCGCGAGTGCATCAGCCGTGTCCGCCAGTCAAGTTCCGATCACCATGGTGGTCGAAGCCGGTTCGACGACGACCGATGAGTTGGCGCGTGCCACCGCGCTGGTACAACAAGCTGGCGGCCGCATTGGCGGCACGATCGTAGTCGGCACCGCGCGCGCAGCAGGTGACGTATGGGCGTAGCCCTCAAGCGGCGGCCCGCACGCGCGCGCACCCGGCGGTCCGTGCCGATACCAGTTTGCTCGGAAGTCAGCCGCGTACGGCGCGGCTTCGACATCGCGATCGCGTCATCGCTGTTCGTGGTTCTTT
Organism: Gemmatimonadota bacterium; assembly: GCA_040902615.1. Lineage (GTDB taxonomy): Bacteria > Gemmatimonadota > Gemmatimonadetes > Longimicrobiales > RSA9 > JBBDWZ01. The sequence continues at coordinate 10,624 of JBBDWZ010000162.1, read as the reverse complement.
CACCGCTTCTGCTCCTGGCCATTGTAGCTGTTGCATGCACAGGTCGGCCGATCTTTTTCGGGCATCGTCGCCTGGGACTGGATGGTGTGCCTTTCCTGTGCTGGAAGCTGCGCACGATGACGCCGGATGCGGAAGAGCTATTGGATCGCGAGCCGGACCTGCGGGAACGGTATCGCAGAAATGGTTTCAAGCTTCCGGTCAGTGAGGATCCTCGCATTACTCTGGTCGGCGGTGTGCTGCGGCGGACCTACATCGACGAAATTCCACAGCTGTACAACGTGCTGTGCGGCGAAATGTCAGTGATTGGCCCGCGTCCCATCGTGGAAGCAGAGCTGCGCAATTACGGCAAGCGCGGTCCGGAGCTGTTGCGAGTGAAGCCCGGCCTGCTGGGTGCCTGGACCAGCCTCGGCCGGTCTCGACCCAGCTATCCGCAGCGGGCCTACCTCGAGCTGGATTACGTCAATCGGCGTTCAGTACTCCGCGATCTTCGTATCCTCGTCCGCTCTGTGCCGGTAGTACTGCGCGGCCAATCCGACCGCATGTGAGCTCCGCACCATCGCTGCTGGTATCAACACCAACGGCCCCGCCCATCGAGGCCGAGGGCGCACAGCTGCGCCGAATCCTGCTGAATGGTGCGTCCTTGCTGGGCGCGTACGTCCTGCCGCGCGGTCTCACCTTCGTCGCGGCGCTCACGGCTGCACGCGTGCTGGGCCCCGCGCAATTCGGCGCGTACAGCACCGCGACTTCGTTTGCCATGATCCTCAGCATTTTCGCAACGCTCGGCATGTTGCCGCTGCTGGTGCGCGAGCTGGGACGCAGGCCAGAGCGCACCGCCGATTTGCTGGGCGCCGCGCACCTGATAAAGGCTGCGGCATCCATCGTAATGTTGATCGTGCTCGGACTGAGCGCTCACTTCCTACTGCACTATCCACCCACCATTGTTGCGGCCGCCCTGCTGCTCGGCATCGGACACGCGTTCATCTCGTTCGCCGAAAACCTGGGTGCCTGGTTCCAGGCGCATGAGCGCATGAACGTGTGGCTCGAGGCCAATGTCGTGTTTGGAATCGTGACTGGCGGGTTGGGCCTACTGCTCGTCCTCTGGACCCGCAACCTGCTCTGGTTCTGCGTCGCGTTTGCCATCGGCCAGGGCGCCGAGCTCGCCTGGCTCATGCGACGCATGCCCGGGATGCAGACCCGGCCAGCCCATGCCCGCCTGCTTCAGGCACGCACATTGATCCGCCAGGCCATGCCGTTCGCTGTAGCGTTCTTCGCGCTCACTGTCTTTTACAAGTTCGATGTGTTGTTGCTGCAGCGATTGCAATCAACGCACGTCGTCGGGGTGTACGCGGCCGGCTACAAACTGGTCGATATCGTGCACGCGCTGGCGGTCGTGGCCGCGGCCGCGTTGTATCCACGGCTTTCACGCATGCTGAGCTCCAACGAACGCGCTCCCGCGAGCGGCCGCAGCCTTGAGTTGTTCCTGCTGGCCGGCGTGCTCGGCGCCGGAATGCTGTGGCTGATGCGGCAACCGCTAACCGCCTGGCTGTTCGGTGATGCGTACGCCGGCACCGCCGATGTGCTCGGGTTGCTGGCACCTGCGCTCATAGCGTTGGTTCTCAACATTCTCGCTGGCTACCTGCTGAGCGCCGCGGACCGCATCGCCTGGCTCGCGCTCGCCTACACGGCGGCCGGTCTGTTGAAGCTGGGCCTCGGTCTCTGGTGGATTCCGCAATACGGTGCCGTCGGCATGGCTGCCGCAAAGCTGGTTGCCGAGTGTGTTCTCGCCTGCGGGCTGTTGGCCGTGCTGGCCTTTTTCAAATCGGGCAGCCTGACAATGCGCACCACAGTGCTGGCGGGTGCAGCCCTGCTGGCGGCGTTTGCGGTCAATCAGCTCACTGGTAATCTGGGCGCATTTGCGGCCACCCTTGGCTACTTGTTCGTTGTTGCCTGCATCTACGCGTTGGGCGGCGCACTCAGCCGTGCCGAGGTCCGCGCATTCAAACAGGCCGTGTCTCCTGCGCTGCGCGGGGCTGGCTCATGATTACGCTCCGGTTAACGTCTTCCAGGACGAACACTACTTACCTCGCGGCAGCAAGTACCGCGATCTGCGGCTGTGGTGCAACGCTGCTGCTGTCGGGCGCCGTGTCGAACCATGTCGAAGTTGCAATCGGCGGAGCCGCGGCACTCACGATCGGCCTGATTGCTCTGCTGGCGGCCGGCTGGATCGATGCGGTCGCGCTGTTGATCCTGGCATTGCCACTGCCGGCGATCTACAGCTCGGATCTCGTGCGGGTCGCGCCGGCCATGCTGCTCACACCGGTGGTGCTGGTTGCCTGGTTCCTCGCGCGAGGCGGTGATCGCAGGCCGATGATCGCGCGCGGTCTGCCCTGGCGCTCGCTGGCCGCGTTGTTCGCTGCGCTCTGTCTGGCAGCTGCGTTTGCCGCGAGCCGAGGCGCCGCACTGCGCGAGCTGGCCAACTGGGTCCTGTTCATCGGATTGCTCGCGCTCTTCGCCGCCGAGCTCGAAAACGCGCCGCAACGCGTGCACCGGCTGGCCCGTCTGCTTTCGCTGATCGGCGCTGCGTGCGGCGCTGCCGCGCTGCTGCAGGCGGTCGGCATACTGCCTTCGCCGTTCGCCCGGGCAGGCACCAGTTTCTCCCGCGCCACTCTCGGCTTCGGCTGGCCCAATGAGGCCGGAATGTTCCTGGCCATGCTGGTGCCATTCTCGGTTTACTCGGGCAGTGTTGCGCAAACCCGGGCCGAACGATTTCAGGCCAGCGTCGGCCTTGCCCTGACGATTCTCGGGCTGACCGCTACGTTCTCGCGCGGCAGCTGGCTGGCAACACTGACCGGCTCGCTTTTCCTGCTGTTTGCCGCGCAGGGGCGCTTCGTGGTGCGGATCTGGCTGGTCGCGTTTGTCGCCGCTTTCGTGATCAACCTTGTATCGGGCGGCGCCATCAGTGACCGGATCGTCAGCACGTTCGGCGATTGGGTAATCGAGCAGCGCGCGGCGCTCACACTGGCGGGCGTAGTGATGTTCCTGGCCAATCCGCTCGTAGGAGTGGGACCCGGCGGCTTTGCCAGCAGCCTCGAGGATTACGGCCCTGGCATCAGCTGGCTTTGGGACTACCTGCCCACGGCGCAGAACGGTTACGTGCAGATGGCCGCCGAGACCGGCGTGATCGGATTGATCGCGCTGCTGGTGTTTTACGGCACCGGCGTCCGGAAACTGATTCGGCGACTGCGCTCACGCTCAACCCTGGCTGCACCCGACGCGGCGTTACAGCGCAGCCTGCTTTGGGCCCTTGCGATCGTGTGCATGCTCGGCCTGGTCGAGTGGACGTTTGCCCATGGCATCGCGCAGCTGCTATTGCTGATCGTGGCCATGACATTCGCGGAGCCACGTGCAGCCGCGCAGGTGCAATCGTGACTCTTGGCATCAACGGCCGATTCTACGCGGCCCGACTAACAGGCGTGCAGCGTTTTGCGAGAGAGCTGTGCGCCGAGCTCTACCAGCGCGCGGACGTCGTGTTGTTTCTACCGGCCAATGCCACGCTCCCGGCATTGCCAGATAGCGTTCGGGTGGTACGCGGGTCTGCCAGCGGTCAGATCTGGGAGCAGATCGAGCTGCCAAGGCTTGCAGCAGCGCAACACATCTCAACGCTGTTCCATCCGGCCAACACCGTACCCTTATCGGGAACCAACAACGCGGTCGTAGTGCACGACGTGATGCCGCTGACCCACCCACAGTGGTTCTCGCGCAAATACGCAATATGGCACCGCCACCTTGTCCGTCCGGCGCTCGCAAAGGCGCAGACCATATTCACCTGCTCACAATGGTCCGCGCGGGAAATCGCGAGGACTTGTGGCGTCGCGCCCGGCCAGATCCACATCATCACGCAGGGTCTCACGCCGTTCGATACACCGGCCAGCGCCGACGCGGTTATGAAAACCCGTACGCGCTTCGGCATCGCGGGACCGTACCTGCTTTGTGTCGGCCTCGGTGACGCACGCAAGAACATCGGCCTGCTGACGCCGGTCATGACCGAATTGACGCGCACGCATCCTGATTTGCGCCTGGTGGCCGTGGGCGCAAATGACGCCCGCATCCATCCTGACGGTCCCGATCCCGCAGGTGACTGGTGTCACCAGGTCGGCAGTGTCGACGACGATGCGTTGCGTGCACTGTACACAGGAGCGATTGCGCTCTGCTTCCCTTCACTGGCTGAAGGGTTTGGTCGTCCACCACTGGAAGCGCTAGCCTGCGGTACGCCTGTAGTTGCCGGCGATTACGCCGCTGCACACGAAGTACTCGGCGACGCCGTGCCCATTCTACCGTACGCACGCGAGCCGTGGATTGCCCTGCTGCGCGAACTGCTCGAGCAACCGGGCCGGCGGGCGGAACTGGTCCGGCGCGGTGCCAGCCGGCTGACGACACTGCGGTGGTCCCGGACAGCGGATCAGGTGCTGCGTGTCCTTCAACCGGGTTCGATCCTTCAACCCGCGGTATTCGCCTGATGCGAGTGGCGCTGGTGCATGACTGGCTCATCGCCATGCGCGGCGGTGAACGCGTGCTGGAACAGCTCGCGCTCATGTTCCCCGATGCCGAGATTTTCACACTGCTGTGCCGTCGCGACGCGCTCTCGCCGATTCTGCGCGAGCGCGTGATTCACACCTCGCCGTTGTCTCGTTTGCCGGGTGCACGGCGGTTTTATCGGCACGCGTTGCCGTTCTTCCCGGCATTGGTCGAGCGATTCGATCTGCGCGGCTTCGACCTCGTGATATCCAGTAGCCATTGCGTGGCCAAAGGTGTGCGCGTGCCGGCCGATGTGCCGCATCTCTGCTACTGCCACACACCCATGCGTTACCTGTACGATCAAAGTGCTGCCTACAGCGATCGGTTCTCACCGCTGGTGCGTGCTGGATTCGGGCTGGTGCGTCCGCGGCTTCAGCGATGGGATCGCCGAACTGCGCAGCGGGTCACGGCGTTTGTCGCCAACTCGGAGCACGTGCGAGCGCGCATCCGGACCCTGTACGGGCGAGATGCCGACGTGGTCCACCCGCCGGTCGATGTGGATCGTTTTGTCGCGCGTAACGAACGGGAGGACTACTACGTAACCACGGCCGCGCTGGTCCCCTACAAACGCGTGGATCTCATCGTACAGGCTTTCAATACACTGGGCCGTCGACTCGTAGTCATTGGCTCGGGCCCGGAACAGAAGGCCCTGCAGCGGAGCGCAGCGCCCAATATCACGTTCACCGGCTGGATTCCGGACGATCAGGTAGCCGATTTATTAAGTCGCGCGCGTGCGTTCGTGTTTGCCGGTGTCGAGGACTTCGGCATTGCACTGGTCGAAGCACAGGCTGCCGGCGCGCCTGTCATCGCATATGCTCGAGGTGGTGCGCTCGAAACCGTGGTGCACGGCGAGAGCGGAGTGTTGTTCGGCGAACAGACTACCGAGGCTCTGGCCGGCGCGGTTATCGCTTCCGAGCAGCACACGTTTTCACCCGCAGCGCTGCGGCGACACGCGCAGTCGTTTGGCGCGGAGCATTTCCGGGCAGCGATGTACGATCGAATCGAGCGCGCATGTCACGGCAATCTGCAGCCCGCCGGCTCGCTGTGACACTACGCGTCGTTCAGGCCAGCTTCTATCGCGACCCGGACGGCCGCACTTCTGCTGAGCTGCTCGAGACCTGGCCGACTTTGCCGCAGGTTGCCGGTGCAGTGGCGCGCGCTGGTGTCGACATCACCGTGGTCCAGGCCCATGCGAGGCAGGAGCAACAAAGCGCGCACGGCGTCGACATTCGTTTTACTCCGGACGTTCCGGCGGCCATCGCCGAGCTCGCTCCGGATGTCGTGCATCTGCATGGGCTGCAATTCCCGTTATCCATCCGCGAGCTGTGCCGCCGCAACCCCGAGCTGCCGGTCCTGGTTCAGGATCACGGCGGCGGCGCGCCCGCGCGCTGGCGTCAGCCGCTACTGAGTCTTGGTCTGAGCCGAATTCGTGGCGCAATGTTCACCGCGAAGGAGCAGGCCCGTGCCTACCAGCGGGTGCTCCCAAAGCACGTGCAGGTATTCGAAGTGCTGGAGAGCTCGTGCGCATTCTCGCCGGGCGATCGAGCGGAAGCGCGCGCTGCGACCGGCGTACACGGCGATCCGGCCGTGCTCTGGGTCGGCCGGCTCGATCGCAACAAGGACCCGTTTACCGCGCTGTCCGCCATCAAACTCGCCGCGCAGGAGCTGCCCGGCATCCAGCTGTGGTGCTGTTTTGGCGATGACTCGCTGCTCGAATCCGTACGCGCAAAGGTCGCTGGCGATGATCTTCTGCGCACCCGCGTGCATCTGGTGGGCGCCGTTCCGCATGCCATGATCGAGCAGTTCTGCCGGGCTTGTGATTTCTTCATCTCGACCAGCCATTCCGAGTCGACCGGGTACGCGTTGCTCGAAGGACTCGCCTGTGGTCTTACGCCGGTCGTTACGGACATCCCATCGCATGGGGCGATCATTCATGCCGGAGAAATCGGTGCACTCGCGCCGATCGGTGATGCCCACGCGATGGCGAGTGCGCTGATTCGACTGGCCGGTCAGCCTCGCGCTGCTCTGCGCAACAAGGCCAGCACGCATTTTCAAAAACACCTTACCTTCGATGTGATCGGCACGCGGCTGCGCGGTGCCTATGAAGCGGTGCTGGCGTGAGGATCGGGTTGGTCGTTCCGGGTGGTGTAGACCGCACCGGCACGCAGCGCGTCATTCCGGCCCTGCTGGCATTGATCGAGCGGCTGGCCCGCGAGCATGACGTCCGGGTCTATGCGCTGCGCCAGGAGGAGCGCGCTGCATCGTACGATTTGCTCGGCGCCAGCATCCAGAACATTGGGGTCCGGCCGCGCGGGTTGCGCGCGTTCGGTGCCATCCTGCGGGGGCATCGACGCAAGCCGTTCGACGTACTGCACGGGTTCTGGGCGATGCCCGGCGCCATCGCGGGTCTGGCCGGGCGCGCGCTGAATGTGCCCGTGGTTACCCACTTGATTGGCGGCGACCTGGTCGGACTCGACGATATCGACTACGGCCTGCTGCGCACGAGGCGTGGCCGGGCCTGGCTGCGGCTGGCGGTGGCTACCGCATCCGCGGTTGCGGTCGAGAGCGGAGCCATGCAGCAATTGGCCCGCTCGCGCCGCATCGGCGCACGACGGTTGCCGCTGGGTGTCGATCTGGGGCGTTGGCCACCGGCAGCACCGCGTCCGCGATCCGGTCGTGCGCGCCTGCTGCAGGTAGCAAACCTCAATCGAGTAAAGGATCAAGTCACGCTGCTGCGCGCCGCACGCGAGCTGGTGCAAAGGAACGCCGATCGCGCATCGCGGATCGAGGATCGCGAATCGGGCAGCGTCGACTTCAGGTTGGACATGGTCGGCCATGATACGCTGAACGGTGCAATCCAGGCCGAAGCGCGTGCACTCGGCCTGCATGAGCAAGTCCGTTTCCACGGCTTTGTGCCTCATGACGAGTGTCGCGCTTTTTATCTGGAGGCCGATCTGCTGGTCGTGTCCTCTCGCCATGAAGCAGCGCCGGTTGCCGCGCTCGAGGCTGCGGTGTGTGGCGTTCCTGCCGTGGGAACGCACGTCGGGTTCCTGGCCGACTGGGCGCCAACCGCGGCCATTTCCGTGGTGCCTCGCGATCCGGTTGCGCTGGCCGATGCGATCTCCGCTCTAATCCTGGATGATGCGCAACGCCTCTCCCTTGCGCGTGCAGCCCAGCAGCACGCGTTGCGCGAGGATGCAGACTGGACCGCGGCGGAGGTTGTGCGGTTGTATGAGCAACTGCAGCCCGGGATTGGCCATGCCCACAAGTCCAAACCACAACGCGCTATTTCCGTGTAACCATTCGTGACGTTGACACAATCAATACGCAGGTGGCTCAAGCCGCTGTTCGGCCGGACTGGTCTGCTCTGGCGGTGTATTCCCGCGCCGCGATTGCGTTATCGCGTTTTTCGCGATCGGGTCGATCTGCTCTTGTACTCGCTCTCGATTTCCTTCCCCGACATTCGGTTTCTGCAGCTGGGCGCAAACGACGGCACTGGTTTCCTCGAACCGTTCCTTCGCCTCGGACACTGGACCGGCGTGCTGGTCGAGCCGGTACCGTACCTCTTTGCCAGGCTGGACCGGCGTTATGGCTCGAATTCGCGGCTGGCATTGGAGCACGCGGCAGTGGCCACAGATCGGACCAAACGACCCTTCCATTATTTCGCGATAGGTACAACGGGCCTGGACGGCGCCGACCAGCTGGGTTCGTTCTCTTACGAGCGCGTTCGGGCCCACTGCCGCGGGCGCCCGTTGCTGGAAGCATCGATCGTAACCGAGGAGATCAGCGCGGTTACGCTGCCCGAATTGTTCCGGAAACACGCGCTCGCACCGCTTCACTTGCTACAGATGGATCTGGAAGGATACGACTACGAAGTCCTGCGATCGCTGGATCTCGCGAACGATGGTGCGGTCCTGATTCTGTACGAGCACTGTCTGCTGAAACCGGCCGATCAGGAAGCCGCGCGCCAACTGCTGCACCGCAGCGGCTACGACACTCTGGTGATCGGCCAGGACACTGCCGCGTTGCGGCGTAATGCCGGCGGCCACCTGCGCCAAAGCTGGAAGCTCCTGCACGATTGATCGGATCGCGGATCGCGGATCGCGGATCGCGGATCGCGGATCGCGGATCGCGGATCGAGGATCGGGTGATCGGGGTCGAGGACCTGCGGATCGGCGAGCTTGAGTTGTTTTGATGCGGACCTCACCCTCGGCCTCCCCTTCCGCTCAAGCCCTTCCCTCCCCCTCACCTTCATCCACTTCCTTGATTCGTCACCTCACGCCGGCAGTTGGCGCCCTCGCCGTCATACCGGCGGGTAACGCGGATCGCGTTGCGGGTCTCACGCCTGAAGCAGTGGCGCGGCTTCTTGTGCAGTCGTGATTCCTGCGGCTACCAGCCTCCGCGCGTCTTCCGTTAGTAGTCGCATTCCATCCGCACGCGCTTGTGTGCGCAACGCTTCATCGGGCGCGGCCTGCGCGATCAGATCACGAAGTGCGGGCGTCACGGGCATAACTTCATAAACGCCGGTTCGGCCACGATAGCCTTGCCGGCACCGGCCACAGCCGCTGCCGCCACACTGTGAGCACACGAGACGTACCAGTCGCTGCGCGATGATGCCGACCAGCGCCGACGCGACCAGGTATGCCGGCGCCTTCAGGTTGAACAGCCGCGATACCGTGCTCGGTGCATCGTTGGTATGAAGCGTCGAGAGCACGAGGTGACCGGTACCGGCCGCCTGCAGTGCTACGTCGACGGTTTCTTCATCGCGCAGCTCACCCACCATGATGACGTCGGGATCCTGGCGCAGGATGGCCCGCAGCGCAGCGGCAAATCCGAGTCCGGCACGCGCATGCACCTGCACCTGAGTGATGCCAGGCAGGCGATACTCGACCGGATCTTCGATGGTGATGATGTTGCGGGTCTCGCGATCGAGTGCGCCCAGCGCCGAATAGAGCGTGGTCGTTTTGCCGGAGCCGGTCGGGCCGGTGACCAGGATGATGCCGTGCGGTGCATCCAGCATGCGTCGCAATTTCCGGAAGCTGTCCTCGGGCAGTCCGATCTGATCCAGTGGCAGCGCTGAGTTCTGCGGATCCAGGATGCGCAGCACGACTTTCTCACCCAGCCTGGTGGGCAGCGTCGACAGCCGCAGCGCATACACACGATCCTGTACGCGCAGCGTGGCCCGGCCATCCTGCGGGCGGCGCTTTATCGAGATATCCAGTCCGGCAAGTATTTTCAGTCGCGATACTACCGCAAGCGCCGCTTCGGCGGGCAGTGCGGCAATGCAGCTCAAAAGGCCGTCCAGCCGCGCACGCACCAGCAGACCCGCTTCGCTCGGCTCGATGTGCAGATCACTGGCGCCCAGTGCGATGGCCTGGTGCAGCAGATGGTCGACCAGCGCGACGATGGGTGCGGCTTCCGATGCGCGCTGCAATGCCGCCACCTCGGCATCCGCGGGCGCTGCCGTGCGCGCGGCCGGCAGTCGGTTCACCAGCTTGACGACCGTTTCCGCATCGTAGGCCTTGAGCCCGGACTCGATTGCGGCCGCACTCGCGACCAACAGCGTCACGCGCCTGCCGGTCTGAAACTCGAGGTCATCCACCGCCGCCAAGTCCAGCGGATCCGCCAGCGCGACGTCCGCACTCTTGTCTCTGACAACAAGCGGAACCGCTCGCAGCCGCTCCGCCAGCGCGCGGTTGACCAGCTTGAGCGCAGCCGGCTCCGGCCGCAGTGGCGGTTGCGCGTAGTTGAGCCGGAGCTGTTGCGCCAGCGTGCGCGCAATCACCTCCGCATCGGTCCCGCGCCGGATCAATACTTCGCCCAAACGCTCGCGCGTGTCGCGCTGCTCCAGCAACGCCGCCGACAGCTCGCCTTCACTGATCGCCTGGCTGGCAACCAGCAATTTCCCCAGTACTCGTGTTTGGACCTGGATCATGTCTGACGATGCGTTCTCAGGAAGGGCACTGCCATGGATTAATGGGTCATTTATTCGGATCGCGGATTGTGGATTGCGGATTGCGGATTGCGGATTGCGGATTGCGGATTGCGG
>JBBDWZ010000161.1:18818-26853 GCA_040902615.1 Gemmatimonadota bacterium | reverse complement strand
CGCAATGGTGGGAGCCCGTAATCGTCAATCGTACTCGTGGTCGTGCTCGTCCGTTCAAATGCAGAAATTGCCAGGATGCGTGGCGGCGCATACAAAGAGTCGTCCCAACCCGTTATCGCATCGCCCCACGCATGGCTCGATCATTCAGGCATGCAACTCTTCGAGCAGGCCCGCGCTGTATTGCAGCGGCATTATGGCTACCCGGATTTTCGCGGAGGACAGAGGCCCGCAATTGAAGCGGTGCTCTCCGGCCGTGATGCGCTGATCCTGATGCCGACCGGCGGTGGCAAGAGTCTCTGCTTCCAGATTCCCTCGCAGGTACTGCCCGGTATCACCATTGTCGTGAGTCCGCTCATTTCGCTCATGAAAGACCAGGTCGATGCGTTGAACCAGCGCGGCATTCCCGCCACGTTCGTGAACTCAACCATCAAGCCCAAAGAGATTGCGAACCGGCTGGAGGCTGTGCAGAGCAGGGCCGTGAAGCTGCTGTACATCGCGCCCGAGCGATTCGACAGTGCATCGTTCCGCGATCGTATCAAGCAGTTCGAGGTCTCGCTGCTGGCGGTGGACGAAGCGCATTGTGTCAGTCAATGGGGCAAGGATTTCCGGCCCAGTTATGCCCGCCTCGGCCGTGTGCGCCGGGCGTTGCGCTGTCCGGTGCTCGCGCTGACGGCCACGGCAACCCTCGAAGTACGGACTGACATCATCCGCATGCTCGCACTGCGCAAGCCGGAAGTGATCGCGCGCGGTTTTGACCGGCCGAATTTGTCCTGGGCGGTGCAACACGTAGATGATGACAGCGAAAAGGATCGCGTGTTCACGCGACTGCTGCACCCGGGCACGCATAACGGCACCGCGATTGGCTATGCGTCTACCCGTAAACGGGTCGAAGCACTGAGCGAATTGCTGAACAGCCACAGCATCCGGGCGGTGGCTTACCACGCGGGCATGACGCCGGCGGATCGCCAGCGATTACAGGAAGGCTTCATCACCGGGACCGCTGGTGTGGTGGTCGCAACCAATGCATTTGGCATGGGCATCGACAAGCCGGATGTACGGCGCGTCGTGCACTACGACCATCCGGGTTCGCTCGAGGCGTATTACCAGGAAGCCGGCCGCGCCGGGAGGGATGGCAAACCGGCCGAGTGCATCATCCTGCGCGGGCCTGAGGATCATCGGACGCACGAGTTTTTGCTCGACCAGGCGCATCCGCGCAGCGCTTTGGTCGAATCGGCCTACGGCGCTCTCGCGGCAATGATTGGGACGCGCACGGAAATGATCACGGCCGAAGCGGTCGCGGGTAAAGTCGGCGGCGCGGTTGGGCCACGGCAAATCGATGCGGCCTTTGGGGTGCTCCGTCGATTCGGCTGTGTCGAGGTGCAGAAGAGCCGGGCCGGTATGCCGCGCCTGCGCCTGGTTGCCCTCACACCGCGCGTGATTGACCATGCGAGGCGCGATGCCCCGTTGGCCGCGGAGCTGCTTACAGATCTGAAACGAACGCAGCCGGACAATACGCTTTATTGCGGACTGGATCTTTCCTGGGCAGAGCTGCGTCGGTTCGGTGAAACCGATGAGCTGTCGGACCAGTTACAGCAGTTGGCAGCGGCCCGCCTGATCGAGTGGGAGCCATTTCGCAGCGCCAGCCTGTTCAAACTGGTGCACCCGCCCTACAAACGAGATTTGCAGGAAGTTGAAGCGCATCGCGCGCGCGAACAGTCGCGCCTGAACCGCATGCGCACCTACACGACCCACACCGCCTGCCGGCGTGCGTACCTGCTGCGCTATTTCGGTGAACAACCGGAACAGAAGGACTGCGCATCCTGCGACAATTGCATGGACACCTCTTCAAAGCTCAAACGGGTGGGCAGAATGGTACGACGATCATGGAATCAATTGTAGACACTGCGAACATGGAATCAATTGTAGACGCTGCGAACCCTAAAGGGGCGGAGTCGATGTCCATTAGAAGATGAGCAATTGTGGCTTCGGCAATGTTGGAGCTGGTGACCGCTGCTGACACCAGGTCCACGCTGGCGCAATCGTCAGCACGTACAACTTCCCAGGCGGACGCTGTCACGGTAGCGCTGGTCGATCACCTTTCTTCATTTGGGCGGTCGCGGCATTAATTCATTGAAGCGCGGGCCGGACCGTTGGCTCAATATCAAGGTCGCGATCTTTTGTCTGGGTGCCGGGATTGCGCTGGCCGGCATTGCCAGTGAGCGCAAATGGGCAGTCAACGTCGCCATCGTTGTATCGGTTGGTTTCCTCATGCGATTCCTGCCTCGGAAGAGCCACCCGCCGATGGCGCGAATGACGGATAATCCCCCCCCCCTCGACCCTATTCTTCGAAATCCACGTCCACAACTTCGCCACAACTCTGCACAAATCGCCACAACTCTTCCACAATTTCCTGACAATGTTCTGACAAAAACCGGAACTTTCGGCGTGCCCCGTCGCCTATATTCGGTCCTTGACACTCCATTGCGAGGGGCAATGCCGCGGGTGGACAATCGCTATGAGCTGAGCAGTTTCGAAGTGAAAGTCCTGCGTCTGCAGAGACCGGAGTGGCGATTCGACGCGCGCTACCGGCTATCGCCCAGCGAGGAACGCATCGCACGCCATCTTGTCTACGGCCAGACCGACAAGAAGATCGCTGAAATCTTCGGGATCTCGGCCAAGCGGGTGAAGAAGTACGTGACCGTCATCCTCGGGAAGCTGCAGGTGAATTCGCGCCACAACGTAATCACAAAGACCCAGCGCTGCGAAAAAACCTAACGCGTTGCCGAGGTGCACCTGGCCGATCTGATCGACCCCGGGGCGAAAAGACCCGGGCCGAAACGACCCGGGCCGAAACGGGGCTGTTGTGGCACAAAAGGGCGTTTACATTCGAGTTCGTGATGAATTTCTGCTGAAATCACATCCACCAAACCTCAGCAGATTGTGCTTATGCCAAATGGCGGATCGTTGCTAAGAGTGCTTGCATCAAGTCGCGGACGTCTGAGTACGTGTGTACGCGTAATATGTTTGGTCGCTGGGATGTTTCTGTTCGGGTCCATCGGCGCTCAGGCACAGGACTCGGTCGAGGTGAAGACCGCGCTATGTGGCAGTTGCCGCATTGCGATACAGTGGAAGACTCGGCTTCGAGACGCGGACCGCGCGCTCACAATGCCGTACAGCTCGCTCGCGGTGGGCGTCGATGGTTCAGTTCTCATGGGCTCCGTCCTGACCGGCGGTAGCGTTGCGCGGTTCACGGCGGATGGCCACTTCGATCGCTTCATCGGCCGGAGTGGCGCAGGGCCTGGCGAGCTGCGTCACGTAACCGGGGTCGCGTTCGGACCGGGCGATACCATATTCGCGCTCGATGGTTTGAGTCGTTGGCTCCATCGATTGACACCAAACGGCGACTTCATCGATCGCACGCTTGTTCCTGGCGGTATTCACAATTGGCTGCCGCTCGGCGGACACCTGCTGTTTGCGTCGGCCACGGTCCCGACGCGGCGAGCGGTAGGCTATCCGTTACATGTCATCAATCGGCGCGGCATTGTCGCGTCCTTTGGCCAAGAAGCCAATCTGTTTGGCAAGCGTGCGATCGCGCGTCTGATACGTCCAGTCGCGCCTGCCGCCGACGGCCGAGTCTGGGTCGCTGATCGGTTCTCCTACCGAATCGAGTTGTGGAGCCCGCGTGGAGAGCGCGTGCGCGTGCTCACGCGCGACGTAGACTGGTTTCCTAAGGACCGTGGGCCATCCCCCCTTGTGCCCCAGTTGGCACGGCCACCCACGCGAATCGCGGGTCTGCACGATGCCGGCGACGGCTACCTGTGGGTTTTTCTGCTCACCGCGGATGCGAACTGGAAGCCGGAGGCGCTCCTGCCGGGCCCGGTGCCGGGGATGCCCGTGCCCCGATCGCCGGTCCTAGATCCGTTCTTCGACACTGTCATAGAAGTCATCGATTTGCGACGCAACGTCGTGGTGAGTGCGGTGCGCTCAGGTCGGATGTTCACGCCGGTTCCGCGAGGCTATCTGGCCTCGTACGAAGTGGACGATGTAGGCCATCCCATATACACGGTCTGGCGTCCTCGTCTCAACATTCCCCCAACTCGGTGAGGTGTTCAATGCTCGGCAAGGCCGTAATTCTCACGACTGCGATGCTGACCACGGTGATCGCGTCGGCAAAGCACGAGCCGGTCGATCTTTCGGACCCGGAAGCGGTGCGAGAGATTCCCGAACTGGCTTGGCACGCGCTCGGGGGCGGTGGCGGTGGCGGTCCGGAGGACTGCGTGATCCAGTGTTGGGATCAGCACGAAGCGGAACTTCACATAGCGAAGCTTGTCTCAGAGAATGCGCTCAACAAACGTGGAGGGGGATCGCACATGGAGCCAGCCGCCGGCCTCTGTGAAGACAAGCATCCCGAGTGTGGCGGCGCCAACTACGCCACAGTGGAAAGCATCCAGAATGCCGTTGACGCGAACGATTTCGAGCAGCTTCGCTCGATTCTGGAGAAGCCAGCGTCCAAGGCATACTTTGCCGCAGAACGGAAAGCTATTCAGGTGCTAGGCTGCCGCGGTGAAGTCATTGCACACGTGCGTCTGCCGATGCAATTCGCACAGGCACTCGCTGATTGATGGGCTGTGTGTCCCGGCGCGCGCGGTGCCGCAGTTCGCCGTTCCACTGCGCGCCGGGAGTGGCTCACGAACTAAAAAGGTGATTTCCACGTCACGACGGGTCCTGCTCGTCCTCGTTTGCGCCGCATGCGCCCAGGACCGCGCGCCGCACGCGTTGTCCGTCATCGAAGCGCGCGAAGACCTGCGTCTGGATGCTGAAGCCGAGGACTTTTCCGCAGTCTCCCGAGTATCAGTCGGGCCGCAGGGAGAGATAGCCGTTCCGCTGCCGCAGGATATGCACATCCGATTATATGACGCGAAGGGGCGGCGCATCGCTACGGTTGGTCGCCGCGGCTCAGGGCCCGGCGAGTTCCGTCACCTCGGCTCGTTGTCCTGGGCCGCCGACACGCTCGTAGTGATCGACGCCCGGTTACGACGAGTCTCGTACGTTGCTGCCGACGGCGTATACGTGCGCAGCGTGACGCTGCCCGCTCCCATGGGCGCGCCGATCGATGGAACAGGCGGAGATACGGCGATGGCCTTCTTCAATCCGAGCGCCGCCGCCGCCGACGGCAGCCTACTCGGGACCGCCGCGCTGATGAGCGGGGGGCGGGTCACGACCGAGCAGGTCGTCGTTCGCTGGACCCCCGGCCAACCCGCACGCGTGCTCGCCAGGCCCCCAGCCTACAACCATGAACGGTGGATGATGACCATCGGCGGCTTCGAGAATCCTGTGCCGTTTGCCTTCGAGCCGCAAATGAGCGTTTCCGCGACTGCGGATCGCTTCACCTTTCTGACGGCGGATCAATCATCGGTTTCCGAGGCTCGTTTTCGGGTCACTCTCTTCGGAGCGGGTGGCGACACGCTCTTCGACGGCACCTATCAGGGAGCCGTACTACCGGTATCGGCGCGCGAGCGCGACAGCGCGATCGCTGCCCTGGCGCCGCGCGGCTTACCCACGGAAGGTCCGATCGACCTTCCCGCGCGGTTTCAGGCCGTAGCACGCGAACGGATGCCTTCTCTGCACCCGCCTGTGCGCCGAGTGATTCTCGGACGCGGTGGCACGGTCTGGGTAGAGCTGCGCGCCCTAACGGATTCTGTGCGCGCACTAGCCCTCGATGAGCTTGGCCGCGAGCTTGGCATGATCGTCCTGCCGCCCCGATCCCGCCTGCAACAGGCCGACGCGGACCACGTTTGGGCGACGCAGGCTGACGATTCCGGCCTGATGAGCATTGTGCGCTATCGCCTGATTGGACGACATCCAGCGCGCGCGACAAAGCGATGAACGCACAATGCAGGTTGCAGCCCGTCTGCGGGAAGGGATGATCCCACCTGCCTACTCTGCAGTAAAAACCGAGCACGAACCTCTTTAGCGCGTCGGCGGACACCGGGCGAACAAAGGGGGACGTAGGTCTCGTTTACTGCCTGTCGGCCGAATCTCGAATTCCTCAGAAAGCAGGCCTGGGAGCTGCTGCGCGATATGCAGCGGCAGTATCCTCGCGCGCAACTCGCAGATGCCCAACACAACCTTGCGCGCGAGTATGGATTTGCCAGCTGGCCGAAGCTCAGGGTGCACGTCGAGCTGCACGCGCGTCCGGCGGATGCTGCCAGCCCGGTGGTGGGCAGCTGGCTGGCCGATCTGTCGAAGTCGAAGAGCCACCCGGCTCCACCCATTCGCGCCGCATCGCTGCAATTCAGTGTAGCGTGTGATACGGTCACGATCAGCGCGGCGTGCGCCTAGAGTCCTAACGAGGCTCTGCCTCAGACCGACGAGTCGTGTGAGGAAAACGGGAGCTATCAGCGGGGAGAGGCTCCGGCCGTGGGATCTTGCCGGCGAAGCGAGGCTTGCCGGTATTATGCCGCCGAAGCGGTAGTGGTCGTAGACCTGTCCCGACGACCGGAGCCCAACGATGTCCGTTCCCCGCAGCGTAGCAGAGATCCTGGGCGAGCGCGTGATGCTCACCGTGGAGTGCATTGACCGCCTCTACCTTAATTGTTACGTGCCGAAGCTGCAAAGGGCGTTGGGGGTCGTGATGTTCTTTCGGTCGCACCGAAGGGAGCCGGTGGCGTCCCCGGTGTTGATGGGCCGAATCAGCGATGGATTTATTCGATCGATCGAGCGTTTCACGCGCGAGCACGAAATCCCGTTGATCACATTTGAAAAGGGGCAGCGCAAGGAAGACGTGGCCAGGGAGTACCGGCGCAGCTTCAGGCAGGAGGAGGGCGTCGTGGTGGTGGGGACCCAGGAGAAGGCGGCGGTATTCCGGACCGAAAAGCGCACCGACCGACTGGGCGAGAAGTACCCATGGATCGTACGGTCGACGGCGATGGTGAACCAGTATTACTTCTACTGCGTGGATGCGGACTTCGGCCCCTTCTTCCTGAAGTTCTGCTCCTACTTCCCCTACAATGCGAAGCTGTGTTTGAACGGGCACGAGTACGTGAAGCGGCAGTTGGAGCAGGAAGGGATCGGGTACGAGGCCCTCGATAACGGGTTTCTCTCCTGCCAGGATCCGAGCCGGCTGCAGGAGATCGCCGACGGTCTAATGGAGGAGCGAATAAGCGCGCTGCTGGAGAAGTGGCTGAGGCGCTTGCCGAATCCGTATACGCTCGAGGATACGCGAGCGGGCTATCAGTACGACCTCTCCATCCTGCAGGCGGAGTTCTCTCTGACGCATGTGCTCGACTCTCCGCGGACCGGGCGAATCTTCTTCGAAGAGGTCATTCGCGAGAATCTGGATGTGGGTCGGCCCGATCAGGTCCAGCTCATTTTCGGCCGCCGAATCAGGCGCACCACACCGGGTCGTTTCCGCACGCGCGTACTGAATGCGGATGTGGTCCCTTCGCTCCACTTTGATTACAAGAACACGCGCATCAAACAGTACCACAAGGAAGGCCGTGCCTTGCGCACGGAAACCACGATCAACGACACGCGCGACTTCCAGATCGGCAAACGGATCAAGAATCTGCCCGCGCTGCGGCAGATCGGCTTTGCCGCCAATCGACGTCTCTT
This sequence comes from Gemmatimonadota bacterium, assembly GCA_040902615.1. Taxonomy (GTDB): domain Bacteria; phylum Gemmatimonadota; class Gemmatimonadetes; order Longimicrobiales; family RSA9; genus JBBDWZ01. The sequence continues at coordinate 19,239 of JBBDWZ010000161.1, read as the reverse complement.
GCACGTCCAACGATTGAGCTGTGACTGCCGGATCGGGGAGGAATCTTTCCGGGACGTGACTCAACCCGGGAATGTGCAGGGTCAACCAGTCGCTGCCTTGCGCTTCGACGACCAACGCGTGGAGATGCTGTTCGCTGCCGTCGTCATGTTTCGGCTGCTGCCTCGAGGTTTCTCCAACCGCGACCTTCGCCTCCACTTGGCCCCCTTGCTGGGCCTGGAGCCTTGCTCCATCTCCGCGGGGAGAATGACCTACGACCTGCGCCGTCTGCGGCTGCATGGCCTGATCGAACGGACACCGGGTAGCCACCGCTACCACCTGACGACCACGGGACTGCGAACCGCTCTTTTTTTTACTCGGGCGTATGCTCGACTGCTTCGACCCGGCATCAGTCAACTGCTTCAGCCGCCCGAGAATGGCGCT
>JBBDWZ010000161.1:0-18808 GCA_040902615.1 Gemmatimonadota bacterium | reverse complement strand
TACGCCTCGCCTTCGAGCGGCTCGAAAAGACCATGGATAGTCTTTGCGAAAAGGCCAGACTCGCCGCATGAAATTTGACTCAACCTAAACGATTTTTTGGGACCAAGAATTCTAGTCCTTAGTCCTAATCCGAGTCCTCCTCCTGCCTCCTCCCTTCTTCGGCGGACGTCAGGAGGGAGGAGGAGGACTGGGATTAGGACTAGAACTGGGACTAAGGTCGCAGCTGTGCTCGCGGCAATTGCAACGCGAGTCGGCCCGAGGGCGCGCAAGGCTGGCGATTCACCCTCTGCGCCAGCGGCCGTTACCGTTGAGGCTGCTTGGCAGCATGGAAGCTTCGCCACCAACCATGGGGCCCGGGCAAGAAAGCCCGAGCCCCATGGTTTTTCTGGCCGACCGCGGGCCTCGCCTCTAAGTTGTCCCGACCTGAGCCGCTGGAGCACATGCAGATTTACCTCACGGAGCAGCACGAGACCTGGCGACGCCAGGTCCGCGAATTCGCCGAGGCGGAGATCGCGCCAGTGGCCACTCAGGCTGACCTGGAGAGCCGGTTCCCCTGGGAAAACGTGAAGAAAATGGCGGACTTGGGTTACTTCGGCGTGAATGTGCCGAAAGAGCTCGGTGGCCTGGGTATGGACTATTACAGCTATATCCTGACCATTGAAGAGCTCGCCCGGGTCGACGCCAGCCATTCGATCACGATCAGCGCGCACTCGACGCTGGGCAGCTCACCCATACTCAACTTCGGCACCGACGCACAGAAGCGGAAATACCTGCCGCTGCTGGCCAGCGGGAAAGTGCTGGGCGGTTTTGGTCTGACCGAGCCGAGCGCGGGCTCGGACTCGGGCGCCACCCGCACGATGGCGGTTCGTCACAACGGCGGCTACAAGTTGAATGGCAGCAAGATCTTCATCACGCATGCCGGCGTGGGTGAGGTTTTCGTGGTCACGGCGGTCACCGATCGCGCGAAGAAGGCGCGCGGCATCACCAGCTTCATCGTGACCAAGCCGACCACGGATCTCGAAATCGCAAAGCAGCTCGGCGTCGGGCACGCGCCCGAGCTCGAGCCCTTCATGAAGGGTGTCAGGGCAGGGAAGAAGGAAGACAAGATGGGGTGGCGCGCTTCCGACACACGCGAGCTGTTGCTCGAGGATGTCGACGTGCCGATGGAGAATCGCCTGGGTGAAGAGGGTCAGGGCTTCATCAATTTCATGAAGACTCTGGACTCGGGCCGCATCGGAATTGGCGCGCTGTCACTCGGACTCGCGCAGGGAGCGTTCGACTCCTGCATCGAATATGCGGGCGGACGTTCGCAGTTCGGCAAAACGCTCAAGGATTTTCAGGGCATTCAATTCACGCTGGCCGACATGGCGACCGAAATCGCCGCGGCCCGGCACTTCGTTTACTACGCCGCCTGGTTGAAAGAGACAGGACGTCCTTTTACCCGGGAGGCCTCCATGGCCAAGTTGTACGCCAGCGAGGCCGCGATGCGCATTACTACCCGCGCCGTTCAATTGCATGGCGCGCATGGGTACAGTACGCGGTACGCGGTCGAACGCATGATGCGTGACAACAAGATCTGCGAGATCGGTGAAGGCACCAGTGAAGTTCAGCGCATGGTGATTGCCCGAAGTCTCTTTGCGGATCGGCCCGAAACCTCGGGAGCATGAAGCGAGAGATCGTCATATCCGCGACGCCCCAGGAAACCCGCGTCGCGATTCTGGAAGATGACATCCTGGTCGAGTTGATGGTCGATCGCCCCGATTCCGAACGGATCGTGGGTGACGTCTATCTCGGCTCGGTGCAGGCCGTTCTACCCGGCATCCAGGCCGCTTTCATCGACATTGGCCTCGACAAGGCCGCCTTCCTTCACGCCTCCGATGTCACCGCCGAAAACGGCGCCGAAGATGAAAACGGCGATGATGATGACGACGACGATGAACGCGAGCGCCGCAATACCAAGCCGATCCAGGACCTGATCGAGAAGGGCGCTCGCCGCCTGGTCCAGGTATCGAAGGAGCCGATCAGCACCAAGGGCGCTCGCGTCACCATGAACATCTCGTTGCCCGGCCGTTTCCTGGTCTACATGCCGGGCTCACGTCATGTGGGCGTCAGTCGCAAGATTGCCGAGCGTGATGAGCGATCGCGCCTGCGCAAAATGGCCAAGGAAGTCGTGGGTGAAGGCGAAGGTGGCGTCATCATCCGCACCGTCGGTGAAGAACTCACCCGCGAGAAGTTCGAGCGTGAGTTCAAAACGCTGCACGGCACCTGGCAGAAGATCCAGAAGAAGTCGAAGTCGGCGCGGCCACCATCTCTGATTCATCGAGAAGCCAAGCTCACCAGCGGCATCATTCGCGATGTCTTCACCGACAAGGTCGACAAGCTCATCATCGACAACAAACAGGTCTATGATGAGGTCCGGCTGTACCTGAAGAACATCGATCCCGACCTGATGGAGCGCGTGCTGCTCTACACCGAGCCGGTGCCGCTCTTCGATGTCTATGCGATCGAGGATGCGATCCGTGAGGCGTTCCAAAGGCGAGTGGATCTGCCGTCCGGTGGCTACATCATCATCGAGCCGACCGAGGCGCTGGTCTCCATCGACGTGAACACCGGTCGATACACGGGCAAGAAGGACCCCGAGAAGACCATCCTCAAGACCAACGTGGATGCCGCGAAGGAAATCGCGCGGCAGCTGCGCCTGCGCGACATCGGCGGCATCATCGTTTGCGATTTCATCGACATGGAGACCCGCGCCAATCAGGAGCGTGTGCTGCAGGAGCTGCGCATGCACCTGTCGCGCGATCGTGCGCGCACCCGAGCCTATCCGGTTTCCGATCTCGGCCTGGTCGAGCTCACCCGCCAGCGGGTCCGGCCGTCACTGTACCAGTCGATGACCGAAGCCTGCGCCGCCTGCGGCGGCACCGGCCGCGTGTTCAGGCCCGAGACCGTGATCCGCCGCATCGAGCGCGCGGTCCGGCGCGCCGCCGTTCAGCAAAAGGAAAAGGAAGTCACGGTCAGGGTTCACCCTCACGTCGCTCTCTTCATCTTCGAGGAGGAGCCCGAGTTCCTGCGGAGGATCGAGCAGCTCTTCAAGATCGAAGTCGACCTGCGCGATGACCCGCTCATGCGGCAGGATGAATTCCGGTTGCTGGCGGGGCCATCTGACGCGGATGTCACAGGGAAGTATGCTTTGGGCTAGACGTTCGTGCTCATCAGTAGAGCTTGCGGGCTGGCGGGCGGTTCGGTTGGACTGAAGTGAAGTTGGGGGCTTGCGGACGTGAGGATCCGGCCAGGGTTGTTAGGGGTGGCGCGCACGGAGCCGCTCCTCGATCACCCTTTCGTTGAGATCGGCACACATCGCCAGCCCCTAACAGCGACCTTCACTGACAAAACGCCCGCAAGCCCCCTAACACGGTAGCCAGTAGGTGCAAACCCGCCCGCCAGCCTACCAAGCTGTCATGATCGCCAAAAATGCCTGCCGCGCCGCTCAACTTGGCTTGACGATACGGCTGTAAACGGCGAAATTCCTCGGTCTGTCAACCAGCTTTTGGACGCCCATAACATGTACGCAATTATCAAGACCGGTGGGAAGCAGTTCCGTGCTGAGCCCGGCCTGTTGATTAAAGTACCAACGCTGCCGGCCGAAGTTGGCGAAACCGTCACCTTTGGTGAAGTCCTGCTGACGGGTGGTGTTGAGGGCGTAATGCTGGGCGCCCCGGTGCTCGATGGCGCCGCAGTCACGGGTGAAGTGGTGCGTCATGGCAAGGCCAAAAAAGTAATCATCTTCAAGTGGAAGCGGCGGAAGAACTACCGGCGGAAGAAGGGACACCGCCAGGGGTTCACCGAAGTGCGGATCGGCGATATCCGGACCCGCCAGGAGGCATAATGGCACATAAAAAGGGAGTCGGCTCCAGCCGAAATGGTCGCGATTCGAACTCGCAGCGCCTGGGCGTAAAGCGCTTTGGCGGCGAAAACGTGATCGCAGGGAATATCCTTGTCCGCCAGCGTGGCACCCAGTTCCACCCGGGCCGAAACGTCGCCATCGGACGGGATGACACGCTGTACACCCTGATCGACGGCGTGGTGAAGTTCGAGCGCAAAGACCGCAAACGGCAAAAGGTCTCGGTCTACCCGCCGGAGTAGGCTAGTCGGGTATCGTGGTTTTTCAAACCGGCCCGGAAGGGCCGGTTTTTTTGCGCCCACGAGAGCTTGGGGGCTAGCGGACACTGTCCAGCGGGAACGCAGACCGTTGGGAGCTTGCGGGATTTCCCGCTAATGCCAGATATGGTTTGGGGCTGGCGGACGTCGACCCCACTAGCCCCGGCGAAACGGAGCATCACGCCAGCCCCCAACAGCCTCTGGCCCTGTCCGGATGCCCGCCAGCCCCCAACGAACTCTCTCCCAACAGTTCCGCCCGCCAGCCTCCCAAGCTCTCAAGCCGCTCAAAGCAGTCAGCCCTGCGAAAACATGGCCCGCGTTCTGCACTGACCGGCGGCATGGAACAGGACGGCAACAAGCGCCTTCAGAAGGCAGTCGTAGGTTCGGTTCGTGCCACCGACATCGAGCCCTATACTGCATTGCGCTGGCTCGGCACGCTCTTCAAATCGGCTGCCGTGTTCCTTGCGATTGCGGTGATCGGCGAGTTTGTGGCCGGCCTGCGCTTCGAGGGTGCGGCCGCCGTACCGACGTTGATGGGCGAGCTCGCGCGCACGGTTGTGTTTGCGGTGATCATGTGGGGTGCCGGCGATCTGGTGCGGCTGTTGATCACGGTGGGCAATGACATTCGCGCCGAGCGAATTCTGCTGGCCAGGCTGGTCTACCGCACGCCGCTGCCGCCGCAAGGTGACCAGAAGGGTGAGGAGGAGCTGCACGATGTGCCGCCCGCCGTCATGAATCCCACTCTGCAGGACGACGCGGCCGCGTAGTCAGCCGAGTTGCCGCAGTGCGCTGGCACTCGCTTCCATGGCCTTCGCTATTTCATCGATCAACTCGCGTGTTGCCGGAATGCTGAGTCCTTCCGCACCCAGCTGAGATCTCAGGTTCCGGATCTTGCGCGCCGCGTGCTCAATCCGAGTCGCCGCTTCGGCCACGGAAATGTCGGCTTCGCTTTCTCCAAACGGGTTCGCCTTGGGCGGCCCGCCGCGATCGTCGCCAAACGGGTTTTTTCCCATATCATTTGCCTTTGAAATCGGCCGCGCGCTTTTCCAGGAAGGCGGCAATGCCCTCGCGCTTGTCTTCACTGGAGAACGCGGTGATGAAGAGTTCACGCTCGTAACGCAGTCCGGCGGATAGCGGCGTTTCCATGGCCGCGCGCACGGCTGACTTTGCCAGTTGCAGTGCCACCGGAGAGTGCGCCGCGATTGCCGTTGCCAGCTCGAGTGTGCGTTCACGCAGGAGACTGTCGTCGATGACCTGATCGACCAGGCCGATCCGCGCGGCTTCTTCCGCCTCGATCAGCGCGCCGGAATAAATCAGCTGTAACGCGCGGCCAGAACCGACCAGTCGGGTCAGTCGCTGCGTGCCGCCGCCGCCCGGAATCAGGCCCAGCTTGATTTCGGGTTGACCCAGTCGCGCCGAGCGCGCTGCCATTCGGATGTCGCAGGCCATGGCAACCTCGCAGCCGCCGCCCAGCGCAAATCCGTTGATCATCGCAATGGTCGGCTTCGGGAAGTCGGCAATCTCCTCGAACAGGACGCGGCCGCTCATGGCCGCACGCTGTTCGAGTGGCGTGCGCTGCGCGAATTCATTGATGTCGGCGCCGGCAATGAACGCCTTGTCACCCGCGCCCGTGAAAATCACCACGCGAGTCGCTGCATTGGATCGCAACCGATCGAGAGCGACGATGATTTCCGCGCGCACGGTCGTGTTCAACGCGTTGCGCTTGTCCGGCCGGTTCACTGTGATGAGCGCAACCGGGCCGGTGGGTTCAACCAGCAGGGTCTCGAATACGGCGCTCAGCTCCACTTGTAGAAACCCTCGCCCGTTTTCTTACCCAGTTTGCCCTCCGCAACCTTGCGCTCGAGAATCGCCGGCGGCCGGAACTGCTCGGCCCCGAGCTTCTGGTGCAGGTAGCGCGCGATGTCGAGCCGGACATCCAGCCCTACCAGGTCGGTGAGCCTGAGCGGTCCCATCGGATGGCGATAGCCCAGCTCGAGCGCCTTGTCGATGTCTTCCGCACTGGCTACGCCCTCCTCGACCATGCGCATCGCCTCGAGGCCGAGCAGCACGCCCAACCGCGAAGTTGCAAAGCCCGGCGAATCCTTGATCACCACCGGCTCCTTCTCGATGCGGCGTACATACTCGAGCGCGGACTCCAGCGCGTCCTTCGATGTCTGCCGGCCGTGAATGACTTCGACCAGTTTGTTGATGTGCACGGGATTGAAGAAGTGCAGCCCGAGCAAACGTTGAGGATGCGTGAGCGGCGCCTGCAGATCGGTGATGCTCAAGCTGGAGGTATTGCTGCCCAGCAGCACACCTGGACTGACCTGCCGTTCGAGCTCGGCGAAGAGCGTGCGCTTCAACTCGATTTTTTCGGGAATCGCTTCAATGACCAGATTGGCGCTGCCGGCCACGGCGAGGTCACCGGCAAACGTGATGCGCGCGAGCGTTTTGTCACGCTGCTCCGGCGTCACCTTCTGGCGCTTGACGCCTTCTTCCAGATTTTCCCGGATTCGGTGGTAGCCGCGCTCGGCCAGTTCGGCCGTTGCATCCACCAGTACCACGTCGATTCCGGCCATGGCACTGACCTGCGCGATACCATGACCCATCGTACCCGCGCCAATCACACAGACGCGATCGATGTGCTGGCTCACCCGGAGGTCTCGCGCACTGGAATGCCGTTGGTCTTTCGGCCGAAGCGCGGGGCCCGCTTCTCGATGAACGAGTTGATGCCTTCATGGAAATCGGCCGAGCGAAACGCATTCAATTGCGCCTGAAGTTCCTGCTCCAGCACGTCGGCCAGTGAGTGGTCCAAGCTGCCGCGCAGTGTGCGCTTGGTATCGACCACGGTCGCAACCGGGCCCGCCGCAATCTGACCGGCCAGCGTACGCGCGGCCGCCTCCAGCTCCGCGTGCCCGACCACACGATTGAACAAGCCCAGACGTTCCGCGCGCTCGGCCTTGATCATCTCACCCGTGTAGAGGAATTCCGCGGCCAGCGCCGGCCCGAGCAGGCGCGGCAGGAAATAACTGCCGCCCCAGTCGGGATGCAGCCCGACGCGCAAAAACCCGAAGCCGATGCTGGCGTGCTCGCTGGCCAGACGCAGGTCGCAGGCAAGCGCGAGACAGGCCCCGGCGCCTGCGGCGGGTCCGTTCACCGCCGCGATCACCGGCTTCTTCATTTCATCGATCAGCTTTACGATGCGCGCGCCAATCCGGACCAGCGTCTCGAAGCGTTCGATGTCATTCTGTTCGATCAGCTCCTTCATGACGCCGACATCCCCACCGGTGCAGAATGCGCGACCCACACCGGTCAGAATGACGCAGCGGATCTCGGAGTCGCTTTCCATGCGCTGCAGTGCCGCTTCCAGATCTTCGCGCATGGTCTGCGAGAACGCATTGAGGCGGGCTGGCCGATTGAGGCGTACCCAACCGACTGCGCCTTCACGTTCCGTCAGGATTTCACGTTGTGGTGTCATTCAGGAAAAACTTCCAAGATGGTCGCGATGCCCTGGCCGACACCGATGCACATGCTGGCCAGGCCATGGCCGCCGCCGCGACGCCGCAGCTCATGCACGAGTGTGGTCAGGATGCGCGCGCCCGATGCACCCAGTGGATGCCCGAGGGCAATCGCGCCACCATTCACGTTGACGATGTCAGGATCGAGGGCGAGTTCGCGCACACAGGCCACCGCCTGTGCTGCGAAAGCCTCGTTGAGTTCGGACAATGCAATGCTTTCGATGGCCAGACCGGCTCGCTGCAGGGCCCGGCGGGTTGCCGGTACCGGACCGATCCCCATGTAATCGGGCTCGACTCCGGCTACACCGGTCGCAACCATGCGCGCCAGCGGTGTCAAACCGGCCTGGCGCGCCGCGCCGGCTTCAGCCAGAAGCAGCGCCGCCGAGCCGTCATTCAAACCGGAGGAGTTACCAGCCGTAACCGTTCCACCTTTCCGAAACGCCGGCGCCAGCCGGGCGAGCTGTTCGAGGGTCGTGTCGGGCCTGGGATGCTCATCCCGATCGACGCAGGTGACTTCGTTCTTGCGGCCGGGCACATTCACGGAAACCAGTTCATCGTTGAATCTGCCGCCGTTCATTGCATCAGCCGTGCAGCGCTGGCTGCGTACCGCAAATTCATCCTGGTCCTGCCGACTCACCTTGTATTTGTCGGCGACGCGCTCGGCCGTCTCCCCCAGAGAAACCGTGTACGGGTCGGGGAAACGAGGATTGACGAAACGCCAGCCCAGTACAGTGTCGGCCACCTGCGGTGCACCACGCGCATACCCTTCCTCCGGCTTCAGCATCGCGAAAGGCGCGCGGCTCATCGACTCGACGCCACCCGCAATCATTACATCTGCGTCTCCGCTTTGAATCGCATGAAACGCGGAATTCACCGCCTGCAGTCCGGACCCGCACAAGCGGTTGACCGTCTGCGCCGCGACGTCGACCGGGAGTCCCGCCAGCAGCACTGCCATGCGCGCAACGTTACGGTTGTCTTCACCCGCCTGGTTGGCACAACCCAGCACGACATCGTCGATCAGTGTTGGATCGACGCCGGTGCGCTTGATCACGGCATCCACGGTGACCGCCGCAAGATCATCGGGCCGCACTTTGGCGAGCGCGCCGGCGTGCCGCCCGATCGGTGTCCGCACCGCATCGATGATCCAGACTTCACGCGCCATCGCTAGTTGAGGTCGACCCACACGCTCTTGATTTGCGTGTAGAGATCGAGTGCGTAGCCGCCCAGCTCACGGCCATAGCCGGATTGCTTGTAGCCGCCGAATGGCGATGCCGCATCCAGTGGATGATAGGTGTTGACCCAGATCGTGCCGGCCTGCAGCCGCCTGGCCATGCGGTGGGCCCGCTTCACATCGTTGGTCCAAACTCCCGCCGCCAACCCGTAGATCGTCTGGTTGGCCAGGGCAATGGCTTCTTCCTCATCTTCGAACGTGAGTGTGGCCAGTACCGGCCCGAAGATTTCTTCGGTTGCGATCGTGTGATGTGCCGACACGCCGCCGAAGATGGTCGGCTCGATCCAGTACCCGCGCTCGTAACCAGCCTGCTGCCAGCGTTTGCCGCCCACCAGCAGGCTGGCGCCTTCCGCGCTGCCGCGATCGATGTAGCCCATTACGCGCGTGAGCTGCTCTTCCGAGATGACCGGACCAACGCGCGTCTTCGGATTCATGGGATCGCCCGGCTGCAGCTTCGCGGCACGGTCAACCAGCTTGTCGACCAGCTGATCGTGCACCGACTTGTGCACCAGCAGCCGTGAGCCCGCGGTGCAGCACTGACCCGTGTTGTAGAAAATGGCGTTGAACGAGCCGCGCACAGCGGCTTCGATGTCGGCGTCATCGAACACGATGTTGGGTGACTTGCCACCCAGCTCGAGAGACACCTTCTTCAAGGTCTCGGCCGCATCGCGCATGATGATCTTGCCGACCGCAGTCGAGCCGGTGAAAGCGATCTTGTCGACATCGGGATGCCGCACCAGGGCAGCGCCTGCGGTCTCGCCAAAACCGGGGAGCACATTGAGCACGCCGTTCGGCAATCCGGCTTCAGCCGCGATTGCCGCCAGCTCGAGCGCGGTCAACGGGGTCTGCTCGGCGGGCTTCAATACCATCGCGTTGCCGCACGCGAGCGCGGGCGCGGTTTTCCATGCGGCCATGAGCAGCGGGAAGTTCCACGGTATGATGGCACCGACCACACCGACTGGATCGCGCAGCGTGTAATTCAGCACGTTGCCGCGCACGGGGATCGTGTCTCCCTGCAGTTTCGTGGTCCAGCCGGCGTAATAGCGGAACGCATCGACGGTTTCACGGACATCAATCTGCGCTTCGCGCAGCGGCTTGCCCGTGTTCATCACCTCGAGCCGCACCAGCTCTGCGGCCCGTGCCTCGATAGCGTCGCCAATCCGCCACAACAGCCGCCCGCGGTCCGTCGCATCGATATTGCGCCACTCCTTCGACTCGAACGCTCGCCGCGCCGCCTTGACTGCAAGATCAATTTCGGCGGCACCCGCCTCCGCAACCTCAGTCAGTACATCACCAGTCGCCGGGTTATTAACCGAAAAGGTTTTTCCGGTTGAAACCCATTCACCATCAATAAAAAGACGGTCAGGCGCTTTGCGCTCAACTGCTGGTAATGTCGTGGCCACTCAAACTCCTCGTCGCTCGTCGCTCATCGCTCGTCACTCAGTCGCTCGTCACTTCCCCTTGAAGTCGCCTTTGCGCTTCTCGACGTAGGCGGCAATGCCTTCCTTCGCATCCTGGCTCTGGAAGAGCAGCTGCTGCAACTCGCGCTCTACGGCCAGCGCATCCTGGAACGGCAGCTCGGCGCCGGTTTGCACCGCGCGCTTGATGTTGCCGACTGCCTTGGATGCCATGTTCGGAGGCGTGAACTGCTTCGCGTACTCCAGCACTTTGTCCAGGAACGCGCTGCCGGTGTCGGCATCCCACACATCCGTGATGATGCCCAGCGCCTTGGCCTCCTCGAACTCGAACGTACGCCCCGTAACCATGAGCTCGATGGCTTTGGCCTTGCCCACCAGCCGGGCCAGACGCTGGGTTCCGCCGGTACCGGGCAACACGCCGAGGCTCACTTCCGGCAGGCCAATCTTGGCCTTGCCGCTTCGTCCAATGCGGATGTCCGCCGCCATTGCGACTTCGAGGCCACCGCCCACGGTATGACCGTTCAGCGCGGCAATCACCAGCTTCGGTGTCTGCTCCAACCGATTCAGCGTCTCGTTGGCGTGCAGGCAGAAGTAATACTTGAACTGCGGCGTTACGCTGTTGAGCATGCTGATGTTGGCACCCGCGCAGAACATCTTCTCGCCCTGGCCGGTGATTACGATCACGTGCACATCATCATCGAATCGCGCCTGCAGGATCGCTTCATCCAGGTCCCGCATCATCTCGTGCGTGTACGTGTTGGCCGGTGGATCGTCCAGCGTCAACAACGCGATCTTGTCTCGCTTCTCGTAACCAACCAGCTTGCCTTTCGCCGCGCCTTCGGCCGCTGGCTTCTCCATGACCTTCGCCATGTCACCTCCCGTTATGTACGCCAGATGGACGGGCTCGGCTCGACCGAAACCGGGCTGGACCAGCCCGCGGTCGCATCGCCCACGCCCGACAGATACCCCCGCAAAAAAAGCTGACCCAGGTCATCGGCCAGCTTCGACACTGGCACATCCCGTTCAGGGTTGTACCAGTTGTAAATCCAGTTCATCATGCCGAACAACGCGAACACGGCGACCCGTGGATCGATCGCGGTGCCTGCCGGTGCCAGCGCCTGCAATACGGCGCCGCAGGTCTCGGTGTATCGTCGCTTCTTCGCGTTCACGGTCTGACCGAAGTCGCCGGTCAGAGAGTCCAGCTCGTGCGAGAGCACCTTCATCTCCTTCATGTTGTTGACGAAGAAGCGCAGGTGATTCTCCACCATCAAACGGAACCGGCGCAACGGATCCGTTTCCTGCTCGAGCAACCGATCCAGATTCTCCAACAGCGTTGTGAAACAGTGGTCCTGGATCAGGAAGAGCAGCTCTTCCTTGCTCCCGAAATAGTAGTAGAGTCCGGATAGGCTGACCCCAGTGGCCCGCGAGATGTCCCGAATGCTCGCTTCGTGGTACCCCTTCTCGGCGAAGATAGCCGCCGCGGTGCGTAGAATCCGGGCGAGCTTGTCATCGTAGGTGCGGCGCGCTTCAACCATGTCTACTGCAACGGTTTGTACGAACGTTCGAATCGGGGAACCTAGGCCGTACCGGCCGCCAGGGTCAAGTGGCCGCTTGCCGTTTTGCCCTCAGGACAAACGCCGGCACGAGAGGTGCTTGCGGACCTTTGCCTACGGTTGTGTTATTGTGAAGTCATGAAACGACGATTGCTTCTTGGCTGCCTGGCGACCCTGCTCGGAGCGTCCGGTGCCGGTGCGCAGCAGCCACTCGTATACCGGATCCCGGTCAACGGCGTCATCGAGCTTGGGCTCGCGCCTTTTGTCGAGCGCAGCATTCGCGAAGCAGAAAAGCGCGGCGCTCACGCAATTCTGCTCGAGCTGGAAACCCCCGGTGGCCGAATCGATGCCGCACAAAGGATCGTACGTGCATTGCAGGACACCAGGATCAAAACCTACGCCTATGTCAATCAACACGCGTATTCGGCCGGCGCGTTCATCGCGCTGGCTACCGACGGTATCTATATGCGCCCCGGCTCGGTCATGGGTGCAGCCACGCCGGTCGATGGCAGCGGCCAGAAAGCGCCGGAAAAGATCGTCAGCGCAATGCGTAGCGAAATGCGCGCGCTGGCGCAGGTGCGCGGGTTGGATCCAGCCGTAGCAGAAGGCATGGTCGATGAAAACATCGATGTGCCCGGCATCAAGCCGCGTGGGCAGCTGCTCACGCTTACGGACAAGGAAGCGATACGGATTGGTTACGCGGTCACGGCGCGGGACCTCAACGATGTGCTGAGTCAGATCCGCTCGCCGGGCGCCCGGGTGATTACCACCAGGCCGAACTGGGCGGAGAATCTCGTTCGCTTCTTCACGCATCCAGCGGTTGCACCGCTGTTGTTATCGCTCGGGTTCCTCGGCCTGATCGTCGAGATCAAGGTCCCTGGCCTCGGTCTCGCGGGCGCGGTAGGTGTGATCTGTTTGGGACTTTTCTTCGGCAGCCATTATCTTGTAGGCTTGGCTGGCCTCGAGGAAATCCTGCTCCTGCTGCTCGGCATCAGCCTCATCGTAGTCGAAGCATTCGTACTGCCTGGCTTTGGGGTGGCCGGCATTGCGGGCGCTCTCGCGATCCTGGGAAGCATTTACTTCAGCCTGGTTGGTTCCTTGTCGACTGGTTCAGATTTCGGAATGGCAGCGGTTATACTCTCGACCGCGATCCTGGTTGTGGTGGTCGCAGCCTGGGCACTCGTGCGTTCATTGCCGAAGAGCGGGCGGTTCGCCCGCTCGGGCCTCATGCTCGATGAGTCCACCTCGACCGAGACGGGCTACGTATCTTCGGCTATCCGGGGTGAGCTGGTCGGCGCTACCGGTGTCGCGCTGACGGACCTCCGTCCTGCCGGTGCCGCACAGTTTGGCGAAGAACGCATCGACGTTGTCACCGACAGTCAGTACATCAGCGCGGGCACGCCCGTGATAATCGTACGCAGCGAAGGCTACAGACACGTCGTGAAGTCTGCGATCTGATTCCTTTCACCACAGCGAGTAATTCCTATGGAAGGACTAACCCTGGCTCCGGCTGTCCTGCTGGTGTTTGTCGTCTTGTTCATTCTCTTCGTTCTGTGGGCCGTGCCGGTCCGGCTTTGGATCGAGGCACTCGCGTCCGGCGTGCGTGTGGGCATGGGTGCGCTCATCGGAATGCGGCTCCGCAAAATCTCGCCGTCCAGCATCGTGCGACCCTTGATTGCTGCGAACAAGGCAGGGCTGAACCTGTCAACCAAGGAGCTCGAAGCGCATTACATGGCGCGCGGTCATGTCGATCGCGTGGTCCAGGCCCTGATCAGCGCCGACAAGGCGAATCTCGGCCTCACGTTTAAACAGGCCGCCGCGATCGACCTGGCCGGTCGTGATGTGCTCGAGGCCGTGAAGGTATCCGTGAATCCGAAGGTAATCGATACGCCGCGCGTTGCCGCCATGGCCAAGGATGGCATTCAGCTGATCGCAACTGCGCGCATCACCATTCGCGCGAACATCAACCGGTTGGTCGGCGGCGCCGGGGAGGAAACCATCCTCGCGCGCGTTGGCGAGGGCATCGTCTCGACCATCGGTTCGGCGCTTTCTCACAAGGCCGTGCTCGAGAACCCCGATAAAATCTCGAAGACTGTGCTTGCGAAAGGTCTCGACGCCGGCACCGCGTTCGAGATCCTTTCGATCGACATCGCAGATGTGGATGTAGGCAAGAACATCGGCGCTGAATTACAGACCGACCAAGCGGAAGCCGACAAGCGCATCGCGCAGGCCAGAGCCGAAGAGCGGCGCGCGATGGCGGTTGCCCATGAACAGGAAATGAAGGCTCGCGTGCAGGAAATGCGCGCCCAGGTCGTGCAGGCCGAGGCACAGGTGCCCCTGGCGCTGGCGGAAGCGTTCCGTAAAGGCAACTTCGGTGTGATGGATTATCAGCGCTATCAGAACATAGGTGCCGACACCGAGATGCGGCATGCCATCGCGAGCGGCACCGACGATCAGACCTCGCAGCGCGACAAGCCCTGATCGATGGACGATTACATTGGCGCCATCATCATTTTCGTGATCTTCGTGCTCGGGCCCTTGCTCGAGCGGATGAAGCGGAAGCGCCAGGGGCCTCCCACACCACCTCCGCCGCAGGAGCGTCGTCCGTTTCCGCGGCCATCCGAACAGTCCCGGCTCCCCGAAGCCACCCGCGCCGAGCCGGTCCGCACACCCGCGCCAGTCGCTGCCGAACCGCGCCGCGCTGAAACCACCGCGGCGGACATGTTGCCGGACGATCTCTGGGAGATTCTCACCGGTCAGCCAAAGCCCCGGTCAACGCCACCGCGCGCGCCCGAGCCGGAATTCGAAAGCGAAGAAACCGAAGACGAAGAAAGCATCGCCGCTAAAGACGTCATGATCGAGACGCGGCGCAGCCGGTTCGAGGAAGCGATGCCGATCGAGGCACCACCGCCTCGTGAATTTCCGGTTGTTGTCTCTATGGAGGAAATGCCTGATCCGCGCAAACGGCACGCGGCCTTCCATGACAAGGTCCACCTCGATGTGGGCGTCAAGATCCAGCGGCTCACCGGCCCGCGGTACTTCTCATCGCCGGCCGACCTGCGACGCACCATGATCATGCACGTGGTGCTGGGTCCGTGCAAAGCACTGGAACCGGAAGGGGAGATCCGCTAGGTTTTCCCCGTCACTGCCCGGGTGGCGAAATGGCAGACGCAGCGGACTCAAAATCCGCCGGGCGCAAGCCCTTGAGAGTTCGAGTCTCTCCTCGGGCATCAGTAGAAATCACAATGAGATAAGGGCCGGCAGTCAACGCGATTGCTGGCCCTTTTTTACGACAGATGGGAAGGTTTTTGGGAAGGTATTGAGCAACAAGCCTGATCGGATCACGGGCTCGACAAGGAGTAAGATTGTGAAACGTGTAGTCTTTGAAGTTGCTCTTAAGGGACATGCATGGACCCTGAGAGAGCACGGCGGGGAGCCAAACGCCTACCCAACCCGCGACGCGGCCGTCCACGTTGGTCGAGGATTCGCGAACGCGTACCGCCCGAGCCGTCTGATTATAAAAAAGGCCGGCGGGACGGTTGAGACCGACCACGCGTACGACATAGTCGATTCTCCGTCCCCCTCGGTATGACGAGGCGGGGGCCGTTAAGCACCAAAGGACGTGAGGCACACGAGGCGATTGGAGGCGCTCCAGCGAGCGTCATGACGAGGAATCGTGACCAACGGCGGCGGCGACCGCCGCCAGGGGGGCCGCGGAGGTGGGTCGAGAAGGCAACACCGCACGTTCACACGGACGGCGGCGGTCTTCTCACGGCCGTGGTTCTGTGGTTTATCATCGAGAAGCTCGGTGGTCCTGAAAAGGCTGTGCGGCTCGTCACCGACGGGGCAACGTGGGCTTTGATCATCGTGATCACACTGGTCTTAATTGGTTTGGCGGGAGTTACAATTGACTGGCTGAAAACGAATCACCAACTCGCTTTTGGTATCCTGGAAATCATTTTCGCCGTAGTGTGTGCTGTGCCGGGGATCTACGTTTTGTTGAGTGCCAATACGCCCACCAGCCGACTGCTTGCCTTTCTTCCGATCGGGGCCGCTTTTTTCGCGGCTGGAGCGGGGTTCGGGAATGTCCGCGAAGCTAAAGTAAAATGACCGACCTGACGCCTCCCCAAGAAACCCGATCAGATAAGTCGCACGCGGCCGGAAAGCTGGCAACGATCGGAGCTGCTGGTCTAATCGCAACCGCTGGAGGATTGGGCGCAGCCGTAGCCGCCTTCGGCATGCAGGCACTCGTCGAGCTCGTATTCCGAAATCCCATTGAAAAGCGAAACGAGGAGTGGGCGCAGCGAGTGGCAACCGTGCTCGAGACCCTTGAGAAGCGCGAACCCGGCAAAAGCGCTGCCGAAGTTCTAAGAGACCTTCAGGCGAACCCGGAATTCATGACAACGCTTCAGCGGGCCTCGATATACGCGGTGCGAACGCATCAGACTGAGAAAATCGATGCGCTCAAGAATGCCGTGTTGAACGCTGCTCTCCCTGGCGCTCCGGAAGCCGATCTGCAGGCGCTTTACCTACAGCTGATCGATCAACTATCGCCGTCACAAATGCGGATCCTGGCTTTTTTCACAGATCCCGTGAAAACGTTAGTCGGCCAAGGCCGATACCATCTATTGCCGCGCCGGCTTCGAAAGATGAGCCCTCTTGCCGCCGCGCGCGTCGCATTTCCCGAACTCGAAGAGCGCGCGCCATTGTGGTTTAACTTTATTCGAGCGCTTGAAAGAGAGGACTTGATCGAGGGCGTTCTCCGTGAGAATCCGGAGAGCGGTTTTTACGACGGTCTAAAACCTCAAGCCACTAGTCTCGGCCGCGGGTTTTTAGAATTCGTAACCGGCGTCGAAAGGGAACCGACAATCTCAGTCGCCGCCGGCGTCGCATCGGTGAATTTGGTTGCTGAACTCGGGTCCAGATCGCGGCAACGCACAGGTGTATTCGAGGCACGGCCATTGAGGATGCAAAAAATGACGGGAGGCCAATCCATAGTCGAAAGCATCGGTATTCTATTTCCGCGCGAGGCCGCCAATCGGCCAGCATTGAACGGGAACCCGCCCGATCTGGTGGACGTGCGAATTTCAATCACAGACGGTGCCCACTTCGACGTTTTTGCTTTCCCCGCCCCGAGCAGATTCGAGTCGCATCATTCGAAGTTCCGTTCTCGTTCGAACATGGTTACTCGTTCGGTGGAACAGATTATCCAAGCGCTGGGCATGCTAGCGACGCGATCATCCGGGTTATCGAAGAGCAGTTTCAGAAGCATTATCCCAATCCAGCCAGCGTTTAATGGGTCTCATCAATCCGTTTCCCGACTTCCCGCCGATCGAGCCAAGTACCGAGTGGAAGCGGGATACGAACCCGCCTACCAAGGTCGTCCCATGAGTCTCAATTGTGATCGTTTGCTGCGGCGGGACTCAATCGGCATTACTTCCTGGTTGAAGTGATCGGATATGCGTGAGCTGATCGGCAGCGAATTCCATCGTGCAAACGACAAGTACTGTCTGTTTATTGACGGCGAGAACTTCGCGATTCGCGCAAAGATGTTTGCTGAGCAGAGGAACGTGCCGCTTATTCCCGGGCGCTTCTACCGGGAAAACGTCTATGCGTGGATCCCGCATCAAACTCCCCTGACGTTCCTTCAGAACGCTTCGGGCGGTGCAAAGATCCAACAGCCGCCTTTCAGAAGCCATTACTACACATCAGTCCAGGGAGACTCACCGAGCGTTGAGACGGTTCAAGAAACTTTGTGGGGCCTCAGCTTTCAGCCGCGGGTGTTCAAAAAAACCAGACAGGGTAAATCAAAAGGCGTGGACATCGCGTTAACTACTGAATTTTTAACACACAGTTTCCAACATACACTCGACGTTGCGTGCCTCGTCGCCGGCGATGGCGATTACGTCCCGATGGTTGAAGCGGCGAAGCAACGCGGCCGGCGCGTTTTGCTAATCTTCTTCGGTAAAGAGGGGTTGAATGCCGAGCTCCGCCGGGCTGCAGATCATTTCCTTCCGATTGACGAGCTTTTCGTGCACGCTTGGATGGACTACGCATTCCCGGCGCATGAGAGTTTTCCGTACTTCCATCCGCAGGCAGGCCCGCTCAGCATCAGCGTTTGTGGCAGGCGAACCAGCGACGATCATTTTGAACACCACCGAGTCTTACGATTTCGTTTCACGAACAGCCATGAATGGATAACTGTTATTGTCCAGGGTGAGCCATTCGTTAAAAATGCGGGCGATCCGAGACTGAGCCAACTCATCGACGGTGAGTGGAACGACGTGAACAAAACAAGCGCCACGGTGCCTGGCGAATCCGGTTGAGTGTGTATCATAGTGGTCGGTGCTGTAGGGTCACAGAAACTGTTGGTACGCTTAGAATCCGAGCTCGCCACTCTTCGGCGTACACTTTTGAAAGAACGTCAAGCTCACCTGATCGATAGTATTCAGTCACATTTCTGAACACCCGAAGGACTACAGGCGGGACGAGCTGCAGCATCTCCCGCATCTTCTCAGGTGAACGTAAAGGCTCGACTATCAGGTTGCCCTCATGCAGGTCGATGTGGTCGCGTAGAGCATCGCCATGTGTAGTTCCAGACAGCGTTCGGTAGAACACCTTGTATTCAGCCATACAGTCCACTGCGGTGGCCAGCTTCGCAATCGACGGTGGGCCTCCTAATGGCGAATACCAATGGGGCTCCTTGTTCCGATTTCCTTTCCGAAGTTTCTCGAACTCAGCATCTAATGCGCTATAGGGTTCGATACTCAGAAGATTACCGGCCGATTCCGCGACTCGATGGGCTTGTTCCTGCATCGGGGCGACGGCATGATGATCAAAGGAATCCACGTATTGCCCGAGGTCGGCGATAAACAGTGTGTGCTCGTGTCGACCCGGAATCATGCTCCAGGCTGCTGTTCGTTGCCTTCG
>JBBDWZ010000160.1:0-26857 GCA_040902615.1 Gemmatimonadota bacterium | reverse complement strand
CGCTGCTGCCCAAGGGCACGACGCTCGTGTTCACGGCATGGCATGACAACACCAAGGCGAATCCGAACAATCCGGACCCCAACCAATGGGTAGGGTGGGGCGATCGCACGGTCGATGAAATGGCCCATGCCTGGGTCGACGTGACCTACCTCGAACAGTCCGATTTCGATCGCATGGTCGAAGAGCGCAAGGCCAAGCGTACGACTACCACGACGCCGCCGCGGTAAGCGATCACGAACTGACGACCGCCTGCTCTTTGCGAAAGCGGGCGGGCAGGTCGACAAACGGGCCCTCCATCAGCCGAGATCGTCGAGCTCATTCCCAGGTTGAAACCGGGCGCGCGCGTTTTCGACGCAGGGTGTGGTGACGGCCGCAATGCGGTTCCACTCGCTCATGCAGGAATGCAGGTCGATGCCGTGGACAGCTCCGCCGATGGCATTGCCAAGCTGCAGAAACGGGCACAACCGGAAGGCCTCAAGATAAACGCCTCGGTCGACGACATAACCTGCATGCGTATCAACGGCAGGTACGACTTGATTGTCTGCCACGGCGTGCTGCACCTTTTCCCGCGCGACGTGTGGCTTCGCTTGCTCCACTCGTTCAAGGCCGCCACGGCACCAGACGGCTTCAACATCATTGCAGTTTTCACGGATGCGCTGCCCGCTGCGCCGGACCTCGCACCGTTTACTCACGGACCGTTCCGGGAAGGCGAACTGGCCGCACTGTACCGGGACTGGCAACTCGAGCGCGCCGACTCCTACCGGTTCGAAGACCAGCATCCTGGTGGTATCCGGCACCAGCATGCGCTGAACAAGATCGTTGCACGCAATTCCAAACCTGAAAACCGAGGCTGACATGAATGGCGAAAACCGAAAAGCCGGCATGGTGGTCGGCTGGGCTGTGTATGGCGCGATTACGATCGGCGTGTTGAGTATCCTCGGTGCTGCCACATCCTTCTTCCTCGACCGCCAGGCGTTCGCCCTCTGCCTGGTCGCTGGAGCGCTGGCCTTCGGCCTTCTTTCCAATGCCGCGCTGCGGCAATAGTCACCATGATTCGCACCGCATGACTCACGTCGTCCTCGCCGTCCGCGACGTGAACATCCCGATACCATGCGTGGAATCGCGTATATCGGTTTTCGTTTGGTCGACCCGAATGCCTGGCCGCGGCTCTGGTTTGAATAGCCGTTGAATCGGGACCAGTCTCGAGCAGGAACGCGTGCTGGCGACAACATGTGTTTCCGCGCGGGGACACTTTTCCTTACACTGATGTTGCCAGCGACCCACGGTTCCTTAATTATGCGGCATTCCACGCTAATCCGAGGACTGCGATGAACAACGTTCTGGTTGCGACGTACCGGTATCGTCATGAAGGCGAACTTGCGCGTGGCTTCCTCGCCGATGGTGGCATACGAGGTGTCCTCGCTGCGGATTCCGCGGCTCGGCAGCATGCCCGCGACGAACGCGTACAGCTGTTCGTGCGTGCAGCAGATGCGGAGCGCGCGCGAACCATCCTGATGGACGATTACGACCTCACGTTCGGTTGATGAGGAGCCGGTAGTGTCTCGAGCATTCGTAAAGGAAGATGGCGGCGAAGCGCCGAGGTTCTTCGCGTTACCCGATCGCGATGATCCGGGTTTTGATGCGGCAGCCGCGCTGGCTCTGCTGGAAGCGGCACGTGAGGGCGACACAGCGAGCGCGGAAGCAGCGACCGGCTATCGTTGGGGCGATGCACAATTGCATAGGCATGTGCGCCGATTGATGATGCAGGAGCTGGAGCGTCCGGAGCTGGATCAGGATTTACGCTTCATCAAGCTGGCCCGCCGTTTCCTGGATCAGACCTGAGACCAGCCAGCCACATTGTCGAGTTATTGCGAGGTGGCACCTGGCCACGAGTGGCACGGTCCCTATCATGACCGCCAGTACGGCTTTCCCCTGCGTGACGATGCCGAACTGTTCGAGCGTTTTGCGTTGGAGATCAATCAAGCCGGACTTTCCTGGCTGACCGTCCTGAAGAAGCGCGAGGCGTTCCAGCACGCCTATGCCGGTTTCGACATCGATCGGGTGGCTGCATTCGGAGCCGCGGATCGCACGCGCCTGTTGAGTGATGCGGGCATCATCCGGAATCGGCTGAAGGTCGATGCAGTGATCGAAAACGCACGGCGACTGCAGCAGATCCGGCAGGAGCACGGCTCATTTCGAAGCTGGCTCGACGCACATCACCCTGCTTCGCTGGCTGAATGGGCCCGGCTTTTCAAGCAGACCTTTCGATTCACGGGCGGAGAGATCGTCCGTGAATTCCTGGTAAGCACCGGTTACCTGCCTGGCGCCCACCACGAGCATTGTCCGATTTATGACCGGGTGTTGAAGCAGCGTCCGCCCTGGAGCAGAGTCGGTGCGGGTCGTAAGGCACGCTGACGCCGATGCGTTCCTGGCCCGTGCTTCGGAATGGCTACTCAACGCGGAAGCCGAGAACAACCTGATTCTCGGCCTGGCCGGCCGCATCGGGCGTGAGCCGCACCTCTTTCAGCCGCCCATTTATCTGGCAACCATCGAGGACCTCGGTGCCGTGCACGGCTGTGTCATGCGCACGCCACCGTTCAAGCTGATCGTTTCAAGAATACCGGTGGCCGCGTTGCCCGCGCTGGTAGCCGATGTCCGTGAGACCTTTGCAACCCTGCCGGCCGTGCTCGGGCCTGATCCGGGTGCGCACGCGTTCGCGCAGCGCTGGGGCTTCACCTGCGGTGTCAGCGTCGAGCTCGGGATGCGGCAGCGTATCTACCAGCTCGAGCATGTACGGGAGCCGGAACGCCGGGCACACGGGTCCCTTCGGGTTGCGCAGGCCGCCGATCTGGACCTGGTGGTGACCTGGATCGAAGCATTCAGTCAGGAGGCCGGACTGGTCAGTGCGCGTGCGCGCGCACTCGCCGAGGAAAGGATTCGCAATGGCGAGTTGTTTCTGTGGATCGACGATGGCCCGCGCTGCATGGCGGCCTGGTCGGGCGCAACACCGAACAGTGTCCGGATTGGGTATGTCTATACGCCACCCGCGCATCGCGGTCGCGGCTATGCTTCGATCTGCACGGCCCGCATCTCACAACTGGCGCTCGACGCGGGCAATCGCTACTGCTTCCTCTTCACCGACCTGTCGAATCCGACATCGAATGCAATCTACCAGCGCATCGGCTATGAACCGGTCTGTGATGTGAACGATTACATGTTCACACCCGGCGCCGGCTTCGTGAGCTGACATGATCGGGGAGCTTCGACTTCATGAAGCACTCTTGCTGCTTGCCCTGCGCGATCAAAAAGGCGGCTTCGGCAACGCTTCTCTGCTCGGCAACGGCCTCGCCGGCGCGATTCTGATCGAGCTGGTCCTGGCTGGCCGGATCCGGATCGAGAAGAACAAGCGCTCGACGGTCGTGCGCGTGGTCGATGAACGACTCACCGGTGAACCGATCATGGATATCTGGCTGAGCCAGATGCGGTCGGCAAAGAAGGAAGCGACGGTCGGAACCTGGCTCACTCGAATCGCAGGCACGCGCAAGCTGGCCGATCGCATTGCGGAACGCCTGTGGCATTCCGGTCTGCTCCGGCGCGAGGCGCGTTCATTCCTGGTGTTCGACTACACTGTGTTTGTACTGGGCTATCCGAGTATCAAACAGAAACTGGTGGACCGGTTGCGTCGATTGATCCGGGAAAACAATGAGCCAGCCGCGGCCGAGTCGGCGCTGGTCGCCATGGCCAGCAGGAGTGGAGTCCTGTCCGCTTACTTCGATCGCCAGGAGCGCAGAATGCATCGCACCCGCATCCAGCAGATGATAAAGGCAGAACCAGTCGTGAGAGCCGTTATGGAAGCGATGGCTTCAGTGCAAGCAGGCTGACTGTCCATGAGCTATCGGGTCGCAATCCTGGGCGGAGGCATCGTTGGTCTGGCCACGGCGCGCGCTCTGGTCCGTGCTGGTGTACGTGACCTGATCGTGCTCGAGAAGGAAGCCGGCATCGCAATGCACCAGAGCACGCACAACAGCGGCGTGCTCCACGCCGGTTTGCACTACGCACCGGGTTCGGTGAAAGCGCGTCTGGCGCGCACCGGTATCCGCGCGATGACAGCGTATTGTGTCGAGCACGGTATCACCCACGAGATCTGCGGCAAGCTGGTGGTTGCGACCAGCGATGATGAGCTGCCGCGACTGCGCGCGCTGCAGGATCGTGGTGAACGCAATGGACTGACCGGCCTGCGCTGGCTCGCCCCCGAACGTGCCCGGGAACTCGAACCCCACGCGTACTGCATTGGCGCACTACACGTACCGGAAGAAGGCATCGTCGACTATGCCGGCGTCTGCCGTTCGCTGGCTCGCGAAGTCGTCGAAGGCGAGGCTGTGATCCGGCTGGACGCACGCGTTCATGGACTCCGCCGCAATCAAAACCTGTGGGTAGTGAATACCGGCGCCGGTGATTTCGAAGCCCGTTTGATCATCAATTGTGCGGGTCTGCACGTGGATCGCCTATCCAGGTTGGCCGGCGAAAAACCTGCATCCCGCATTGTGCCGTTCCGCGGCGAGTACTTCAAACTGCGGCCCGATCGCAAGCACCTGGTCCGCAACCTCATCTACCCGGTGCCGGATCCGGTCTTCCCGTTCCTGGGAGTGCATTTCACGCGACTTGCACTGGGTGGTATTGAAGCTGGACCGAATGCGGTGCTCGCCTTCGCGCGTGAAGGCTACCGCAAGAGCGACGTCGCGCTCCGCGACCTGATGGAGTCACTCTCCTTCTCCGGTCTCTGGCGTTTCCTGGCAAAACACCCGCGCACCGTCGTGCTCGAGCTGGCGCGCTCTTTCAGCAAGGTGCTATTCCTTAAAGCGCTGCAGCGCCTGTTGCCCGAGCTCCGTGAAGAAGACCTGAGCGCAGGTGGCGCCGGTGTGCGCGCGCAAGCCATGCTGCCCAATGGCAACCTGGTTCATGACTTCCTCTGGCTCGAGCGTGAAGGCGTCATCCACGTGCTCAGCGCACCATCCCCCGCCGCCACCGCAGCCCTCGTCATCGGCGAGGAAATCGCCACGCGCGCACTTCGGCAACTCGGATAGATACCTCACTCGTCACGGACACATTTTCTTTTTGGCTTTTGTCTTCGGGTGCGGGCCATGTCCAGATCTTCGATTCCATCCGAAGACCGGACGCTCACCTGTGCAGTAGCTCAAACCAAAAAAGAATGTCTCAGTACAAGCGGCCGGAACGGACGCGGTCACTGCGTGCTCTGCTAACTCTGCGTCTCTGCGTGAAACGTGCTGTAACTAGCGATGCGTCTCCGCGTGAAACCTGCTGTAATCAGCCCGCGGGAGTACATGCTTTCTGCACGTACTCGAACAATGCGGCATCGATGCCGGATTGCTGGCGCATCGCGGGTTCCTGCTCGTACAGCTTCTTGACTTTGGCCGCGATCTGCGGGTCGCCACCGGTGAACTCGTTCACCAGTGACATCCACTTCTCGGCCAGCTTGCTAACCCGTGGATCCGTCGGGGCCGTACCCTTTTCCATTTCCGCGCGTACCTGCGAGATCAGGAGCGGCCATTCCTGCTCGACCTCGCGGATCCGCGAAGCGCCCACTTCCGCGCCTCGCTTCTTGATGCGCTCCAGCTCATCCGGTGTGTAGTATTTCTCGTACATTTGAATCGCCTCGATCGTGTTGAGGAACTCGTCCATGGATACCAGTTCGCGCGCCCGCAGTGAGCCCGCGATTTTTTCCAGCCGAGAGCACAGCGCCTCCTGCGCGCCGATCTGCTCGCGAATACTTCTTATGTGCAAATCGAGCACGTGCACAGCGGAAAGTCGCGGCCGGCTCAGCCATTCGCCGATCTGATCCAGCGTCAGTCCGAGCTGACGAAGCGACACGATCTTCTGCAATCGCTTGATATCGCGCTCGCCATAAAGCCGATGCCCCGCCTTGGTGCGGTGTGACGGCGAAAGCAGCCCGATCTGGTCGTAGTGGTGCAGCGTTCGCACGGTCAGACCGGTACGCTTTGCCAGCTCCCCGACTTTCCACGTTTTCATGCCCTGCCCTGGGTTGGTGGCCACGCATGGAAGTCTACGACCTGACGCTGCGTCAGGTGCAAGAGCGACGGGGGAGTAACTGCCCCGTCGGCCCCGTGCTGCCACACCGAGAGAGTTGATGGCCGGCTTTCGGCGGTTTGCCGTCGCATGCGGATCGGCAGGGCTGAGTGGGGAATGGGGATTACGATCGGATAGGTGGTGCCGGCTAGGAATGGAAGCGGATCGGCAGGGCCGGCTGGGAATGGGAATACGAGCGGATCGGCAGGGCCGGCTGGGAATGGGGATTACGAGCGGATCGACCGGGCCGGCTGGGAATGGGGAATTGGGAATGGGGGAATAAGGAATTCGGAAGGAAGGGTCCGATGGATGCGAAGCATCGGGCTGATTCCCGGTCCCCGATTCCCCATTCCTTATTCCCTTATTCCGAATTCCCCCATTCCCAGCCGTCACGGCCCATCTGCTATTTCCCCATTCCCAGCCGTCACGGCCCATCTGCTATTTCCCAATTCCCAACCGGCACTGCCCATCTGCGTTTTCCCCATTCCCGATGGGCCAGCGCTCGGCGCTCAACTCGGCTCAGGCAGGCCAGCGCCCGAGTTTCGACCGTGTCGCCGCAGCAGCTGGCACAGCGAGTGCCTTGATGAGCGGGCATGAAGACTTATGAGCTGGCGGCGTGTCCCGCTTGTTCCAGCCAGGCGTCGCGGCTGGTTGCGGATGGCGATGCCTTGAAGGATGAGATCGAGGAGCTGTGGCAGTTTCATTTGCTGCGACGGAAGCACGGAGTGCCGGCGCGCCATTTATACGATCGCGCATTTTTTACACTGGATCCGCCGTTGCAGCTGGTGGCATGTACGGAGTGCGGCACGCTCTACCGCAACCCGCGAGAGAAAGCGGACGCAGTGGTCGAGACGTACGAGCAGGAGCAGGCAGATGCCGTCGTGCTCGAATCATTGTTCGAGGCGCAGAAGCGATCCTACCGCAGGCAGGCCGATGAGCTGCGGCGACTTGCCGGTAGAACGGGATCCGGTCTCGAGGTGGGCAGCTACGTCGGCGCGTTCCTGGCGGCGGCCAGGGAAGTCGGCTGGGATTTCGAGGGCATCGATGTCAACGCGGATGCGGCTGAGTTCGCGCGCGGCAAGGGTCTGCACGCTGATGCGGGGTCATTGGACACGGTTTCGGTACAACGGCAATTCGATGCCGTCGCGATCTGGAACTGCTTCGATCAGCTGTCCGATCCGCGAGCAACGCTCGCGCAGGCCTTTGCGCTTCTGAGCACGGGCGGGATTCTGGCCATCAGAGTGCCGAACGGCCAGTGTTACCGGCGGTGGCGCAACGGGGGACGGCCCGGCTTGGTCGCGGGACTCGTGCTGGCCCACAACAACCTGCTGGGCTTTCCGTATCGTCAGGGATTCACACCAACGTCGTTGAGCCAGATTCTCGAGCGCGCCGGTTTCCGCGTCGAGCAGATTCGGCACGATGTGCTGGTCTCGACAGCGGATCCGTGGACGCGCCGTTGGGCAGTTTGGGAAGAACGGATCGTGAAGCGAGCCTTGCGGCTGCTCTCACTCGGACCCGCACCCTGGTTCGAGGTCTACGCCAGAAAGCCCTGACCAGCGACGCGCGAGCGACGAGCACGTCAGACAGGCACTACATCCAGCAGGTCCCGAACCAGGCGCCGCAGCTCGGACGGTGCAAACGGCTTCGCGATGAACGCTGCCGTCTCGGTCAATTCGGCTTGCAGCTTCACGAGCTCCTCACTGTACCCGGACATGTAAACCACGCGGATGTCCGGCCGGGCGGCCCGGATGGTCGCGGCGGCTTCCGGGCCGCCCATCTCGGGCATCACGACATCAGTGAGCAGCAGATGGATCGGGCCTTCGTACCGTCGGCTGATGGCAACCGCTTCGGCGCCGTTGGTCGCGGTGATGATCGAATACCCTTGCTGGTGCAGCGCGCGCTCGATCAATCGGCGCACCTGGTATTCGTCTTCGACCAGCAGCACAGTTTCCACCGCGTCCATTGTGGCTGGGGCGCTGGGCTGGGCCGGCACCGGCGCAGCGACAGCGGCTTCGCTGCGCGGGAGATACACGCGGAACGCGGTACCCTGCCCTTCCACGCTGGTCACACGGATGTAGCCACCGGCCTGCTTGACGATGCCGTAACAGGTGGCGAGGCCGAGACCGGTGCCCTTGCCTGCCTTTTTGGTCGTGAAGAACGGCTCGAAGATGTGTGCGAGGGTATGGGCGTCCATGCCCACGCCTGTGTCGGTGACCGCGATTACCACGTATTGACCGACTGGTACGGCGCCTTCTACAGAGAGCGAGCCCGAAATTACGATGTTGGTGGTCTTGATGGTGATGACACCACCGTCGGGCATCGCATCGCGCGCATTGACCGACAGGTTGACCAGTACCTGCTCGAGCTGAACCGGGTCGGCGGTGACCGGCCACAACCCGGCATCGAGCTGAGTGGCCAGTCGGATGTTTTCACCAATGAGCCGGCGCAGCATGCGTTCGACGCGCGTGACCAGCTCGTTGCAATCGATCGCGCGCGGCTGCACGACCCGCTTGCGCGCAAACGTGAGGAGCTGTTGCACCAGGTCGCCCGCGCGATCGGCCGCGCGGCGTATCTCCTGGGCGTCACCATGTTCCTCAGTCCCGGGCTTCAGCGCTTCCTCGAGGGAAGTCACATAGCCAATGATGGCGGTGATCAGGTTGTTGAAGTCGTGGGCAATACCACCGGCGAGCTTTCCGATCGCGTCCAGCCGCTGAGCCGCCTGCAGCTCCTCCTGCAGGCGGGTGCGCTCCGAGACGTCACGGATGAATGCACTGAACAGAAGGCCGCTCGCACTGGGTACGGGCGTGATCGCCATTTCGATCGTCACCAGCCGGCCGAACCGGCTGTGAATGCGGCCTTCGATCAGGCGGTTGAAGCTGTCACTGGTGCCCGAGTCCCGGTGATTATCGAGAGCGCGCTGCAGCTCCGCGCGGATGGTGCCGCGGCCCACCAGTTCGATGACACTGCGATCCATCGCCTCGAGGCGAGTCCAGCCGAACAACGCTTCTGCCTGGCGATTCCAGTCGGAAACCCGGCCGGCCTGGTCGAAGGTGACGACCGCGTCGAGTGCGGCATCCAGCACGAGGCGGGTCTGCTCGATCTGAGCCGCGCGCAGATCGAGCATCATGCGGTTGATCGACCGGGCGAGATCACCCAGCTCATCACTGCGATGTATGACGGCGACCTGCGACAGCTCGCCCCGGCCCGCACCCTCGCTGACCGCGCGCAGCTCGAGGATCGGCGCGATGAAAAAGCGGCGCGCGCGATCGTAGATGAGGAACGCGAACAGAGCGGAGAGCAGCAACGCGAGCGTTGCCGATAGGAAGAACGCCCGGCGGATGTCGGCCACGACGCCGGTATGGTCCCGCAGAATCACCAGCGCGCCCACATCCTGACCGGCCACATCGCGCAACGCGAGACTCGCACCGAAGAAGCGCTGGTTATCGACCTGCACGTCGACATAGGGCTCCCGCTCGGCGCGCGGCAGACGCAGATAGTCCATGAGCCCGGCCGGCGCATCCATGGTGCGGTCGACCAGCACTTCCGATGGCAATTGTTCCCAGGTGGGCGTCCGGCCGAACATACGCATGCCGGCCTCCCAGGCCTCACGGTCAAGCAGCTCCTTGTGGATCGCAACAAACAGCTCGACGCCGAGCACCCGCTTCAGCTCCTCGGCGAAGTGCTCGATCTCCTCGCCCAGCTCCAGATACCCGAGCAGCCTGCCGTCCGCGTCATGCCAGGGCAGCACGACCCGCAGCGTGAACAAACCGCGCAGCCGTCCCAGCTCGAGGCCGTAGCTCAAGCGACCCGTGCGTGCCGCGTTGTTGAGAGTGACCCGCAGAATGGTATCGCCGAACGCTTCGGGACGATGCATGCGCAGCAGAGCGACGCGCTCCGGTGTGACGAAATACATGTGCGTGATGCGATGCTGTTGCTGCAACTGCTCGAGGATGGGTGTGGCGACTGCCTGCAGCCGGGATCGATCGCCGGTGTCAAAAGCCACGCGCAGCGCCGGATCGCGCGCCAGCGCATAGAGCGCGGCACTCATGACATCAGCATCGGCCTTGAGTCGGTTATTGAAGGAGCGCTCGACGGAGAGCCGGTCGCGCGCACGGGTCTCGTCGAAGTGCCGTTTCTGACTGAAATACAGCAGCGTGGTAAAACCGGCCAGCAGCAGGACCAGCCCAGCGGTGATCGGAACCAGGATGCTGCGATTGAGGCTGGGACGCATCGCCATCAGAAGTGAAACTGCAGGCGTAGATAGAGCGCGCTGAAGTCGTCGTCGCCCTCAGCATCGCCATTGGCCGTGGCCAGGGCATCATGATTCGTGATCACGTAATTGACCATGAAGCGAAGGTTGCGGGCGACGTACCAATTCGCGCCCGCGGTCCAGTTATGGCCGGACCCGCCGGTCACGATGCCGTCGTTCAGATCGAGCGTGCTGTAGCGCAGCAGCAACTCGACGGCGCCCAGGCTGCGGCGGGGGGTAATGCCTAGAAACTCGCCGTCCTCGGTGTCATAGGTCCGGTGCTCACCGGTGGGGAAAAAGCTGGCATAGACGTAACTGCCGACCAGTGTGGAGCTGGGGCCGGCCGTTCGATTCACCCGGGTCCAGACTCGCTCGCCCTGAAGCGACAGCGCACCGAATACCACTGCGCCTTCCACATCCAGCTGCTGATAATGATCGCTGCCAGGCAGATTGCCCGTGTCGTAGAACCGCGTGCGATCGACGTGCGTTTCGGAGTAGCCACGAAAGCGCAGTGCGGTTTCATCATCTTCCTGCGCATCAGGTGTGCGATGCCGTACGGCGGCACCGATGTGGACCAGCCGCCGCTCCGCCAAGACCGGCGCAAACGTGCCGCGCGCAGCTGCGCCCCAGCCCTCGCTGTCCTGCAGATCGTCCTCGCCCAGATCGCCCGGTTCCTGTCCGAAGATGCCAATGCTCGCGGTGGCCCCACGGAAGTTGGTTCGTACGGCCGCTCCAAAATGTCGTGGCGGCACGAATGCATCGATCAGTGATCGTTCGATGAACGATGTAAATCGGGAGCTGGTTATGCCGTCGAGAGAAAACGGTTCCTTGTAATTGCCGAGCTGCAGACGAAGCATCTCATTCGCGCGATACATCACCCACGCATCACGCACCTTGGCATCGTCATCCGCCAAATCGAGCTCGAGCTGATAGCTCCATTCTGCAGTGAGATCACCGGCAACAGCGAGACGCGCTCGCCGAATTTCGGTGCCGTTGCTCAAGTCTTTCTTGTCTTCCCGGTAGAACGCCGCGTCGGCCTGGAGCCGACCATTCGGCCGAATCGTGGGATAGCGGATGGGCTCCTGTGCATCGAGCGACACGCCCGGCAGGAGACTCAGAAGTGTGATAGTGGCAGCCAGCTTCGGTCGCACTCTGCTCGCTTTAAGGTTGGTATGACCATTTTGTGGTGCTGCAAATATAGGCTGTAAAATGGGTTACGGCAAGTTATAACAACGCGGGCAGGACCGCGCGTCAGCGCCGGTCGCCTCCGGCACGTCCACGCTGCAGGTCAGCTCCTCGCGATAGCCACGCCTGCCCGCAGCCCCAACGCCACAAACGTCAGTGTGCCGTTACAGCAGCTGGCGCTGACACAGGTGGGCGCGCCGATGATGAAGAGGTTCTCGTGATCGTGAGCGCGTCCCCAGGAATCGACCACGCTGTTGGAGCGGTCCGTACCCATGCGACAGCCGCCGGCCGGATGATCCTGGAAGCTGTCGGAGCGAACGTTCATGACCTGCCCGTTCCCAGCGCGCGCCATGCGGTTGAACACTTCGCGGATGGATGTTTCGCTCTCCGCGCGCAGTGCACGCGAGTCCTCGCTGTCGCGGAAACGCAACGCGGGTAAGGAATCGCCAAAAGCATTTCTGCGGGTTGGGTCGAGCGTGAGCTCGCTCTCGCGCGCGGGCAGCACATCGTAGTAACCGCGCACGCGGGCCGTGCCACCGGTGCGGGCTCTCCAGTCGGCCATCAGCGCATCGCCCAGCAACAGCGTGCCGTTGTCATCGCGGATGCGCGGCTGGGAGCCGACCGGTGATTCCCACACCCGCAGATCGTGGCGCAGATACCGTGAGAGGCTGGCCGGACGCATGAACTGCTTGGTGACCAAGCTGTGCTGCAGGTTCATGCCCGGGTACATGCGGATCGGCAGCCGCACGTAGCCGCTCACATTGCGATGGCCGCAGAGGTATTTGCCCACCAGGCCTGAGCGATTGGCGATGCCGTTGGGAAAGCGGGATGACGTCGACAACAAGAGCAGGTGCGGGCTCCACACGTAGCCACCGGCCACGACGAAGGTCTTGGCCCGATACTCGATGGGCTGGTTCGGTCGATCGCGGTGTGCACCGATCGCCGCCACAATGCGATCGCCATTCGGCTCGTGCACCAGCCGGCGGATCATCGTTCTGGTGACCAGCTCGATGCGCTTCTGCTGACGCAGCGCATTCCAGGTGAAGTCCGGCGAGTACTTGGCACCGATCGGGCAGATCGGTGAGCAGGTATCACTGCGGCAGCATTGCCGCCTGCCCCTGTACGGTGTCGAGTTCTTGGCCGATGGCTGGCTCCACATCTCGATGCCGGCCGAGGTCGTCCACTTCCGAAGCTGCTCCAGATTGTACGACAGCGGCAGCGCCGGCATCGGAAACGGCTTCCCGCGCGGATCCAGGTGTGCGG
Organism: Gemmatimonadota bacterium; assembly: GCA_040902615.1. GTDB lineage: Bacteria > Gemmatimonadota > Gemmatimonadetes > Longimicrobiales > RSA9 > JBBDWZ01. Next base: position 14,055 of record JBBDWZ010000160.1, on the reverse strand, counting down.
GGCCCTGCTCGCCGGCGACACCCATGCGCTCTTCGGCTTCCTGGTAGAACGGATCGAGCTCCTCGTACGTCAACGGCCAGTCATCGCCGACACCGTACAGGCTCTTGAGCTTGAAGTCTTCCGGACTGAACCGCGGCGTTACCCCGCCCCAATGCATCGCCAGGCCGCCTACTCCCATCGATCGTGATTGGATCCCCGCGACCTCCGTACCATCGATGTGATCCTTCGGCCAGGGATTCTCGCCGTAATCGAGGAAGCGCTGGCGGCTGGCTGTACGCTGCGCCAGCGGAATCGTGTCGTCACCCGCTTCGATCACCATGATCCGGGCCCTGGTGCTCTCGGCCAGTTTCTCCGCGAGCAGCGCGGCGGTGATGCCGGACCCGATCACCAGGATGTCGGTCTCGACGACCAGCGACGAGCGAGGTGCGATGAGCGACGAACGTGGACCGACGAGCGACGAGGTCATAGCGGCCTCGGCTGGTTCACAGTTTCGGCGAGTGGGCGGCAGGTCTCTTTCGCAATCCTTGCGCGATATGCGAGGTCTGTGGCTTCCGGTTGGTTGTAGAACCAGCCGAGCAGCGCGAGCGCGACATGGTCCGCAACAATGGGTGACGGCGGAATGCGTTCGACGTTCTGCGCCTCTAGCAGCGCTGAAATCATCGCATGGCGTTGCTCACGCCGGATTTCCGCGAAGCCCGCGCGGTATCGAACCCGCGCGTCCGCATCCAGTGCGCCCAGTTGCGTGCGCCAGCGCGGCCACGGATCCGCGACCGTGTACTGCAGCTCGGCCGTGCCGTACCCGTGATTCAACTCCGCGCCCGGCCGGAAATTGGAGACCCACCGCTCGAACCGGTCGATGTTCCGGCGGACACCATCGCGGCCCAACTCGGATGGCAGGATCGCATCGGCCAACGCGATCAGGAGGTCTCGGTCGTCGGGCGGAATGAAGAGAGTGCCTAGCGCGGGCGTGGCGGCGATGGTGGAGAGGAAGGCTCGGCGTTTCATCGGGCGTCTTTCCGTTTCCAGGTAAGTGGCGCATCGTCAAGCAATTAGCACGCAGGTATTCGTCGGACGTCTTTTTGCGTTCTTGCGTTTACTCGTGGCGAAGCGCTGTCATCGGCTGGGTACGCGCGTCACGACGCGCCGGAATGTAGGCTGCCGCACTGCAGGACAAAATAATCGCAAGGATCACTAACAGGAACGGGACTGGATCGGCCGCGTTGACGCCAATGAAATTTCGGCCGGTGAACATTGCGGCGGGAACGCACAACACCAGCCCCATGACCGTACCCGCGCCGATGAATCGCAGACCGTCGGCAATCACGGTATAGCTGGCCTGATGCGATCTGGCACCAAGCGCCATACGCAGGCCAATCTCCCGCGATCGCGTGAGCAGCGAGTAAAGCAGGAGACTGTACAATCCGATGGTCGCCAGAACCAGTTCAGTGGCGCCGATGCCGAGCGCGATGTTGGCGATGAAGCGTTGTGGCGCCAACGAGCGCTCGATCGATGATTTCAGCGGTTCGACTGTGGGTGGCACAACGGCAGGATAGCGGTCCCGGATGCTCCGCACAGCATGCGTGGCGGCGGCTTGACTCAGGTCCGGCCGCACGCGCGTAACGACGTAAAGCTGGTTTGCGTAATTCAAGCTCGACCGCTTTTGCGCCTCATAAATGTACGGCATTCCTCGCTCATCGCGCGCGCGGTGCTGAACATCGTCGACGATTCCGACGACCTGAACCGGTTGGCCCTGGCGGACCACGATGGTGCGGCCCAGCACATCAGTGCCGTACACATCCGCGAACGCGCGATTGACGACGGCGACACGCGCGTCCACCTCAGTGTCGTCCAGGTTCACGATTCGGCCACGCAGCAGCCTGATGCCGATCGTTTCGAAGTATCCGTCACTCACGCTGTGGTGGCGTACTGCGGCAATTCGACTGCCGGGCAGGTCGACATTCAACAGGCGTCCAGCATCGGTTCGGCTGAACGGGACCATGCTCGCGACGGTGATGTGCTGCACTCCCGGTGAGGACCGGAATGCATTCAACACCACGTCGATGTACGCCGCTTTGCGTATGGTATCGGAACGGAAGCCACCTAGATCCAGCTGCGTCAGCAGAAGGCCGTCCACTGCAAACCCGCGATCGCCGCCGACTTGTGATCGCACGCCGCGCGTGGCACTGAATGCAACCAGCATGAGCAGGCACGACAGGCACACCTGTAATGCCATCAATCGGCCGCGAACGCCACCACGCTCACCGACTACGCCGTGACCAGTGAGACCTGATTTCACATCCGTGCGCAACGCCTGGCCAGCCGGCGTAAGCCCGAAGATGACCGCGCACAGCAGCGAGACCAGGCAGGTCACGAGCAGCACGCGCCAGTCCGGAGTCAGGTCGAACGAGTCGAAGATTGGGCTTCGGGACGACAGCCTGATCGCAGACTGGGCGCCGATGAATCCAACGGTGCCACCAATGCCGGCGAGCAGCAGCGCTTCGGCCAGTAGCTGCAGCGTCAGGCGACCACGACTCGCACCGAGTGTGAGCCGGACCGCAATTTCATGGCGGCGCGTGACCGCGCGAGCAAGCAGCAACCCGGCCACGTTCGTGCAGGCCAGCACCAGCACCATCAAGACCAGCGCAGTGATCGTCGCGAGCGCCGCGATCGTCGAGCGATCGTCGGGCCGGATAATGGTCTCGCGGTGCGTCATCAGGATAATGCGCAGCGGCGCGCCGCGATGATGTCGCCAGTGGTCAGGGTACAGCCCGGCCAGCATGCGCGCAGTGTTCGCCAATCGGGCCGTTGCGTCCTGCCGGGTAAGTCCCGGACCCAGGCGACCGATCATGCTGAAGTAGCGGCGGCCTCGGTCATCCAGTGAAGGCGTGCTCCCGAGCACGTATTGCATCTGCTGCGCGGGAATCCAGCCGATCGCACTCCAACCCCAGTGAAAACCGCGGAATGCCGCAGGCGCGACGCCAACCACGGTCACCGGCATGTTGTTGACGCGTACCACCGCACCGATCACGTTCCGCGCGGAGCCGAACCTGCGGCGTCGATACTGCTCCGAGATTACGATTTCAGGCTCGCCACCGTGCAGGTTGAACTGCCGACCTTCCACCAACTGCAGCCCGAGCGCCTGAAAAAAGTTTGGCGATACGAAATCGACGCCGACACGCTGTGGTGTGCGATTGTTCGCGGCCACGGTGGCCAACCTGCCCGTATACGCGGCAACGGCGGAGAACGCGTTGCTTCGCTGATAATCCGCCAGGTCTGCGTAGGCCGAGCCATTGGGCGAGTCGTGAACGCGATCGCTCGAGCTCACATGCATGACCGCAGCCGGATCTGGCACCGGCAGGGGCTTGAACAGAACCGAGTTCAGGAGGGAGAAAACGGTGACGGCAACCGTGATCCCAATGCCCAATGACAGAGCCGCAACCAGCGTGAACAGCGGAGAGCGCACCAGCTGCCGCGCTGCATATCGAACGTCTTGAGCGATGTAGTCGATCATTCGAGCCTCAAACGCAAGAACGCAAGAACGGAAAAGACGTCCGACCGCTGGTAACGGAAAAGCGGTCTGTCGTTATTGCACCGCAAACGCCTTCAACACCGCATTCTCTCCGGCACCCGCTGCGATCACGACAAACTGCTTCCCCGCCCGGTCACGATAGGTCATCGGCACGCTGTAGCCACGGCCGCCAAGATCGGCCCGCCACAGGACCCGCCCGTCCCCGGCATCGATCGCATATAAAACGGATCCGCCACCCGTGACGAACAACAATCCTCCAGCCGTCACGATCGGGCCGGGCGCACCGGCCACGCCAAGTGGAGGCAGGTTCAGATCCTTGAGCAGCGGATGATTCCGCACGGCCGGGTTGTCACCGAGCGTCACCTGCCAGCGATGTTCGCCGGTGCGCATGTCGATGGCAGTCAGGTTTCCGTATGGCGGCTTGCTGATGGGCAGGCTCGGCATGCGCGTGCCGTCCGGGGAGGGCGGCACCTGCACGTTCATCGATGCGCCGCGATCGAACGAATACGCCGCATCGATCGTGTCCGATTTCGGCATCTGGATGAGCCGCAGCAGTGCGGGCTGGTTGGTACCCTTCACATACAGCGTTTGCGATACCGGGTCGTACGCGCCACCACCCCAGCCCGAGCCGCCGATCACACCCGGCTGCATGATCGTGCCCTGCAATGACGGCGGCGTGAACAGCGGACCGGCTTTCCATTTCCGCAGCTCGGCCAGGGCGAGCTCCTTGAGCTGGGGCGTGAAGTCGATCACATCGTTTTCGCCAAAGCCCTGGCGCGTAATCGGTGCAGGCCTGGTCGGGAACGGCTGCGTGCGCGCCGCCCTCTCGCCGGGGACATCGCTCGGCGGGACCGGCCGTTCCTCGATCGGCCAGAGCGGCTTGCCGGTCACCCGATCGAAGACATACACGAACGCGGTCTTGCCCAGCACCGCAACCGCATCCACCGGGCGATTGTTCTGCGTCACGGTGAACAGCATGGGCGGCGCTGGAATGTCGTAATCCCAGAGGCCGTGACGAACGGTCTGGAAATGCCAGACCCGCTTGCCCGTGCGCGCATCGAGCACGACCAGTGACTCACCGAAGAGGTTGTCACCCTTGCGATCGCCACCGTAGTAGTCGTTGCTCGGTGTGCTGACCGGCAGATACACGTACCCGCGAGCGGTATCGACCGAGAACGGCGACCACACGTTGGTGTGGCCGGTGCGCTTCCAGGACTCGTCTTCCCACGTGTCGACACCGAACTCACCTGCATCCGGTATCGTGTTGAAACGCCAGACCAGCTTGCCGGTCTTCACGTCGAACGCCTGCACATCGCCGGGCGGATCGTGCGGGTAGACCAGGCGATCACCCACGCCATTCCCGACGATAATCAGGTTCCGCCAGACTACCGGCGGCGAGGTGTTCGTGTAATGGATGTTGCGAACGGGCCGGCGCAACGTTTTGGTCAGGTCGATTTCACCGTCGGTACCGAAGCCGGGTACGGGCTTCCCGGATTTGGCGTCGAGTGCGATGAGACGCCAGCGGCTGTTCATGAAGATCCGCCGCTCGCGGCCATCGCTCCAAGTCGCTACACCACGATGCACGAAGCCCGTGCCGTTCGATGGCTGGCCGTATCGGTAGGCGCCCGGATCGAAGCTCCAGAGCTCGCGGCCGCTCGACGCATCGAGCGCAATTACGCGATTGAATGGCGTCGACAGGTACATCGTGTCATTGATGACCAGGGGCGTGACCTGGAAATCACCCGGACGTGCGGCTCTCGTGTCCGCGGTCTCAACAATATTTTTTTCCGCGGGCCGCCACTCCCACGCCTGGGCCAGGCGTGAAACGTTGTTACGATCGATGTCGGTGAGAGCAGAATACTTCAGCGCGCCTGGATCGCCACCGTACACGGGCCAACCCACAGCGCGGGCTTGGGCGGGGGCGGGGGCGGGGGCGGGGGCGGAAACAATGGGTTTGCCTTCCTTCATCACGAATACAACCCGCCTTAGCGTGGTGATGTCCTGCGTGGGATTGCCTACGGTTGCGATGATGTCGGCGATGTAACCCGGAGCGATCGTGCCGATGCTGTCCTGTATGCCGAGTGATTGCGCGGCCAGCGACGTGACGGACACAATCGCGGCTGATGCCGGTTGTCCGCCCTTCTGCACGCGGTAGATGATCTCCTCGAAGTTGCGGCCGTGTGCGCCGGCGACGGCATCGGTGCCAAAAACGATGCGCAGGTTCTTTCGCTTCAAGGCGCGCTGGAAGGTATCGAGTGCGCGCGGCACGGCGCGCTCCATGTGGGCAAAGCCTTCATCGGTATAATTGCCAATGCCCAGGAATTTCTGGCGGTTGTCGAGATAGTTCTGCAGGACGAGACCGATATTCGGATCGTAGAAGGTGCCGCGCGCTTGCAGCGTGTCGAGTGCGGCATCGTCGAGCAGCGCGCCATGCTCGACCGTGGTGCAGCCGGCCTGTGCCGCACGGATGGCGGACTCCGGGCCGTGCGCATGAACGACCGATCGCTTGCCCAGCCGTTTGGCTTCACCGCACGCCGCCACCAGTTGTTCGAGCGTCATGGTTGCCGCACCGCCGTCGCGAATGCTGGCCGACGCGAAGATCTTGATCACATCCGCGCCCTGGTCGACGAAGCGACGCACACGCGCCCGGATCGTATCGGGCTGACCGCCCTGGATCGAGCCGATCGAGGTCAGCAGGCGCGGCCCATTCACACTGATGATCTGATCGCCGATCGCATGCCCGCCAGAGCGAATCCGGCTGCGCAGATCGACATCGATCGCGGCGCCCAGACTCTGCACGGTTGTGATGCCCGCACGCAGTGTGGTCTCCGCGTTTTCAATCGCATAGCGCAAAGCCTGCTCGCGAGTCTCTTCCTGCGCGCTCAGGTGATGGGTCTTGCCATCCGGATCGAAATGCCAGTTGATGTGCACGTGGGTATCGATGCCACCTGGCATGACTGTGTATCGCGACAGGTCGTGCGTCGGCGCGTCTCTCCCCGCCGGACGAACGGATTCGATGGTGCGGCCATTTACGACGATGTCGACGTTGCGCCGACTGCCGCCTTTGCCATCGAGCAACGTCCCGGCGCGGATAACCGTCGTTGCACTCGATTGAGCGACGACATTCTGAGGCGACAGCAGGGCAACAACTGCGATCAGCGAAAGCGTGCGATACACGGAAGCCCCCTCGGGCAAGTTGTGCGGTCAGGCAAAATGGCATGGATGAATGGAGGCTGCCAAGACATTACGGGTTGCTAATGCGTCCATTATTGGTAGCTGAGACCATTGACCCGGCATCGTTTATGCTCCTAACTTGGCTTTCAGTCCCCCTGTGGCCTCTGAAAACCGAAGTACACGGACATTCCGGCGCCGCGGCCTCTCCATCGAGCATAAGCTTCCCCTCGCTATTTCAGCCGTTCTGGCTGTGCTGCTGGTGCTCTATATCTGGATTGCATACCACGAGGTGTCTCGCTCGGCCACCCAGGCGGTGGGTGCGCGCGACGACCGGCTGGCCTCGGACCTGGCGCGGGTCGCCGCCAACAACCCGCAGCAGCGTGCGCTACAGCTCCATCGCCTCGCCAATCGTGACCTGGTTCACACTGCGCTTACCAGTGATCGTCACAACCTTGCGGACAGTTTGCTCGCCCGGCTCAGACAGAACGCGGACTCCACGTTCACGTCGGTGTTACTGGACTCGCTGCGTCGCCCGATCCACTTCGTCGGTGACCTGCCATCTCCGGAGATTCTCACCCGTGTCGATTCCGTTGCCCGACTGGCCGCAGCAATGGATACCACGGCGGCCAATGGTCCGTTCTTCACGCACAACGGGCGCGTACATTACTGGACCGTTACGATGGCGCGGAAAGACAATCGACCGCTCGGTTACGTCGCGCAGCTGCGTACGATCCGGTCCAATCCCGACGCTGCGCGTACACTCAACAGCCTGATTGGCTCAGACGGCCGAATCCTTTTTTCGAACCGGAATGGTGCAGCACCGTGGGTGAGCCTGGACGGTACCATCGTTCGTCCCCCGGACCGGATCGTGCCCGAGAAGGAATACGAGCGCTACCAGCGCGAGGGCCAAAGGTTCATCGCCGGCCGGGATACAGTAGCCGGAACCGGCTTCACCGTCATCATCGAAACGCCGAGTTCGTTCACGGAATTTCCAGCCCAACAGTTCCTGCGCCGGACCGGACTGCTGGGCTTGCTCTTGCTGGCGATCGGCATGGCTGTCCTTTGGCTGATCAGCAGAAGGTACACGCATCCAATTCGACAGATGAGCGTAGCCGCCGATGCAATCGCCAGCCGTCGTTACGATGAGCGAGTGGAGGTCGACCGCACCGACGAGCTGGGCACACTGGGTGACGCCTTCAATCACATGGCGGTCGAGATTCAGCGTTCCATGCGTGAAGCAGAGTCGAGCCGAGCCGGCGCGGAAGCGGCCAATCGAGCGAAATCGGAATTCCTGGCCAATATGAGCCACGAGATCCGCACTCCGATTAACGCGATGCTCGGCTATTCCGATCTGCTCGACCTCGGTATCGCAGGTCCGGTCACCAGCGAGCAACACCTGCAGCTCAATCGGATCAAAGTGAGCGGCAAACATCTGATCGGTCTGATCGATGACCTGCTGGACTTCGCGCGACTGGAAACCGCGAGACTGTCAGTGAAGCAGCGAGTGGCGCCGGCAGCTGAGGCAGTACAAACCGCAATGACGGTGGTGGATCCGATGGCCGTTGCGAAGCCGGTACAGGTTTCCGTATCGGTGGCACAGGATACGCATTACATCGGCGATCCACAACGCGTCGAGCAGATCCTGGTCAACCTGCTCGGCAATGCCGTCAAGTTCACGCCGGCCGGCGGAAACGTGAAACTGGAATCGCGCACCGTGCGTTCCAATGGTCGTGCCGCGCGCACCGAATTCGTAATCGAAGACACTGGCATCGGCATCGCGAGCGATCGGCTGCAGTCTGTATTCGAGCCGTTCGTGCAGGGATACGGTGGCTACACGCGTCCACACGGCGGCTCCGGTCTCGGCCTCACCATCAGTCGCCGCCTCGCCGAGCTCATGGGTGGCCAGATCTCCGTCGAAAGCCAGGAAGGCATCGGCTCCCGCTTTACGCTCACGCTGCCCGCGCCGCACTAGCGCCGCCGTTCCGTGCCGCCGTTCCGTGCCGCCGTTCCGCCGTCACGTGCCGGGCTATCCGGCAGCACGGCCCGTGATCTCGTCCGCGCGAAGGCGAGCAACGCGGGCGCTGGCGAGTTTAGCGCCATCGCGCACACGTGTTCCACTGGCGGGTACCTGCTTTCGCAGTGTGTTGAACGCGGACAGCTTGCCGGTGACGTCGTCGATCCATTCGACCATGCCGCGCACCAATACGGAGCGCCACCGCTTTCCAGCTTCTTCTACTTCCGTGATGACCAGGCAGACCCGTGGATTGGCATCGATGATGTCGACCTTGCGGCCCGGTCCATTGGCAAACACGAACGCGTCGCCGTCGTAACCGTAGATCACGGGCACGGCGTACGGCTCATTGCCCTGGGCCAGGCTCAACACGCCCCAGCAGTTGCGCTGGATCAGCTGGTCGATTTCGCTGCGACTCAATTCGCGCACGGTGCGCACGGCGGACCGCCTCCAACTTTCCCCGGTTTGACTCGTTCGGCTATTGCGGCGTGACGTTCACCCAACCACCAGGGATCGCGCCATCGTATTCACGCTACGGGCCGCTATCGCTGTGCCCCTACTCGTAGTGTATCATCTCGGTGTTTCGCTGGCCAAAACTACTCTGACCCAAACGGCTATCAAAACCAGCCGCATCATGGACGGTTACGCCATAACGGGAAAGCGGGGAGGCGGTCCGTGAGTGGCGCCCTCTTCGCCATCCTCGCTTACCTGCTGGTCCAATTCGGTATTGGCGCCTGGGTATCGCGCCGCATTCATACCGAAGCCGATTATCTCGTTGCCGGACGTCGGCTCGGGTATTGGCTGATGACGTTCTCCATCTTCGCGACCTGGTTCGGCGCGGAGACGGTGATCGGGTCCGCGGGTGTGGTCTACTCGGAAGGTGTGTCCATCGCGTCGGCCGAGCCGTTCGGTTATGGGCTCTGCCTGATCCTGATGGGATTGCTGTTCGCGGTTCCGCTCTGGCGGCGCAAGCTCACCACCCTCGCAGATCTATTTCGCGATCGCTTTTCGGTCGATGTCGAACGGATTGCCGCCGTCATTCTGATTCCGGGCTCGATCCTTTGGGCAGCCGCACAAATGAGAGCGTTCGGCCAGGTGCTTTCGATCGCATCCGGCACACTCAGCCCCGACATTGCCATCGGTGTGGCAGCAGGAATCACCATCCTGTACACCGCATTCGGTGGACTGCTGGCCGATGCGATGACCGATCTGGTGCAGGGCATCATGGTGATCCTCGGCATCACCATCGTTTTTGTGGCCGTGGTCTCCCAGCTGGGTGGACTCGGGGCCATGACCGATGCACTGGCCGATCCCGCGCGCGTACAGCTGCGCCCAACCGGGCCCTGGCTCGAGGTCGCCGAAGCGTGGGCGATACCTGTGTGCGGATCGCTGGTCACCACGGAAATCGTTGGACGCATCGTCGGCGCGCGCTCGGCATCGGTGGCGCGCAACTCATCGCTGATGGCGGGCGGGATGTACATCGTGATCGGTACGATGCCGGTCATGCTCGGCCTGGTGGGCGCGCGATTGATAACTGGACTCGACGACCCGGAACAGGTGCTGCCGGCACTGGCACAACAGCTCCTGCCCGGTGTCCTCTATGCGATCTTTGCCGGTGGTCTCGTATCGGCGATCCTGTCCACGGTCGACAGTACACTGCTGGTCGCGTCCGGCATCCTCTCGCACAATCTGCTCGTCCCCTGGCTGCGCGTAACCGATGAAGCGAAGAAGGTTCGACTGGCACGCGCTGGTGTGCTCGCGTTTGGCGTGATCGCGTACGTGCTTGCGGTGAATGCGCGCGGCGTCTTCGCACTGGTCGAACAGGCATCCGCGTTCGGGAGTGCCGGTACACTGGTGGCGGTGAGTTTCGGCCTGTTTACCACGTTCGGTGGCGCGCGGGCGGCCGGAGCGACCCTGATGGTGAGTGTGGTCAGTTATCTCGGAAGCGTGATCGGCGGGGCCAGTTATCCGTTCCTGCTGTCACTTGCCGCTTCACTGGCTGCTTACGTGCTGGTGGCGATCACCGAGCGAAACCGCGTGCCTCAGTCGATGCGCCGATTTTGAGGGCCGCGCCGCTCTTTCCAGGCGCGACGCTCATCAGATACATCGATCGCATCGGTCCTGCGATCGGTGCCAGAACGACGATCTACATCGCCTCGCCGTTCACCTGGACCAGCCAGCTCGCGCACGACCTCGACCACGACCAGCGGCTCGACCGGTTTGCTCAGAAACCGCTCTACATCAAGGCGCCGCGCCCATTCCATATCGCTGCCTGAATCGTAGGCGGTGATGACCGCAATCGGTATCGAGGCCGTTACTGCGTTATCGCGCCAGATGCTGGCCAGGCCCCAGCCACCAAAACGCGGCAGTCCGATGTCGAGCAGGATGGCAGAGGGAAGCTCGTCCGCGACCAGCGCCAGCGCCTCCGGCGCGTTCTCGGCCTCCAGTACCCGATAACCCTCACGCTGCAGGATCGTCGAATAAATCGTCCGAGTGTCCATGTCGTCTTCGACGATCAATATAGTTGGCTGTCGTCTGACCGGTGCCAACGATATCGTGCTCTCCGAATCTGCCAACGTCTCCTGCATATCAAAGAAAGGACGGTCATACGGACCGCGCGGTCACCCGGAAAAACCCCGATTATCCTGCCAATCGAGGGCCAGACATCCCAAGGTACCGTAATGTGGGGCATCCGCCTCAGTGCGCGTGATGCTCACTGCGCTGAAAGGCAAGAAATGCATGAATCGCCCGCACAGCCTCCGGGTCACGGGTCTCGATGCGGATTTCACCGCCGCGCTTCAACTCCTTGTAATGGTAGCGGATTAGCGTTTTTCGAGCCGTCATTTCCGCAGCGCCGGCAACGTCTTTCATGTGCACGACGGCTGGCGCGGTGAAATCACCCTTTGCGAAGGCCTTCGCAATCGCGGCGAGGTGTTGGCGAATCACGCTCGCTCCCCTGGCATCCTCTACATCGCGCTGCAGCTCGATCCGCCCACCATCGGGCAGACTCTCGAATTTGTGTGAAGACGTGTATTGATCCACGCCCATCACAATGCGCCCGCGCATCTGCATAGCGTGAAACATGCTGTCTGGTTTGGTCTGCCCGAGCGCGGGCTGTGCCCCAATCAGTGCCACTGCAACGACTAGAATGATTCTCTCCATGATCAGGTCCGGTTGAAGTTTGCGTGCGAATGGAATACAGTCCGCACAGCCCGACCGTTTACCCAAACCATGCACACCGGTAGAGTAGGCACAGAGTACACAGAGCGCCACTCGCTCACAAAAAAAAGCCGCCGGCCCGTCAAGTATTTTATTTGGTTTTTTCTTCGAACGCGTATTCGCAGATCCACAGCAATCATGCCCTGAACGGAACAACGGGCAGGAATCGAGTCTCGAGTGCATTCGTAGACCAACCTGCCCGACCAACCCTCACATCGAAAACAAAAAAGAAAAAATGTTTCACCGCGACTGCGCCGAAGCGCACCGGCATCGCTCCGTGGTCTCTGCGACTCTGCGGCGAAAATTGTGTGCCTTCGAAAGACCTAGTTGCTTTTCCGCAGGTCGAGTTTCCAGGGCCCCGCTGAGAGGCCTTTGGTGGAGTCGGCCGAGACGCCGCGGACGATGAAGTCCGGCATGGGCGTGAAGCTGAGTTGATACCCGCCGCCATTTACCGTGCCGGTGCGCTTGGGCGAGCGCGCAATCGTTGTGAGCCAGGTCTGGAAGGAGCGCCGCGCGAACAGGTCTTCCGGCTGTGCCGGCACAACATCGACGGTGGGCAGCTCGCGCTTGGTCGGATCGAATGTGAGTTGACCATCGCTCAGCCGATACCGGTCGCCGCTGCTGAGCAATGCGAAGCGGATTCCGGTACCCCCCTGGCTGCCGGTATCACGCGCCGCGTTGCGAGCATCGACCAGAATCACAGAAGACTCGCCGATTACCCAGGCTTCGGAATCGCCGACGACCAGCGCAGTGTTCTCATCAATGCCGAACCCGACCCTGGATTCGGGCAAGCTGAGGGTGGCTACAATGAGTCGTGCCAGCCGGCCGCGCGCCAGGAAATGCTGATCGACGATGGCCTGCTTGAAGAAGCCGATGCCGGGCGCGATGCTGACACCCCGGCTCTCGCCGGTATCGCGGCGAATGCCGTTCTGCAGCGCCGCTGCACTGGTACCGCCAGCGATCATCGGATCGCTCATCATCCCGGCGCCGGCACTGCTTCCGGAGACTACGGCACCCTGCTGGTAACGCTCGAGCACGGCACCCAGCGCGAGTGTACTCCGGCCGGCCGGCTTGAATACTTCCACGATGCGGGATTGGTCACCGCCGATGAAGAAGTAGCCGCTGCAGGTGCGGATCCTGGCCGCTATTTCCGGACTGTCCGCGTCTTTCGCCGTTGCCGTGGTCAATGGGATGCCCACCACCGGCGTCGAACCGCTGTAGCGAGTGATGGTTGCGATCGCACTGTTCCCGGCATTCTCCACCGCACTCGCCGTGGGGAACACGCAGATGGGGCCGTCGCCCGTGCGACCGCGCACGATTTCCTCGTATACCGCCCGGTTCTGGTTGCTGAGTCCGCCACCGATGATGACGAGGCGCGGGCGGGTTGCGGTCTGCGCCGAGAGTGGCGCGGCGACCAGCAGGAGAGCCAGGAGCTTCATTGACGTTTTCATCCGGCAAATATCGGTCGGATGCGGCAATCCCTACAAGACCGGGCGCGCCGCACTTTGGTCGGCTAACATTACGCGAGTAGGCGGCTGGACGATCAACTGCGGAGAACCACCTGAAAAAATCGTGGCGCCGGATCCTTCGTCGTATGCTGCCCGGCAGGCTGCTGGTTCCCTACCTCCTCCTGTTTGGAGGCAGACGAGCCACGTTGCTGCGGGTGTTTGGTTTTGGCCGGTCGGTCCGGCTGATGCTGCCGATCGACGAGCGCGGCCACCCACTGCCCTTCCTTCCGTATGTGGTGATCGAGCTGCTGGAAGAGCGACTCTCCCGTGATCTCACGGTGCTCGAGTTTGGCGCGGGCTTCTCGACCCGCTTCTTCATGAAACGCGTGGGCCGTGTCGTATCGATCGAGCACGATCCGGCCTGGGTCGCACGACTGCGCGAACAACTCGATGCCAACGTCACGTTGATTCCGGCCAGCCGCGATTCCGCCGATACCTACTGTGCTTATCTGGAAACGAGTCAGGAGCGTTTCGATTTCATTCTGATCGATGGTCGTCACCGTGTGGAGTGTTTCCGGCGGTCCCTGGATCATTTGACCGAGCGCGGTATGATCGTGCTGGATGACAGCAATCGCGAACGGTACGCCGAGATTTTTCCATTGGCTGAGCGCGCG
>JBBDWZ010000159.1:9688-27020 GCA_040902615.1 Gemmatimonadota bacterium | reverse complement strand
GACCGCCGACAACACGCCCTGCGCGAAGCTCCACGAGAGCATACGTTCGGCATCCAGTTCGAGTCCAGACTGGACGCGCTGAATCCGCCGTTCGATCACAGCTGGCGGCGCGAATCGATCGAACTGCTGGATGGGGTTGCGGAGCGCAGCGCCGACTTCGTATTCGCGCTCACCGATGACACCCTTCGGATCGATGGCGAGCCAGCCTCGCTTTTCATCGTGCAATACGTTGTAATGCTGCAGGTCGCCGTGCAGCAGGACCTCGTTTTTCTGAGTAGCAGCCAGCTGCATGAACGCAGAACGGGCCTGCAATAGCAAATCGCGCGGCAACTGCCGATCGCCGCTTTCGAGGTACCGATTGAAGCCGGCGCCCCAGTCCTGGATCGCGACGGCCGATGCAGTACGGTCCGATTGCCAGAGCCGGCGCATGACATCGCACAGGATTTCTGTGGCCTCGTCATCGCGTCCGGCGAGTGACAGCTCAACCAGCGGCGTAGCGGGCGACAATCGCTCGAGCAGCGCCGCGCCATCCGCGTATTCATACACACGTACGGCGCCGTTGCCGGCCAGCGCATCGAGCACGGCGCCGGAGCGCCACTCATCCGATTGATTCCGGATGACCTTGAGTACGACCGGCCGGCCAGCGCTTGTGCCGAAGCCGATCGTGGAGCTCTCGGTCTCCAGCGTTTGGACTATCGATACATTCCAAATGCGCGCGTGTTGGTCGAATCTGGTCTCGGCGATGTTTACCTCTCGGCGATGTTTACCGTGCGGCATCCGCACACTGCAGTCACTGAACGGAGCTGGTGCGGAGGTTGGGGAAGTATTCAGCGGTTTCTCCGATGTCGACCGGCGCGATCACTTTCGGCTGGCGGCCGGTTTCATACAGCACGATCACATCGAGAAACGGCACATCGGTGACATCGAGCTCACGCATGGTGCCGTTCACCATGAACCGCAACGACCGCCGTCCCTCGAAGGATTTGATCGGAAGACTTCGTTGCTGCAGGTACTCGTGTGCCGCAGATCGATAGAACATGAGATCGTCGGCCATGATCGCGAAGTCTTCCGCGCTGAGCTGACCGCGCGCTCGTTCGATCTGTTCGGATGTGGCTTCCATGAAGACGACAATGCGCTCGGCAAACGCCGTCGAATCAGCCGTCGTATCGGCCGCACCCTCTAGCGAGTCGGAGACAGCAGCGGAGTCAGGTGCCGAACGGTCGTCTGCGCGCGGCGCCGCGTCGCCACAGCTGAGGCTTGCAAGCGCAACCATCACAAACGCAGACCTGGTGGTAAATCTCGAGCGGTTCAATGTCAGATCGGTAGTCCGCGCTGGAAGTCCGCTTACGCCATTTTTTACGTGCCGATTTTACGTCGCTCCGATCGGTTAGTCCATGCCCTGCAGCAGATACCAGCGGCCGTTGTGGCAGAAGTGCACCTTAGAAGCTTTCTCGACGAACGCTTCGTTGATGCCATCATGATCCTGCGCGGGAGGCAGCGGTTTGTTGAATGCACGCGCCATTTCCAGAATGAATTCCATCGTTGCGGTGCCGATTGCGCGGGAGTATCCAACCCGGTCCTGGTCAATACCTTGAAACCAACCTCGATCCTCACTTAGGGCAATCGGCGCCGGGCACCGTGCGGGCCCGCCCCACGCTACTGCGATCACGGAGGAATCGCCGCGCGCACATAGCGCGGCCCAATCTTGCTGATTCGGTGATGCAAACCGGCCCTTGATTACGTTGTGCGGCCGCTGGTTATGAAATGACTGCGGAACCCGACACCCCAGAGCGCTGAATTCGGCTCGCACCTGGGCGGGCACGATGTCGAAGGCTTCTATCGGGATGCGGACCAATTCTCTTACGGCTTGATGCAATGCTCGGGTGAATTTGCTGGTATCGGCAGGATAATCGCGGTCCGTGCAGTTCGGCTCCATGTCGTATCCGACATAATGGTAGCGGTGCCACCGCAGTTGGCCGGTCAATGGCGGTCCCGACCAGACCGTCAAATGAAGACCTTCGGTACTGTTGCACATTCGAAAAGACTCGGCGGTGCCGTGCTGATCGAGGTCGAGTGACCTGCTCGCAGCAGGAGCGGACGCAGCAGGAATCGCAAAGTAGATCCCGAATTCAATGCTGTCCGCAACCAGCGAATACGCGGTCGATTCGCTGTCCGGAGCATCGCCCCGGCATGAGTCGTCCCGCGCCTGGACGCGCGCGCTGCCACTTTCGACCGTCGAATCGGTTGAAAGGAGCAGCAGGTTCGTTCCGCTGCTCAGCCCGGCATCGCCAATCCGAAGACACGCCTCTTGGTAGATTGCGGCTACGCCAATCCGTCGCTGCCAATCGAACTGGACGGGCACGGCGACCGTCGAGTCGGTGGCCGTGGCTGCAGGCTGTTCATTTCCGTTTCCGGGTGATGAACAGCCGGATAACAAGACAGCCCAGAGCGCGAGCAACTTCAGGATCGAAGGGTGCAATGTGATCCTGCGTTTGGTCGCTGGATTGAGATCAACCACCGAGCAGGATGCCCGCGGGCAAGAACACCCAGGTGATATCGCCGAGCAGCAGCCAGGTCACCCAGACGATGAGACCGATGGTTGCGCCAATGGCGAGCTCTTGCGGACGTGGAGTTTTCTTGACGACATGAACGATGGCGAGTCCAACCAGCACGAATACGGTTACGACGGTGAATCCACCGATCGACCAGGCAAACAGGGTGCTCATGATATACAGGAGGCCGGCGGCTACCCAGTACAAGCGCGGTCGTCCGTTCACCGCGCGATAGATGCAGAATCCGACCAGCGCGAGATAACCAACAAAGATCAACCGGGCGATCAGGACCGCGTTCATACCGAAAATACCTCCGCTACCGAATGCGCAGCGGAAACGTATCCGGCTGGGCCATGGCTTCGCCCGCGAGACGCACCCGACCGTTGTAACGCTCCCAGTGCTCCACGACCTTCATATCGGGCAGCCTTCCGTACTGGGCACTCTGCGCCGCTGGCGGCACCCGGCTGCCAAATCCGACCTCTCTGCCCGAGCCGGCTGCACTCGCGAGGTTTGCCCACTCCTGTCGGGTGGTCGGTTCATTCAACGGGTTCACTGTGTAATAGAGGTAGCCGCGCCGAGGCGGATGAAACGCGCTGAGATCGATGCTCTCGATCTTGCCGTTTTCGACTCCAAACGTGCGCGCCATCCGGAACACACCCCAGATCTGGACTCGATCGGGCGAAGTGGCGTTGGGTTCGAACTCCACGCGATCGATCACGCCATAGACGCCGATTGGATCCTTGAGCGACGCGGGATGCGCACCGGCCAGAAAGAACGCAGCGAGGGGAGCCAGCAATATCGATCGTGGATGGAGGCGCATGTTTCGCTCCGTGCTTTGGGGTTGGTGTTTATGATATCCAGGTACCGACTACTTGAACAACGCGCCAGCGTCCAATAGAATGCTCGCCAATAAGCGTTTCGGACAGAAGAGCCAGTGATGCAAGAGGGGCGCCCATCACAGGCGCCCCTCGTTTTCTGCTCAGCGCTGCTCGCTGACCGGTCGGGTGGTTCGCTTCAGCACGTACTCGGCAAACCATTTCTCCTGTTCTGCATCGAGATGCAGGCGATGGATCGGCTCGGCAATGCCGTGACCCTCGCGTGGATAGCGCAGGAACTCAACTGTCTTGCCCAGCTTCTTGAGCAGGCGGTAATACTCGTCGGCCTGCGGGATCGGCACACGTGTGTCGTTCTCGCCATGCGTGATCAGCAGCGGCGTGGTGACTTTCGACGCGTATTCGATGGGTGACCAACGCTCATACGTGGCCTTCGATTGTGAGGGCAGTCCGCCGAAACCGAACTCGAGCAGGTTCGGGATGTCGGTCTGACCGAAGAAAGAATACCAGTCCGAGATGCCCGCGTGACCGATGGCAGCCTTGAAGCGCGGGGTTTGCGTGACGGTCCAGAAAGTCATGAAGCCGCCGTAGCTGCCACCCATGACGGCCAGACGATCCGCATCGGCCACACCCAGGTTGATGACGTGATCGACGCCCTTCATCAGATCCTGGAAATCCTTGCCACCCCAGTCGTTCTGGTTGGCGTTGCTGAATGCGAAGGTGCGGCCCGAGCTGCCACGCGGATTGCCCTGCAATACGGCATAGCCGCGCGCGGCCCAGATCTGTGCACCCTGATTGAAGTTTGCGCTGTAACGACCATGTGGTCCGCCGTGCACCTGCAGAATCATCGGGTAGCGCTGGCCCGCCTGATAATTGAGCGGATAGGTCAGCACGCCCTCGATTTCCCAGTTGTCCGCACCCTTCCACGTGATCGCTTCCGCCTTGGCGATGTTGTATTCCGACATGCGATCGTGATCTTCGAACATGCGCTTGGGCATTTTGCCGTCAGCCTGCGTGAGATACACCAGACCAGGCTCGTTCAGCGTGCCGCCGGTCACCAGCCACTTCGAGCCATCGTCGGTCATGCTGACGTTGCCGAACACGAAGTCCTTGCCCAGCGAGATCTCGACCGGCTTGCCACCACTCGCTGCCACTTTGTACCGCTTCGAGGTCAAGCCCTCCGTGGTCGTGAAGTAGATGTCTTTTCCATCCGCCGACCATTCGATGTTGCCAACCGAGTAATCCAGATCAGCGGTCAGGTTCTTTGGCTGACCACCCCGCACGCTCAGCACCTTGAGGTCGGACTGATCGGCGGAGTTGTTCTGCTTGTCGCTCGAGCTGTAGGCGATCCATTGCCCATCCGGCGACCACTGCGGACCGTTGTCGGGGCCCGGACTGTTGGTGAGCTGCCGCGGCTCGCCGCCGTCCGCACTCACTACGAAGATTTCGCTATTGTTGCTCCAGTTGGCATCACGCGCGGTGCGACCCGTGCGATTGGATGTGAACGCAATCCAGCGCGCGTCGGGCGAGAACGACGGACCCTGGTTGTCCGTGTTGCCGGTGGTGACGACCTTCTTCTTCTTCGCCTCGAGATCGTAGATCCAGACGTGGGAGTATTGCAGCTTCTTCTCGGCGTAGTAGCCGTCATCCTTTTTCTTGACCTTCTCGTCCCATTCCTTCTTGTCGATGCGCTCGGTCTGCTCGGTGAAAAGCAGCTTCTTCGCATCCCTGGAGAACGAACCGTTGGTCGGCGCGTTCTCATCGTCGACCAGCTTCACGGCCTCACCGCCGCCCGGCGAGATCGCCCACCACGCGTTCTTGGTGTCGCGATTCGAGGTGAATGCGATCCGGCCGTCCGGCAGGAAGCGCGGGCTGCTCTCGCCCTTGGGATGCGAGGTCAGCTGAAAGGTGCGGCCATTGGCCAGCTCGTGCAGCCAGATGTGGCTGACACTCGAATAATCCTTGAGGTCGCGCTCGGAGCGGGTGAACAACACCCACTTGCCATCCGGTGACAACTGGTAGCCGCCGTAGGTCGGCATGGCCAGCATGTCTTTCAGATTGATGTTCTTCTTTGTGGGCTGCTGCGCGCTCACCGATGCCGTGAGGCTGATGATGAGCAGCAGCGCGGATGCGATTCCGCGACGCATGGTGTTGGCTCCTGGTGGGGGTACTGGCCGATCTGGCCGTGTCCCGAACAATAGCGGTCCCCTGCCCTGGCCGGAAGCTTTGAGCGACGAGCGACGAGCGACGAGCCACGGACGGACGGTGGGCCAGTTTGGGGCAGAGCCTGGGTTCATTTAGAGTGAAAGCGAGGAGCGGAGCGACGAGCAACGGATGGGCTGGGGCCCGTTTGGGATTGTCGTGAATGCGTTAGGTTTTCATTGCGCTGTGTTGCCAAGGAGAAAGTTTGGGGGATAAGAAAGACAGCAGGGATGCGTACGAATACCCGATCTTCGGGATCAACTGGACGGCCGGAATCGGGCGGCCGGCGGGAATGTATTGGCTGGTCGGACGAACAGTCCTTGCCGCCCATGGAAGCTTCGCCGAGGACCGGCTGATCAGCGCAGGCGCGATCCTGGTCGGGACCCTGCGCTTTGATGCATGTCCGTTGGAACGGAGCCATGCTGGGAGGGTTGTGGATCGGGTCAGCGCCTGGGCGCTGGTTTGAAGGAGTGAGGAGGGGCGAGCGACTGTGTTAAGCGCCTGGGTGCTGGCGAGGCTGTGGCCGGCGAGGAGGGGCGAGCGACCTGCCAGTGAGGAGCGACGAGCGACGAGCGACGAGTAACGGATGGACGGTGGGCCAGTACGAGTGGGATTCAGGTTGTCCCAAACAGCTATTCTACGTTTTCGTTTCGTTCTTCATTGTTGGTCATGCCGCAATTCTTTCATCACAAGTTGCTGGTTTATCAGAAAGCGCTTGCGTTCATCCTTAGTAGCGATCATGTGGTCGCTGGGTGGCCGCGGGAGCGATTGTATCTGGTCATACAGTTCCGCAAGGCGGCCAGCTCGATCGCGTTGAATATTGCGGAGGCGTCGCACGAAATAGCGACGGCGGACCGACGACGGATTTTCCGGTACGCAAGAAGATCAGCGGGCGAGTGTGTCGCAGTATTCGACATCGCGGTCGGATTCAAGTTAATGACCGAATGCGATGCCGCGCCCTACTACGACCAGCTCAACGAAATCATCGCCATGCTGACGAGCATCACCAAACCCAAACGAACGAGCATCACGAAACCGAAGCGCAAGAAATAACGCGCCCACCGTCCATCCGTTGCTCGTCGCTCGTCGCTCGCCTTGCTGGCCGGAGCGTAGCCAGGAGCTACGCGCCTGCATCATCGGACGGCGCACCCTGCGCCAGCCAGCAACGGAAGTCTTCGGCCTGGGCGGCGAAGCGCCACTCCTCGAGAATCGAAAGCGCCATGGCGTGTACGCCGCCGTTCGGTTCGACCAGGCAGCGTTCGTACAGCCAGTCCTCGAACATTTCCGGCGCGGGATCCGCGGTTATGGTCTGCTCGAGCAGCTCACGCTTGACGGCCATGCCAATCGCATCCGGCGTAGTATTTCGCTTGCGACGACGTCGCCGGCCATCGGACGCGTCCAACGCCGCGATCAGCTCACGGCAGAATTCGGCCGGACGAACTTCGCGCATCATGCGTGCGCCGAACTGTGTGCCAGTCGAAGGCGCACGGAGAAGCGGCCAAGCTGCGGGCGCTGGAAGCCTCGTTCCTGCGCCACCAGATCCAGTTCTACCGACCGTACATCCTCGACCAGGACACCCGCGGCCGATGCAGAGCGCAGGGCCGCGCGCACCTTGAGATAGCCGCTGCAGGTGCGGCAGGTCTCGATCCAGGCCAGCTGTCCCGGCCTGCCAGCGGGCACCAATGAGCCGAGCTTTTCGTGGTCTCGCTCACCGCAGAATGCGCAAAGGAGGACCGTAGCATTCCAGGTCGCGCCGCAGCGAGCACAGCGCAGACAGCGCCGGCGCTCGAGGCCGAGCACCTCGGCTAGTGCGGGCTGCGCGCCGCAGATCGGACAGTACCCCAGGTTCCAGTCTGGAATCGGATCGTAACCCAACGAACGCGCACAAGCCTGCAGCAGTGTGAACGTGGTCAACTGTGCAACCACCGCCAGTTTCCCGGCTTCGATGTGCGCCTCGGCGGCAAGCCTCGCGATCGCGTCATCGTCGTTGGCAACCGCTGCTTCGAGCAGCGCAAACACGTCCATGGCATCGTGCAGCGGTGCGGCGTTCAGCACAACCGACGCGATGGCATGCAAATGAGCGCGTGCCGCCAGCGGATCGAGGGGTACGATGGCATGGTGCAGACGTGGTGCAGTGTTCTCATGAATCGTTGGGCAACGCGGCGCCAGGCTTCGCCATGGCTCGCGCGCGGCCGCGGTCAATGCAATCCCGAGCGGGCGCAGCCACGGACCCAGCTCGGGCCGCTCGGCCTCGAGTGCGCGCAGGGCGGTGGTATCTGCCTCGGTGCTGGTTACCTGAGTGCTCGCCGACATAGCGCTTCCGAAGTTCGGCACGGTGTGTCGTGGTACGGCTGTGCGCCTTCATGCAGCTCGATCACACGATCGCGGTTGCCTGCATCGGCGCCCGGTCCGCCTCCGCGTTGGCGCCGCGCTTCCGGACTGGAGCAGGCAGCCAGCACGACCAGGGCGAGCAGCCAGCAGCGCCTCACCGGAACAACCCCGCTTGCGTTCGACTGATTGCATCCGATGCGGCCAGCACGACGACGCGCAGAAAGAAGCCGCCGATCAGTACCAGAACGGCGCCGGCCACTACACTGTGCGGGCGCCAGCTCTCGCGGAACATCGACGGGCGGAAATGCAGCGCCAGCGGAACCAGGATGCCCGCTACCATAACGAGCAGGACGAGGGCAAGACCCCAGGCATTCAGCCAGACCGCGGCAATTCGGCCCAGCGACACGATGAATGCAAACAATACCGCCAACTCGAGCAGTAGCAACCAGCCATCGAACCAGGTCAGCCACTGCACGGTGGAGCGCGTCGACTCGCATTGCGCTCGCCAGCGAATGAGCAGAATCAGTGTCGCCGCCGCAGTCGAAATGCCCGAGAGCAGAAACAACAGGCCTATGAAGTTGCTGTCCGCCCAGATCGGCCGGTTGGTCACCGAGAGGAGAACTCCCGTGTATCCTGCGATGAACAGCCCGAAAAAGGCACCGACCGCGGCGAGTATGCGGCCCGGTAATCCATCGTAGAAAATGCGCAGCCGCGAGAATCGAGTCGGACCTGACGCGGCCCACGCGCCGATGGTGGAGAGCGTTGCAAAGATCCCGAACGCGAGCAATGCCCAGGCACCGATCGATATGGGTGACCACGGCTTGAAGATGGGCAGCGGGAAGCGCTCGGATTGCAGCAGCATGTGCCAGAAGCGCAGCGGTCGGCCGAGATCGAAAGTGAGCAGCACGCCGCTGAGCACTGCACCCAGCGCACTGGCCAGGTACCCCAGACGCACCACCGGTTCATCCGCGGCGCGGCCGCGCCAGTGCAGCAGTGCCGCCAGCAGATACAATCCACCCGCAATTCCGCCGACGAAAAAGTACGGAACGATGTAGATCGTCCAATCAGGCGGGCTGGTGAAGAAGGTATCCGGCATGCGATTAACGTTCACTCATCGCTCGTCGCTCCTCGCTCGTCGCTGATTTCATCCATGCGACGTTTGCGCAGTCCAACCAGGCCCAGTCCAACCGCCGCGACTGCGCCGGCCGTCGAGAGCACCGCGCTCTCCATGAGGTTGCGGGTTGGCAGTTGCGGGTTGCGGGGCAGACCGTAAACCTCGGGCTCATCGACCAGCAGGTAAAAAGAGTTGAGGCCGCCGAGCGGGCCATTCGGATCCGCGCCATACAGGTACGCGTCGTTCACGCCGTTGGCGTGCAGTTGTTCGACCCGCTGCTGCGCGCGCTCGCGCAAGTCACTTATCGTGCCGAACTGGATCGAGTCGGTGGGGCAAGCCTTCGAGCAGGCCGGCTCCAGGCCAACGCTGATGCGATCGTAGCAAAGCGTGCACTTCTGAGCCGTACCCGCAACGTCGTTCATGCCGATCACGCCGAACGGACAGGCCGCGATACAGGCGCGGCAGCCGTTACAGGCATCGGACTGGATGACCACGGTATCGAATTCGGTGCGGATGATCGCGCCGGTCGGACACACCTCGAGACAGGGTGCCTGCACACAGTGCTTGCAGACATCACTCATGAGCAACCAGCGCCCATTGTACTCAGTCGGAAACTGCTCGATGAACTTTACGTGACGCCAATGCGTGCCGTCGAGCTGACGCGTGTTGTCATAGCTGTCGCCGGACATCTCGGTAACGCCGCCATCCGCGGCGGGCAGCAGGTTCCAGCTCTTGCACGCAACCTCGCAGGCCTTGCAACCAATACATACCGTGGTATCCGTGTAGAAGCCCATCGGCTCGGTCGTCACTGCGGTCTGCGGCAGGATCGGCAGTGGAGGATGGTCCATTACGCCTTCTCCACGTTGCAGGTGAAGGCCTTGCCTTCGTGAATCGACACGTTGGGATCGCCGACGAAAGCAGTCAGCGTGTTCACCACGTCACCGGTCGACAGTCCCATCCAACCCCAGTGCCAGGGCATGCCCACGTGGTGGATTCTCTTGCCCGCGATGTCGAGCACGCCGATGCGGTTGGTCACCAGCGCCTTGGCATGGATCTCGGCACGCGGTGTCGTGATGCGCACGCGGTCCAGATTCGCGATTCCCTTCTCTTGGGCGAGGGCGGTACCAATTTCGATGAACAGCTCGGGCTGCAATTCCGTCAGCCACGGAAGCCACCGACTCATGGCACCGGACAAGTAGTGCTCGGTGAGTCGGTAAGTGGTGATGACGTGCGGATAGCGTGGATCGCCGACCTCCGCCAGTCGATTGCGATCGTTGCGCCAGTACTTGAGCACCGGTGAGCTTTGCTGCTCGGGATAGAGTGGGTTGCGTACCGGGGATTCAGCCGGCTCGTAGTGGGTGGGCAACGGCCCGTCCACCAGCCCGGTCGGTACGAAGAGCCAGCCCTTGCCGTCGCCCTTCATGATGAACGCATCGGTGCCGGCCAGCGCATCGAGTCCGATTGCCGCTGGATTGGCCGGTGCGCCGGGCGGCTTGGTCACGGCAAAATCGGGCACATCGTGACCAACCCATTTGGTGCCATCCCACCAGACCCAGCGCTTGCGTTCGCTCCAGGGATTCCCGTCGGCATCGGCAGAAACGCGGTTGTAAAGCACACGACGGTTGGCGGGCCAGGCGTAGCCCCAACCCAGGTGCGCGCCTGATTGACCGGGCGGATCCGGATTTCGCGCTGCCGTGAGATTCTGATCGGGCGCGGGATAGCAGCCGCAGTAGATCCACGATGCGCAGGTGGTCGAGCCGTCGTGCTCGAGTGCGGCAAAGCCAGGCAGGTGTTCAGTCGGACGATCAGTGTAATAGCCGTTGATCTCGCGCAGGATCTTGAGTGCATCCGGCTCACCCGGATAGGGCGGCTCGGTGCCCGGATCCGGTTCGAAATCCCACAACACATTCTTCCAGCCCTGGTCGCGCGGCAGCATGCTGTTGGTGTACGCGCGCTTCAGCCGCTTGCCCAGGTTGTAGTAGAACCAGGTGTCGGTACGGCATTCCCCGGGCGCTTTCGCGGCCATGAAATGCCACTGCAGCATGCGCTGCGTGTTGGTGAACGAGCCCTCGTATTCCGCAACCTGGGTGGATGGGAAGAAGAACACCTCGGTCTTGATATCCTCAATGTTGACCGTGCCATCCTTTACTTCCGGTGCGCTGTGCCAATAGGTCGCGGTTTCAGTAAGCCAGTTGTCCTTCACCACCAGCCATTCCAGACGGCGCAGCCCGGCTCGCTCCAGCGAAGCATTCAGCGAAGTGGCCGGGTTTTGTCCAATGCAGAACATGCCGCGCACGCGGCCATCGGCCATGGCCGCAAACATCGCCATGTGCGAGTGATCACCCACGATCTTCGGGTGCCAGTCGTAACCGAATTGATTCTCGCGCGTCGCGGCCGCGCCATACATCGATTTCAGGTACGACACCATGAACTTGGGCAGGTTGGCCCAGTAGCCGGTAGGAGAGGTCTCGGCGCGCACGTACTGCTCGAGCGTTTCATGTTCTTTGAGCGCGGATGGGTGTGACATGTAGCCATGGATGCTGTGATACAGCGTCGGGATGTCAGTCGAGCCCTGGATCGCCGCGTGCCCGCGCAGCGCCATGATGCCACCGCCAGGACGGCCGATGTTGCCCAGCAGCAGTTGCAGCAGTGCCGCGCACGAGATGATCTGCACGCCGTTCGTGTGCTGCGTCCAGGCCACTGCATAGGCGAACGCGCTGGTGCGCTCGCGACCGGAGTTCTCGAGCAGCAGCTCGGCAACTTTAAGGAACTTCGCTTTGGGCGAGCCGCACACCTGCTCCACCATCTCTGGTGTGTAACGCGCAAAATGTCGCTTCACGATCTGGAACACGCAGCGCGGATCCTGCAGCGTTGGATCCGTGCGGGCGGGCGGCGTACGCAGCGAGCGGACCAGCGCATCGTAGTCGGTATCGAATCCACCGGTCGCCCCGGCAGCACCCGCGCGGCGCCCTTCCGGTGTTTCTCCGGTTTGCGCCGTCGGTGCCGGACGTCCCGCTGCCATCTGACCCTGCGTGCCCCTGGCTGGTCCGGCCTGCCCATCACCGCGATCGTACTGCCAGCTTCCCGTGGCATACTCGCCGACGAATGCGTTGTACGCCCACATGGGGGACTCGACGTAGTCGGCCAGGCCGGAAAACCTGCCGGCCAGATCTTCCGTATCGCGGTACTCCTCATTGATCAGGGTGGCCGCGTTCGTGTAGTTGCTGACGTACTCGCGGAAGAACGGATCGCGGTTCCAGCGCTCACTGTTCAGCACGTGATTGATGAGGCCGCCCAGGAAGGCGATATCGGCGCCCGCGCGGATGGGTACGTGCAGATCCGCCACCGCGCTGGTGCGCGTGAACCGTGGATCGATGTGGATGATCTTGGCTCCGTTCAGCTTGGCCTTCATCGGCCAGCGGAATGCCACCGGATGACACTCCGCCATGTTCGAGCCCATGATGACCATGCAGTCGGTCTGCTCGAGATTACGCGGATAGGTAGTCGCCGCGCCTCGTCCCAATCGGGTCCCCAGACCGGGGACGCTGGAGCTGTGTCATATTCGGGCCTGGTTCTCGATCGCAACGATACCAAGTCCTCGACAGAACTTCTGGGCAACGTGATTGAACTCGCTGTCGAGTGTCGCCCCACCCAAATGGAAGATCGAAGTGGTCGAATTGACCAGTTTGCCGTCAGGCAAGCGTTCGACGAAGGTCTCATCACGCGACTTCCGCGTCAGCTCGGCAACGCGATCCATGGCCCATTCGAGTTCTACTTCCCGCCACTGCCGTGCGCCCGGCGCGCGGTGGAGCACTCGCGTCGGACGATTTGGATTCCGGTGCAGTTGGTAGATGGCCGCGCCCTTCGGGCAGAGCGTGCCTTCATTGTGGGGTGACCGAGGATCGCCCTCGATGTTGACGATCTCGCCGTTGGTGACGTGAATCAGGGTCGCGCAGCCGACCGAGCAGAACGGACAGATGCTCGGCACAGCTTTGCTGTCTTTGATACGGAGTTCCTGTGCGCGGGCCCGCGCGGGTGCCAGGTTGGCGCCCAGCGCGGCAAGCCCACCGATTGCCGTGGCGGCACCAGCGCCGGAAAAACGAAAGAACTGCCGGCGAGAGAGTTCCATGAGCTGCCGAGAATGCGTCCAGCCGCGTACCGACGCAAGTGGGCTGCCAGCGCCAAGGTGCTAGTGAGGGTCTCGCCAGCGAGGAGGGGCTGTGTTGAGCAGCTAGCTGCTGGCCAGGGTCTCGCCAGCGAGGAGGGGCGAGCGACGAGCGACTGTGTTACAGGTCCAGGTGCTGGCGAGGGTCTCGCCAGCGAGGAGGGGCGAGCGACGAGCAACAGATGGACGGTGGGCCAGTGCAGGGAGGATTCAGGTTGTCCCGAGCAGCTGGTCTACATTCCGGTTTGTTGCTTCATGTTGGTCATGCAACGTTCTTTCATCACAGTTGCTGGTTGATCAGAAGGCGCTTGCGTTCATCATCAGAAGGATCATGTGTGGCGCGGTGGCCGCGGGAGCGGTTTGTATCGGTCATACATAAATCATCGTTATGCTTACGTGCATCACGAATCCCGAACACAAGAAATAACGCGCCCACCGTCCATTCGTTGCTCGTCGCTCGTCGCTCCTCGCTGGCTACAGCTCGCCAGCACCCAGGCGCTTAACACAGTCGCTCGTCCCTCCTCGCTGGCCGGAGCCCGGCCAGCAACTAGACGCTTCGCTGGCCAGGCCTAGCCAGCGACCACGCGCTTCACATACGACCCCGCAGGCAATACGGTATTCGCGCTGGCGACCTGGTTGATCAACACCAGCTCATTGATGCTGATCGCGGATGGATTCCGTCGATTGAAGTCGCTCAGGCTCATCGGACTCTGCAGCCGCACGACATCGATGCGATTCGGCCGGACGTTGAGAATGGACGGATCGGTAAGCGGCGCGAAGCTTCGGGCTACACTCCGGAACACCTGGTCATAGCTCTGCAGCAGGTTGCTGCCGGTGTACTCGAGCAGCTGATACGTGTTGCCGTTGTGCTGGAGGAACGCCGCAAAGCCGGCGAGCACACCTTGCTGGGTCTGCACCTGGAAATAGCCAGTCACGGCTGGAATACCGTTGACGTTGTCGCGACCGACCTGCGTCGATTGAATGCCTTGCTGTCCAAAGAACGCATTGGCGGCGTCGGTCGGTGATCCCTTCGAAAGCGTGAGCTGAATCATCGCATCGCCACGCGGGCTGCCGGCCATCACGGCTTGCGGCAGGTTCTGCGTCTTCCAGTCGCGCGGGAACTGCAGGCGGAAGCGCAGGTCCGGGTGCAGGAATTCGCCATTGCGGAAGAAACCCTGCCGCGGGTCGGCGCCATAGACCAGGTCATCGACCTGGCCGAGATAATCCGCGCGATTCACGATTGCGGCCGCAGGCAGCCCGGGCAGCGCGGCGACCTTCTGATTGATGCGCTGAATGCGTTCTTCCGGTGCGGGGTGCGTGGACAGCCAGGACGGCAATGCACTGCGTTGCTCCAACTCGGCCGTTCTTGCCAGTGAAGCGAAAACGTCGTCCATCTCACGAACGTCGTACCCTTGGTTCAGGGAATAGCGGAAGCCGAGGTCGTCGGACTGACGCTCATCGTCGCGGCCATACTTCAGAAACAGCAGCTGCATGCCTTGTGAAAGTGCACCGCCCAGGTTCTGCAGTTGGGGCGCCAGGATCATACCGAGGCCCAAACCGAGCTGCGTCAGCTGCGCCTTCGACATCTGCGATACAGAGTGCCGTGCCGTGATGTGGCCGATCTCATGGCCGAGTACAGCCGCCAGCTCGGCCTCCGAGTCCATCAAGCTCATCAGACCGCGCGTGATGTAGATCGGGCCACCTGGCAACGCGAACGCGTTCGGTGTCGGATCGTCAATGACGCCGAACCGCCAGGGCAGCTTGGGGCGCTCCGATTTCGACGCCATCGCCATCCCCACTCTTCTGACATAGGCCTGCAGATCCGCGTCCTTAACCAGACCCAGCGAGGCTTCGACCTCCTGGGCGGCCTGCTGACCCATCTGGATCTCCTGACCCTCGGAGATCAGCGCCAGCTCGCGGTTGCCGGTAACCGGATTCGTGGCGCAGCCAGCCAGCGCCAACAAAGCAACAAGCAGCATTTTCCGCTGCGATTGGTCGACAATTCTCTGACTCATGAGTGACCCTCGGTGGCTAGTAGTCCAGCCTGCTGGAAAGTGCAACTTTGGGGCCCTTGGCCCTGGCTTCATGTTCTCATAGGTGGCAGTAGGAGAGAGGCTTGGGAAACTCGAGCAGATTGAGCCGCGACACGGGTGGGCGGCAATCGAATTTGTCGGAAACGGAAATATGCCCGATCGGGCATTTCGCGTAATTGCTCGTAATGGCAACCCTCTAGAGAGTCCTCTAGGACTAAGCGCATTGCGTTCTTACAGCTTTTTCAGAAGCGCGATCTGCCCAGCATGATAAATGTCGTGCTGGATGACGCCGTGGATGGTCGCGTAAAGCGAGACTTTTTGGGCGGGCGCAAAACGGTCCAACTCGGTGGGCGCGAGCTGGCGGACCCGTCCGACCAGCGCGTCATGTGCGGTGTCCAGATCGTCGAGGGCGGTGCGCCACGCGGACTCGGAGCTGTGCTCGACCGGTGGCCAGTCCTCCTCGCCTTGCAGCGATGTGGCCGCGCCTTCCAGCCGTCTTTCGACCGCACGCTTCCAGGCAGCCGCGTGCAGCACGATTTCCCAGATCGAATGCGCGTTGCGTATGCCCTTCTTTTCGGCTTGACCGGCCGTAACATCCGCCAACAATTCCTTGAGCGTGGGACCATGCCAGGACGGCCCGTGATAGGTGTTCTGCAGTTGGCGAATCAGGCGCTCGATCGAATCGCTCATTATTTCGTCGTCTTGATGGTGAGCGGCACGATGGTGGTGCCCCAGTGAAGGCGCATGACCGCTGAATCCGGACCCACGACCGGGAAGTAGTAGGCGAGCGTTTCCAGGTGATTGCCCTGCTCCGGCTTTGTCTTCACGCGCAGCACGTCCTCGCCTTCGGGATACTGCGCATGGTGCACGCGCTCCTTCTTGTTGAAGATCAGCGTCCACTCCTGCTCTCCCGGAATCGACCAGATGCTGTACTTGCCTTTGGCCAGTCGCTCGCCCTGCACGGTGACATCTTCCGAGAGGTCGATAATGGTCGCGGTATTCGCGCTGGGCGACCACACGCTGCCCCATTTGACCAGCGTGCCGAATAACTCGCGTCCGCGCGCAACCGGCCGATCGTATTGCAGTGAGATTCTGGTGGATCCGACTTCCTGCGATACCGTGCCGGTCTGGCTCGGCTTGACGCGTGGTGCACCCTGTGCGCTGAGCGCGGCGGCCGCTAGCAGGAACAAAACTGCGAGGAGTGCGATCCGATTTCGCATGGGACGTGGCTCCGGTATAAGTAGGTAGCCTTCAGAGTATCTCATTCGCCCGCCGGTTGCACGGTAACACGGTTTCCCGCCCAAACCAGTCAAGCCAGAAACTCACACTTCGCGGGCTGAATGGGCCTCCTTAACGCCCGTGGCAAGAACTCACACTTCACGTGCTGAGCGGGCCTGCCTTACGCGCGTGGATCTCCCGCACGCGATCGATGGTGTCGGCTTCCTCTGCGCGCTTGTCCGGGCGATAGCGCTTGACCCGGGCAAAACGCAGTGCAACGCCGCCGGGATAGCGCGGGCTGTCCTGCACATCATCAAATGCGATCTCGACGACCAGTTCCGGCTTCACAAAGACCGTATGCCCATCGCGCGTGAGCTCGAGGGCCAGAAACTCTTTGGTCTGCCACTCGAGCATGGCATCGGTCAGGCCCTTGAAGGTTTTGCCCAGCATCACGAAGCCGCCGTTCTTCGGATCGCGCGCGCCGAGGTGCAGGTTGCTGAGCCAGCCCTCACGACGTCCACTGCCCCACTCCGCGGCCAGAACGACCAGGTCGAGCGTTTCCGTGAACTTCACCTTGAGCCAGCTCGAGCCGCGGCGGCCGGCATCGTACGGCGCATTCAGCGCTTTGCCAACCAGGCCTTCGTGCCCTGCGCTGCGCGCGTCAGCCAGAAAGGATGCTGCGTCCTCCGGATTGTCGGTGATGCGCCGAGGAATGAGCAAATCACCCGGAACCGCGGCTGCCAGGCGATCGAACCGGTCGGCTGACGGCAGATCGATGAGCGCTTCACCATCGGCATAAATCAGATCGAAGAAGAACGGCTGCAGCGGCAGCTCTGTACGCAGCCGATCGACATTCAGCCGTCGACCGAACCGACGCATCGTGA
>JBBDWZ010000159.1:0-9678 GCA_040902615.1 Gemmatimonadota bacterium | reverse complement strand
CCTGGATCGGGTGTGGCTTGCCACCCTCACGCAGCGCGATCGCCTCGACGTCGAGCACCAGCTCGCGCGCGGACAGCGAGCGCACCCGCTCGACCAGCTCGGGCACCGAGTCGGTGACTTCATTGAGCTGTCGTGAGTAGACGCGCACTTCGTCGCCGGCCTTGTGCACCTGTATGCGTGCGCCATCGAGCTTGTACTCGAACGCGCCGGTGCCAAGCTGCTGCAATGCATCATCGATGTCTTCGGCGCTGTCGGCCAGCATCGGCTGTAGCGGACGGAAGAGCTGAATGTTGAATTGCGAAAGTGCGGGCGCACCGCCGGTCAGCGCAGCCGCTGCTACGGCGACCAGGTCGCCGGCAATCAGGTGTGCGCGCCTGACACTGGCGGCGGGCACATTGGCCGCGCGTGCGACCGCATCGAGCATCACGCCCTCGAGCGCACCCTGCCGCAATTCACCAAACAGGAGACGGCTGAGGAAATCCTGTTCTTCCCGAGTGCCGGACGCGAGCAGCTCACGCAGCAGGCGGCCTCGCTCCTTGTTGGAGCCGGCTCCCTTCACCGTCGCTAATCGATCCAACGTGGCATCGACATCCTGCAGCGTGAGACTGGGTTCCGCTGCTGCATGATCGGGTCTGGCATCGCGCAGCATGGCCCAGCCCACACCGATGCGGCCCTGTCGCATTTCACCGGCCAGGTAGGAGACCGCGATCGGCACTTCTACGGGTTCGAGCCGGCGCAACAGATCGACCAGGAGCGACAACTTCTCGAGACGCTTCGAGGTAGCCGCTACGCGCATCGACGTGTCGACGATATCGGTGAGCAACATCGGGGAATCTTACTTCAGGAAGAACGATCGCGTCAGGATCATACCGCGCCGGGTTTGCAGGAAGATTGCCTGGGTCTGCGTTCCGGCCGGTGCGATCGAGAGAACGACTTGGTGGTCCAGTGGCAGCCCGCAAAAAGCGTAAATCCCATTCGCATCGGTCCTGGTATCCAAACTCTTCACGGTGCCATCCAGAGTCCAGGCCAGGCGGAGCTGTGTGCCGCTGATTGCGAGGCCGGCGGTGTCAGCCACGAAACCAACGAGCTCGACCGTGCGCTCCGGCTTTCCATCGCGCGAGCCGCAGCGGTACGCGGCGATTCCAGCCGCGGACAGAATGGGCAGCGCATTGATGCCGGTTGGCGCATCGAACGCGCTGTCGGCCATGACCGCGCGACTGCGGTCCAGCTGGCGATGCGCGGGCGCACTCCAGATGACGTTGCCATCCACCAGCGCACGCATCACCTGAGATCCATCGTGAATCCTCGCCGGCCGGGCATTTCTCGGTCCAACCAGGAAGCGCGCGTGCCAGCCGGCCATCACCCACAGACCGGATGGCAGGTAGGCAAAGTCCACAGTACCGCCGGCGCTGGTGGTCCGAAGCTGGTTGCGCGTGTAGCGAACGTACTCGTAATCGATGGTCTGCAATGCGAGCGTGCGGCGATTCAGCCAGAGCACACCTTGCACATCCGTAACGCTTGGACGGCCCAGCGGCCGGAACTGCAGGCCGATACGATCGCGCTCACTGCGCTCGTCCACCAGATCAAAACAGTGTGAACTGGTGAACTCCGGAGAGAGCAGTACGTCGGCATGCGGCACGTAGTATTCCGTCATGCCATTGATTTCACGCTGGAACCCCTGCGACGACATCTCTTGTGTGGCAGCGACGCTCCAGGGCGATCCGGTCATTCGCTTGGTGCGCTCTTCGACATACTCGCGGATGCTGCGCTTGCCACTCGAATCGAGCTCACGCGAGTATCGCACAAACTCGTACTCGACCAGCTGCTCGGCCGCGGCCCAGGATGCGACGTTGAGGCCCTTGCGCGCTTCATCCCAGAGCTGGGCAACGCGCGCGGCACGGGCGCGCGGAATGTCGCAGGTATTGCCGCGGCTCGCACTCACGGCGGGCAGCACGACGGGTTTTATCTCGAGGACCAGATCCTCGACCATGATCGCGGCGGGATGAAACACGAATGGTGCTGACTTCCTGGAATCGTAGCCGAGCCGCTCCGCTTCGACCGTGTACGTGCCGGGCTGCGGAGTGCGCAACCGGTACGTGCCGCTGGAGTCAGTGAGCGCGCCTGCCCAACGCGCGCCCGTGCTATCGCGCAGCATCACGAAGACACCGGTGAGCGGCTCGCGCGATTCCGCAGCGGTGATTCTGCCACGGATTTCCTGCGCCACCACCGCGCGGGCGGATAGTGCGAGCAGAACAGCCAGGATTCGAGCCGTGCGTCGGGGTTTCATCGATGCAGTTTTCTATTCACACGTTACCCGCCCCATGGTCCAGCCCATTGGCACGAAGCTCGGCGCACCCATACCGATGCCACAGGTTACACCCGTTGCGGGATCGATCAAAAGCGCCATCCAGCCGAGTGTGGATGCATTGACGATGCGGATCACGAGGTCTTTGGGTGCCTCCCACTTCTCGAATTGCTTCACATCTTTGGCATAGGTGTAACTGCTCTTCGGCTGCGAGTAGAAGATTTCCTGCTGCCTGCTGATGTCTCGCAGTGCTGCCTGCATTCGATTCAGGAGCTCGGGTGCTACGACGCGGCGCGGTGGTGCGCGCAATGTATCCGCGCTGGCGAGGCGACGGGTGACGGTGGCCGGCGGGCCTTCCAGCCGGAGCAGCTGGACGTACTCGATATCCAGCTCATCGCGTGCGACACCGAGAACGAAATCGCGGCCGATTTGAAATAGCGTGAACCGCGCTGGCAGTGTGACCCGCCCTACTGGTCGGGCATCGAGGTCGTAG
Organism: Gemmatimonadota bacterium; assembly: GCA_040902615.1. Lineage (GTDB taxonomy): Bacteria > Gemmatimonadota > Gemmatimonadetes > Longimicrobiales > RSA9 > JBBDWZ01. The sequence continues at coordinate 6,880 of JBBDWZ010000159.1, read as the reverse complement.
ACCGACCATTCGACGGACGCATTCGGACGCACCGGACCTCTCACCCATAAATGCTCCTGTGGACTCACGATGATGAAGCGATATCCAGTCGCTGCATCAGGAGGCGGCAGGCGATCGATCGCGGCGCGGACCGGGCCGCGTCCTTTGCCCAGAGGCGGACCATCGATCCAGCTTCGACTATAGAGCCATTCATCGGTCGGGAATTCAGACTGCGCCATGGCTCCTGGCCCCTCTCGCCGGATCGAATAGGGAGCACCCGGCTGCACGCGCACGAAATCACCGTTGGTCCGGTGAATCGAGAAGCGAGCGTTGCCGCGATCGTACACCATCAAGGAGTCGGCAGCGATATGGTAAATTCGGGCGGGTCGGAAAAACTCACCCGGACCACCTCCGCGACGACCCTTGGCGGCGAGCAGTTTGCCGCGGGCGTCGTACAGCCGCAGCTGATGACTACCCTCGTTCATCACGGCAATCCGGCCGTCCGGCAGGCGCAATGCACTCGCCACGTTGTGAAACATGTAGGCGGAGTCGCCGTCGACCACGCCGATCTGCAGGATGGGCGTTGGGGATAGCCGCCAGGTAGCCGGCCGTTGGGCGCTGAGGGCGAGCGGGCAGAACATAGTGAGCAGCAGGGTTTGAGCGTATCGCATGATCGCTCTCCAGTCAGAAACAGGACATTCCAGAGACGCAGCCTGGGGATACTCCGGTTTACTCACGCGCGCTTCATACTCTCAAATCGTTGAACGAATGCTTGCAATTGGGCACCGGCGATGAGCATCTTGGACGCGCCTCCCTCGCAGGACAACCCAAATATGCAGCACGTGAAGCGGCTCATTGTCGAGATGCACCGACGCTCGATCTGGAAGGTACTCGGTGTGTACCTGGTCGGCTCGTGGGTCGGCTACCAGGTCATCACCGAGCTGACCGATCGGGTCGGCTTGCCCGACTGGGTGCCTGCCTTTGCCATCGTGCTCTTCGTGATCGGCCTGCCGATCGTGCTGGCCACCGCTCTGGTGCAGGAGGGCGCGCCTTCGTTTCGGCGCAGTCAGCCCGATTTCGCGCCCACCGATCCAACCCTGCTCCCGATCGATCTGACTTTACTGCCGGAGTCCGCCACGGCGGACCGCCCCGCCACGCCGGAGCCGGCTCGCGGGCTTCAACATCGGCTCCTCACATGGAACAAGGCAATTGCGGGCGGGATCGTGGCGTTTCTTCTGCTCGGCACCACCGCCGCCGGATATGTGGGTCTGCGCAACGCGGGCGTTGGCCCATTCGGTTCGCTGCTGGCTACCGGTGAGCTGTCAAATCGTGAACGGATGGTGATCGCCGACTTTCAAACGTTGAGTGGCGACACGTCACTGGCTGCTGCGGTCACCGAAGCGTTCCGCATGGACTTCGCGCAGACGCCGGTGGTGACGGTGGTCGAGCCAGCTTACGTGCGCGAGGTACTGCAGCGCATGTCGCGCGATCCGAAGAGCAAGCTGGATGCTGACCTGGCGCGCGAGGTCGCGATCCGCGACAACATCAAGGCCTACCTGGCCGGTGAGCTTTCGCGCGCGGGCACCAAATACATCATCGCGGCGAAGCTGGTATCGGCCAAGGATGCGACCGTACTCGCATCGTTCCGCGAGACTGCATCCGATTCCACCGTCATCATAGATGCGGTCGATCGCCTGTCGAAAAGCCTGCGTGAGAAGATCGGCGAGTCGTTCAGGTTGTTGCGTGCGGACAAGCCGCTCGAGGCCGTCAGCACGCCATCCCTCGATGCGCTGCTCAAGTACACGCGTGGCGTCTATGCGATCGATGTCGATCGCGACTTCGATGCGGGCATCTCGATGCTGCAGGAAGCAATTGCGACCGACAGCGGCTTTGCCATGGCCTGGCGCAAGTTGGCGGTAGCCTACTCGAACAGCGGCCGCGGCCGGGACTTGGTGGTGTCTGCAGCGATCAAGGCATATCAGTTTCGCGATCGTCTTACGGACATCGAGCGGTACGGCGCCGACGCATATTACCACATGGCCGTGGTTCAGGATGACAACAAGGCGATCAGCGCGTACGAACTGCTGCGTGATCGCGATCCGACTGCATCGACCAACAACCTGGGTCTGCTCTATCGCAACGTTCGCGACAACGAAAAGGCGGCGGAAGCGTTCCGAGAAGCGATCAAGCGCGATTCGATGTTGGCCGTTGCGCACGGCAACCTGTTCGGTAGTCTGTTCGATCTGGGACGGCGTGACGAGGCCGAGCAGGTGGCGGCAATGGTCGAGCGGAAGTTCCCGACCGATCCCATGGTGCAACAATTGAAAGCCGGCCTCGCTTACGCGAAAGGCGACATTGCGGGAACCATTGAAGGAGTCACACGCGCCCGTGCCATGCGCAGAGCGGCCCTGTTCCAGGCAACGACCGAGTTTGCGCTCGCGGATCTTACGATGGTGCAGGGAAAGCTGGCGGAGGCAAGCCGCCGCCGGGCAGCGGGAGCGGCCATTCAGCTCGAGCGCGGCAACATCTGGGCGCCACTCAACCGGGAATTGTGGGAAGTGCGTGCGGACCTCGATGTACGGCGTGACCCCGTGCGTGCCGGGCAACGGCTGCGCGCCGCAGTGGCGCAGTATCCGCTCGAGCCGATTCCACCAATCAACCGGCCGTATTTCAATATCGCCAACCTGTACGCGCTGACCGGTGACGTGGCCAAAGCGCGCAGCACCATCACCGATTTCGAGAACGGCACGCCTGCGGAGCTGCGTGGGAACACTACCGATAACCGGTTACTGCTGGACGGCCTCATTGCGCTGTCTGAAAAGCGCTACAGTGAGGCGGTCGATCTCATTCGGCGGACCGTGGAGCTGACGGGCTGCAATACCTGCCTTCACGCGACCATGGCGCTTGCCTTCGAAGCGGCAAGCCAGCCGGATTCTGCGATTGCATACCTCGAGGCGCATGTTGCGGCCTTACGAACGAATGCCGTTGTGGACGCGTTCGTGTTAGGCCCTTCCTACGAGCGGCTGGCCGAGTTGTACGAGCAGCAAGGCAATCGCGAGAAGGCGGCGCTCTACGCCGGCAAGTTCGTGGAGCTGTGGCAGAACGCGGATGCCGAGCTGCAGCCGCGCGTTCAGGCAAAGAAGCAGATGCTCAGCCGACTCAACGAACGCAGGTAGACCGCGGCACGGTAGCGCTCCAGTTGCCGCAGCAGTGCTCGGGGTGATGTCGACGTGAGAATCACGCGGCGGCAGGCACGCGGAGCTCGGCTGGACGACGCTCTACCAATGCCTCACGTGTTTGGTCGTAGGCGTCCTCGAGGCCAGTGAGCAATTGTCTTACGCGCGCGTGATCCTGGAGTCCCGCCGCCTGCTCGATTTCCCCGGCCAGCTCGCTCAACCGGACCGCGCCAAAGTTAGCCGCAGTCGACTTCAGCGAATGCGCCGACCGATGCACAGCATCCAGATCGCCGCAGGTTGACCCGTTCAGCGCGTTGGCCACGCGCACAGGCGCCTCTCGCACGAACAAATCGATCAGCCCGTTCACCAGCCGGTCACCGCCAATGTCATAAAGCCGCTTGAGGCCGGCGTCGTCGAGAATCGGGAACGTCGGGTTCATTGAGATCCCGCTTCCGTTCGAATTCTGGTCGGTAACCCGGACAGGTGCCTGATTGCCGGACACAGGTCTCGGTTCAGACTGCGGCACTAGGACTGAGTCGAGCCGGGCCGACGATGCAGCCGCATTGCATGTATTGATTTCAAACATTCGCAACCTCTCCCTGCTTCAGGCAAACATACCGAAAGGTGTTGTGTCGCTACGGTTTCAGGTCAAAGCGCCGATTGAGCATGTATGGTGCTTAGGGTCACCAGTGGCAATGTCCACACCCAAAAAAAGAGATGAACTGAAGATGCCTCGGATTGTGGTCGTCGAAGACAACCCTGACAACCGGTTCCTGCTGCAGGTTCTGCTCGAGGACACGCATGAGCTGGAACTGTTCGAATCAGGACCGGAAGCGCTGGCCGCGATGGCCATGCGCGTACCGCAGCTCGTGCTGTTGGACATTTCACTGCCCGGCATGGACGGACCTGAGATTCTCGATCGAATCCGACGGGATCCGCGGTTGACCGCGGTGCCGGTGGTGGCACTGACGGCACACGCCATGGCTGGTGACCGCGAGAAGTATCTCGGCATGGGTTTCGATGCCTACATGTCGAAGCCGATCACGGATGAAGAACAGCTGCAGGCGCTGATTACCCGGCTGCTGAGCCGGGCAGCAGCCTGACCGAACCGACTCCCCCATTCGAATTGGAGCCCGCGAAGATGCGACAAGGCATACTGGTAGCATTCGCTTTCCTGAGCGTCTCTCCGTTGACCGTACTGGTCAGCCGGACCAACGCGATCGATCCCCGGCAGCACGAGCAGTACAACGACGACGTGCGCGCTGCACGGGACCTGGCCGACGAGGTGTTCGACCTGGTCCGCGATGCGCGGCGCGGCAACGGTCCTGCATCGTACACGGAACTCGATTCGGTACAGGCGGAGCTCAAGGCGATATTCCCGGATCTGCGAGCGGTGCCTTCGTTCGTGCGCCGCACAACGGCGGATTCGCTGTCGCGGCTGACGGCCAGGTTCGAGGCGGCGTCGCTGAAACGCATGCAAATCGCCGAGGAGTTCAAGACGGCGAATGCGCCACTGCGCGTTGCACTCGATTCCATTGCGATCGATTTACGGGTTCTCCTGCGCGACGCCGCGCCGCAGAATGCTCTCACTTTGAGTGACCAGGGCAGTCGCTGGCTGTCCCGGGCGCGCCGAAACGGGCAACGGTCACGCCGTAGCCAGGACTCCGCTCTGGTGGTGTTGCGTACGCTTTCGCCGACCATCCAGCCCGCGCATGCGGCACGTTTTGCCCGCGTAATCGGGCGCATGGAGACAGTGGTTCCGCAAATTCTGCTGGCCGATGCACTGGTCGATTCCGTCGACGACACGCCGGCGTACGAAGTCGCAACGTCCTTGCGTGATTTGTACCGGACGGAGTTCGAATATGCCGAAGCGAGAGCCGATCGTGCAGAGAAATGGCTGGGACTGTACGCCGCCCTGCTGGTGCTCGGGCTGTGCTTTGCGTTTTATCGACTGCAACGCTCACGCGATGCGATCAACGCGGCGAATGACGACCTGGAACGCAAAGTGACGGCGCGAACGGCAGAGCTCCAGCATGCCATCGATGAGCTGGGCCGGGCCCGGGACGAAGCGTTACAGGCGAGCGTGGCCAAGAGCCAGTTCCTGGCCAACATGAGCCATGAGTTGCGCACGCCGCTCAACTCCGTGATCGGCTTTACCAACATTCTGCTCAAGAACAAGCGCAATTCGCTCAACCCGCAGGAGCTGGGTTTCCTCACGCGTATCGTCGAGAACGGGCGCCATTTGCTCTCGCTGATCAATGACGTGCTGGACCTGTCCAAGATCGAGGCGGGCAAGGTCGAAGTCGAATCAGTGCCGATGCGAGTGGATGTGCTCATCCGCGAAACGATTCACCAGTTCGAGACGGATTCCAAGGCGAATGGCGTACAGCTGCACGCAGTAATTCCGGCTCAGGTTCAGCCCATGCTGGGTGATCACGCGCGGCTGAAGCAGGTCGTCATCAATCTGGTGGGTAACGCCCTGAAGTTCACCGAGAAGGGCAGCGTGACCGTGGCATTACGGGTCAATGCGCAGGGTAAGCCGGAGCGGATCGAAGTGATGGATACCGGCATCGGTATCCCGAGCGATCGGCTGAGCGCGATCTTTGAAGCCTTCCAACAGGCCGATGCGAGCACATCGCGCCGCTTCGGCGGGACGGGCCTCGGCCTGGCGATTTCGAATTCGCTGGCGCAGCTGATGGGCTGCCGCATTGAAGTTCAGAGCGCGCAAGGCACCGGATCAACGTTCAGCATCGTGCTGCCCAGCGGTCAGGGGCAGGTCAGCGAGCCCATCGTCGTGGCGGCGAAAGCAGAGCGGCCAAACGCCGATTCTGTGATTCGCTCGATCACGACCAGACGCGAGCTCGTGCTCGTCATCGACGACGATGCCGATTCGCGCGTGCTGATGACGCAAATGCTGCAGGATGCAGGCTACGAGGTCATTGCCGCGAACGCGGGCATTCAGGGACTGCGCATGGCACGTGAGTTCAGGCCGCGCGCGATCCTGCTGGACTTGATGATGCCGGGCATGAGCGGTTTCGATGTACTCAAGGAACTGAAGGCAGATGCTGACCTGTGCCACATTCCGGTCGTGGTGGTCAGCATCGTAGCGCGTGACTACGCGGGCGGCCTGCTGGGCGCGGTCGAACTGGTCGAGAAGCCGCTGAACCGCGAGGAGCTCATTACCGCGGTCGAGCGCAATGTGAACCGGCCGATGCAGCGTATCCTGGTGGTCGACGACAGCGGTGATGACCGCCGACTGATCAGCAGTCTGCTGACTCGCGAGAATGTCGTCGTCGATACCGCGGCCAATGCAGCCGAGGCGCTCGAAATTCTAGCCCATGGCGTGCCGGACGCAGTCGTAGTGGATCTGCTGATGCCGGGGATGGGCGGTGCCGAATGTGTGCGCCTGATCAAGAGCGATCCTCGGTTTGCCAGCCTGCCGGTCGTCATCGTGACCGGCAAGGACCTGAGCAGCCATGAAGTCGCGTGTCTCAACGCCATCACCAACGCAGTCGTGCGCAAAGGCGCTGAACTCGAGCGCGACCTGACCATCGCGCTGCAGGGCTGCCTGCGACGCTCGACGGAATCAGATTCGATTGCAGGAGTCGCCCGGTGCGCCTGATCCGAATCGTACCTGCGTTTCTGATCGGGCTGGGCCTCGGTGCCCAGGCGCTGCTCGCGCAGGCGCCGCGGGACGTGCCGCTCCGAACTGCGATCGCAGATCG
>JBBDWZ010000158.1:0-27421 GCA_040902615.1 Gemmatimonadota bacterium | reverse complement strand
CGGGGTTCAGCCCGGAGCCGACCAGTGCCGCCAGCACACTCGATGCACCAGGTATCGGCAGAACCTGGTGTCCTCGCTTGATTACGGTGTGCACGATCCGTGCGCCCGGATCCGAGATAAGCGGTGTGCCAGCGTCAGAAACCAGCGCTACGCTTTCCCCATCGTCGAGCCAGGAAAGAACCTGTTCAACTCTCGACTGCTCATTGTGCTCGTGGGCCGAATAAAGCCGCGTCCGGATGCCGTAATGTCTGAACAGAATTGCCGTGTGCCGCGTGTCCTCGGCCAGGACCCGGTCGGCGGTTCCAAGTGCTTCTACGGCGCGATACGAAATGTCGGCGAGATTCCCGATGGGAGTACTGACAATATAGAGGATTCCCATCGGCTCATGGTAGCCCCGTAAGTAGCAGAGGGACAGTGTGATGGGACCAACAATGGGGCAAGGAAGCCCCGTTCGTGGTCCTGACCTAGTCTTAGGGCCGAACCTCTAAAAACAGCGGGCGCCAATTCCCGGCGCCCGCTGTCTGCTCCCGTTTCCGAACCAACCGTTTTTACGGCTGCCCGACCGAGATGTACTCCTGGATCTTGCGCTCGAGCAGGGCCTTGGGCACGGCACCAACGACCGTGTCCACGTGTTTGCCGTCCTTGAAGAAGAGGATGCTGGGAATCGAGCGAATATTGAAGCGAAAGGCGACCGCCTGATTCGCGTCCACATCCAACTTGCCGACCTTTACTTTGCCGTCGAACTCGGTTGCCAGCTGTTCGATCACCGGCGCCACCATACGGCAGGGGCCACACCAGGCGGCCCAGAAGTCGACCAGCGCGAGTCCGTTCGTGCCCTCGATTTCCTCAGCAAAGTTGCTGTCGGTCACGGTAACCAGCTTGCCGTTTTCCGCCATTGTATCTCCCTCACGTGAGCACGTGTGCGCGTGCTGCGTGTAAAATGCCTCGCTATGTTCCGAGGCGTTTCGAGTTGCAAAAAATTGGCCCGGAGCCATTTGTGAACCTACCGCTCGATCACGTCGCGATTGCGGTCCCATCAATCGCCGCGGTGTTGCCGCTCTTTGAATCACTTTCTGGAGGGACCGGTTCCCCGCCGGAGTTGGTGCCGTCTCAGCGGGTCAAGGTCGCCTTTGTCGGTACGGGCACTGGTCGGCTCGAGCTGCTGGAACCCTCCAGCGCCGATTCCACGGTTCAGAAATTTCTCGATCGGCGCGGACCGGGTCTCCACCACATCGCGTACCGGGTGACCGACATCAGGACCGCGCTACGTCGACTGGCCGATCAGGGTTTCCGCCTGATCGACACGGAACCCCGCCCTGGCGCTGGCGGTCACCTGGTGGCCTTTCTGCATCCGCAAAGTACGGGCGGCGTTCTGATCGAGCTGGTGGAAGGCTAGTGTCCTGAGTCGCTAACGGCTTTTGGTAATCACTTCCAGATCGATTCTCTCGACCAGCCACTGGTCGCCCTTCGAGAGCACCATAAAGAATGGCACAACGACTTTGCGCGGGCCCTGGGTCAATTCGACATTGAGTTGTTTGGCTTCGCTGATGCGGCCGGGCACCAGCTGCTCGCCGACGATTTTCGAGTCATCGTGCCTGAGAATCGAAGCCGTCAACAACATGCGCTGCTGCATTTCCTGCAATGGCATTTGCTCACTGGCCAACCCGTCCTTGGTGCCCCAGAGCCGGCCCATCGCGGATACGCCTGACGTATCATTCGCCGCCGCGGAATTGGCGGCACGCAGGAATTGTTCGACCACGAGCGCCGGCCCCACCGAAGTCACCGGCATCACCTCGACTCGTTGGGTGCACGCGGCGGCAAGCAGAACACACCCTGCGGCCAGCCATCGTACCTGCATGTTCATTCGCATACCTGCCTTGGCAGAGGTACGGGTCGATATCAACAACGCGCACAAGGATTCGCGAACCAGCGCGCAGAGTCAAGCAACGGCTGCGCGGTTCTCGACTTTACGGAACACCAGGCGATCGGTGCCGGCTTCGCGGTCGAGCACAATCGAATCACCATCCGTGAAGACGCCCTCGAGCAACTGAATCGCCAGCGGATTCTGTACGAGTCGCTGGATGGCACGCTTGAGTGGTCGTGCTCCAAACGCAGGATCGTACCCTTCTTCGGCGATAAGGTCCGCGGCGCCGGGTGTGATGTCCAGTCGGATGCGTCGTTCTTCCAGCATGTGCCGCAACCGGGTCAGCTGGAGCTCCACGATACGGCGCAGCTGCTCGCGGTCGAGTGGACGAAAGACAATGACATCGTCGACGCGATTCAGGAACTCCGGCCGGAAGTATCGCTGCAGCTCCTGCAGCACGGTCTCCTCCACCTTTTTCCAATCGCCGCTGCCGGCGCGCTCGAGAATGAGCGGGCTGCCGATATTCGAGGTCATGATGATGACCGTGTTCCGAAAGTCGACCGTGCGTCCCTGCGAATCGGTGAGGTGGCCCTCGTCCAGGATCTGCAGGAAAATGTTGAAGACGTCCGGATGTGCCTTTTCGATTTCATCGAAGAGCACCACGGAGTAGGGCCGCCGTCGAATCCGCTCGGTGAGCTGGCCTCCTTCTTCGTAACCGACGTATCCGGGCGGAGCGCCGATCAGGCGAGCCACTGCATGTTTTTCCATGTACTCGGACATGTCGATGCGGACCATCGCGTGCTCATCATCGAACAGGAACTCGGCGAGCGCGCGTGCGGTCTCGGTCTTACCAACGCCGGTGGGCCCGAGGAAGATGAAGCTGCCGATCGGCCGATTCGGGTCCTGCAATCCGGCGCGGCTGCGGCGCACGGCATCGGCCACCGCTTTCACGGCTTCGTCCTGGCCGATCACCCGGCTAGCCAGGACTTCCTCCAGATGCGTGAGCCGCTGCTTTTCGGACTCCAGCATCCGCGTCACGGGAATGCCGGTCCACTTGGAGACCACCTGAGCGATGTCTTCCGCGTCGACTTCTTCCTTGAGGAACTTCCCACCCTTCTGTAACTCGGCCAGTTTCGCTTCGGCCGCGACGATCTCACGCTCGGTTTTCGGAATCTCGCCGTACTGCAGTTCCGCCGCGCGGGTCAGATCCGCGGTTCGCTGCGCCCGCTCGGCCTCGACTTTCAAATCGTCGATCCGTTTCTTCAGCTCGCGGATGCGCTGAATCTGATCCTTTTCGGACTGCCACTTCGCCTTCATGCCGCTGCCGCGCTCACGCAGCTGGGCCAGCTCGCGCTCGATACGATCCCGCCGCGCCACCGCCTCCTGGTCGTGCTCGCTCAGCAGAGCCATGCGTTCGATCTCGAGCTGCATGATGCGCCGCTCGACTTCGTCGATCTCCTGCGGCATGGAATCGATTTCGATGCGCAAGCGTGATGCCGATTCGTCAATCAGATCGATCGCCTTGTCCGGCAGAAAGCGATCGCCGATGTAGCGATGTGAGAGCTTGGCGGCGGCGACGATCGCACTGTCCGTGATCTTGACGCCGTGATGGACCTCATAGCGCTCCTTCAAGCCACGCAGGATCGCAATCGTATCTTCGACCGTTGGCTCACCGACGAAGACCGGCTGGAATCTGCGCTCGAGCGCCGGGTCCTTTTCAATATGCTGGCGATACTCATCCAGCGTGGTTGCACCCACCACGCGCAGCTCGCCGCGGGCCAGCGCGGGCTTCAGCATGTTGCCGGCGTCGACCGCGCCCTCAGCCTTGCCCGCGCCGACAATGGTATGCAGCTCATCGATGAAGACGATATACTTGCCTTCGGCTTCGGTCAGCTCCTTGAGCACCGACTTGAGACGCTCCTCGAACTCGCCGCGATACTTGGCACCGGCCAGCAGAGAGCCCATGTCGAGCGAGACCAGCCGCTTGTTGCGCAGCTGCTCGGCGACATCACCATTCACGATGCGTTGGGCCAGACCCTCGACGATGGCAGTCTTGCCCACGCCAGGCTCACCGATGACGACGGGGTTGTTCTTGGTACGCCGGCTCAGCACCTGCACGACCCGGCGGATCTCTTCATCGCGGCCGATGACCGGATCCAGTTTGCCCGCGCGCGCCATCTCCGTGAGGTCGCGGGTGAAACGCTCGAGTGCGCGGTATTTGTCTTCAGGCGTTTGATCGGTGACCCGATGCGGGCCGCGCACCGCTTCCAGCGCTTCCCGCAAATCCGCGATCGTGGCGCCCTGGATTGCCAGCAGCTCCTTGGTGGTCGAGCCCTTGTGATCGGCCAAGGCGAGCAGAAAATGCTCGGTCGAGACGTATTCGTCCTTGAGATCACGTGCCTCTTTTTCAGCACGTTCCAGGATCTGGTTGAGCTCGCGAGAGAGCGACGGCGAGGATCCGCCGCTTTGTTTGGGCAACCGCTTCAGCGCCTCGGCCAGTAGCTGGCGCAGACGGGCGATGTTGACCCCAACCTTCTGCAGAACCGGAACGACCACCGATTCTTCCTGCTCGAGCAACGCGCTCAGCAAGTGCAGATCTTCGACTGCGGGGTTGCCCCGGCGCGCCGCTTCCTGTGCTGCGGCCTGAATGGTCTCGGCCGCCTTGATGGTCAGGCGATCCTGATTCAACATCGCGTCAGCCTCCCAGCAACCCCGTTCCCAGCCATCAGCGATTCGGCACCCGTTACTCTCGCTCACCGGCATGCCGGTTGCCATTCGAAACGTAGGTGCCTGCGAAATTCACGCAATTCCGCGTGGCCCGACGCTTGAACTCCGCGCCGCTCGGGTTCAGCTTTCGGGAATGAAACGCCAATTCATATTGATCCTGCTGGCAGCCCTGGTTTTACCGGCGTGTGACCGACAGACCACGCCACCGGATACGGGCGGCCTCTCCCGCGAGCAATTCGTGGAGCTTTTCGTTGCTCTGCGCAACGCCAAGAAAAGCGCCCGCTCCCCCGCCGATTTCGAGCTGCAAAAACGTCAGCTCCTGGCCGACGCGAAAGTAACCGAAGAGCAATTCAAGAGTTTCGCCGACGCTCACGCCGAGGATCTCGCCTTCATGGCCGCAGTCTGGGATAGCATCCAGAATCGCCTGGATCGGGGCGATACGCTTCAGTCAGCGCATTGAGGTCGAGCTGGCAGGGAGCTTGCACCTCTGGCGGGTACTTGGATGAGGCTTGACGTATGGAAGCATTGGAACACAAGCTGGGTGATTGTACCGGAAACTGGCGTCTGACCGGCGCAACCGATACGCGGACGATCGTTTGCGATCACTGTGACGCCGAGTTTGCGGCGACTCCGGAGCACCGGCTGTCCGCCATTGATGAGAATTACGCCGGCATTTACCTGCGACGACTGACGGCCGAGGGCATTCCGTATCTGGGCGCCCCAGGCGAGCGATAGCAGCGCCGAACTACTCCCACTCAATGGTTGCAGGCGGCTTCGAGCTGATGTCGTAGCAGACCCGGTTCACGCCGGGTACTTCATTGATGATGCGGGACGACACGCGGGCCAGCACATCGTGTGGAAACGGGTACCAGTCAGCGGTCATGCCGTCGCGACTGGTGACCGCACGCAGGGCCACTACGTTTTCGTAGGTTCGTGAATCTCCCATCACACCCACGCTGCGCACCGGCAGCAACACGGCAAACGCCTGCCAGATGTCGTCGTACAGTCCGGCGCTACGGATTTCCTCCAGATAAATCGCATCGGCTTTGCGCAGCACGTGCAGCCGCTCTTCGTCGACGTCACCGAGAACCCGGATGGCGAGGCCGGGACCGGGGAATGGGTGTCGGCCGACCATCTCTTCCGGCAGGGCCAGCTCGCGGCCGACGTTGCGCACTTCATCCTTGAACAACTCTCGCAGCGGTTCCACCAGCTCGAACTTCATGTCCTTGGGCAGACCGCCGACGTTGTGATGCGTCTTGATCGTTGCGGATGGCCCCTTCACGGAAATCGACTCGATCACATCGGGATACAGTGTGCCCTGCACCAGGAAGCGCGCGCCTTGCTCCTGGTGTGATGCCTGCTCGAACACACGAATGAAGGTTTCACCGATGCGGCGGCGTTTTTCCTCGGGCTCGTCTATACCTTGCAGCTTTTCCAGAAACTGCTTTGCCGCGTCGATCACGATCAACTTGATGCCGAGGTGCTGGCGGAACGTTCGCTCGACGGTCTCGCGCTCGTTTTGGCGCAGGAGCCCGTGGTCGACGAAGATGCAGGTGAGCTGGTCGCCGATGGCGCGATGCACGAGTGCGGCGGCCACCGAGCTATCGACACCGCCCGATAGCCCGCAGATCACCTGGGAATTACCAACCTGCTGGCGGATGCGCGCGACCGAATCGTTGATGAACGAACCTGCGGTCCAGGTCGGCTCGCAACCGCAGATGCCGAAGACGAAATTTGAGTAGACCTCATCGCCGCGTGGCGTGTGCGCGACTTCCGGATGAAACTGCACGCAGACGATGGGACGGGTGTTCGCGCGGAACCCGGCCACGCGCAAGGTCTCGGTCACCGCGATCGTGGTGAAGCCGGGCGGCGGCTCATCCACATGATCGCCGTGACTTGCCCATACCGTTATCGGCTCGTCCCGGTGGAAGCCCGCGAACAGCGGATCGTCTTTGATGATTCGCAACTCGGCGCGCCCGTACTCGCGGATGCCGTGGATGACTTTGCCGCCGCACAAATGCGCGATCGCCTGCATGCCGTAACAGACACCGAGGATGGGAATGTCCAGGTCGAAGATGCCCGGATCCGGCAGCGGGACATCCGGGTCGTAGACCGAGTTTGGACCACCGGAAAGCACGATGCCCTTGGGTTTCCAGGCAGCGATCCGATCGGCTTTCATGGTGCCCGGCTGGATCTCACAGTAGACGCGCTGCTCGCGGATGCGGCGGGCGATCAGCTGCGTGAACTGGGAGCCGTAGTCGAGGATCAGGATGCGATCGCTGGTTTCCATTTAATCCAGCAGCTCCAGCTCGCCACGCACCAGGTCATCGTAGGTTTCACGCTTGCGAATCAACATGAAGGTGTCTCCATCGACCAGAACCTCGCCTGGTCGGGGCCGGGCGTTGTAATTGGATGCCATAGCAAAGCCATATGCCCCTGCAGTACCAACCGCGAGCAACTCGCCGTCGAGCACGCGCTCGAGGTCGCGATCAAGGGCGAGGAAATCGCCGGTCTCGCAGATGGGCCCGACCACATCGGCGTGCATGCGGTCGCGCTCGGGGTGGAGCCGGGCACCGGCGATATGATGGTAACTTGCGTAGTGGCTGGGCCGCAGCAGATCGTTCATGCCGGCGTCAGTGATGATGAAACTCTTGGCGTCGCTCTCTTTCACCGTAATCACGCGCGTCAGCAGGATGCCGCTGGGCGCCAGGATGTAACGACCCGGCTCGAGCACGAGACGCAGCCCGCTGCGTCGCAGCTCCGGCAGGAGCGCCTCAGCGAAAACGCGCGCTGGAGTGCTGGCCTCGCCTTCATAGGAAACGCCGAAGCCGCCGCCCAGGTCGAGGTACTCGAGACGGTGCCCCTCGGCCCGCAGCTGCTCGGACAGTTCCAGCACTTTCTGCAGTGCGAGCATGTAGGGCTCGACCTCGAGAATCTGACTGCCGATGTGCACATCGATGCCCTTCACTTCCAGTCCATCGAGCGTGCCAGCCAGACGATACAGGCGCGGCGCATCGGCCATCGGGATACCGAACTTGGTTTCCTTGTGGCCCGTGCGTGTGTAGTGGTGTGGAGTTGGTGTCGTGATATCAGGATTCACGCGGATCGCGATGGGTGCTCGCACGCCCATCGTGGTGGCGAGCTGGCTCAATTGCCACAGCTCGCCTTCACTCTCGACGTTGAAGCTGTAGATACCGGCTTCGAGTCCGGCAGCCAGTTCGGTAACCGTTTTGCCAACCCCGCTGAAAACGGTCCTGTCGGCAGGAATCCCGGCCAGCCGCGCGCGGTGCAGCTCCCCGCCGCTGACGATGTCGGCGCCCGCGCCGATCCGGGCCAGCACCCGCAGTATCGACAGATTGCCGTTGGCTTTGACGGAATACGCGATCAGGCGGTCGACACTGCTGAACGCATCATCCAGCTCACGATACCGTTGCTCGATGGATTGTCGGCTGTACACGTACAACGGGGTGCCGTGGGTGGCCACGATCTCATCCGCGGTTACATCCTCACAGTAGAGTCGGCCGTCTTTGTAGTGAAAAGATTCCTTCACGTCGACATCCGGTTACAGATCTTCCTTATTCCGTTACAACGCGCCGAATGCAACCTAATAGGCTTTGGACCAGATAACTTCGTGCTGCGTCTTGCCGCCGCAGACGGCACAGGCGCTGGGTGCTACCGTCGAGCGGAATTCTTCTCCGGGAATGCAGCGGATCGTGGCCTTGGTTTCCTCCTTCACCTTGGCCTCGCATTCGGTGGAGCCGCACCAGCCTGCGTAAATGAAGCCGGCATCGCGTTCGACCAGTTCCTTCAGCTGACCGTAGTCCGATACTCCGCGGGTTGAATTGGCTTCACGGCGTTGGACGGCAGCGGTGAGTAATGCGCGCTGAAAATCGTTCAATCGATTCGGGATCGTCATGAGCGCAACGGCTTCAGCCATGGCTTCCTTGCGTGCGATACCGGGCACTTCCTTGCGCATGACCACCATGAGCTGCTGCCTGGCAACGTCCTTGGGCCCGATCTCGATGCGCATGGGTACGCCTTTGCGCTCCCACTCGAAGTACTTGGCGCCGGGCTTCATGGTGTCGCGGGTGTCGACCTTCACGCGAATGCGCTCCTGGCGCAGGATGTTGGCGACGCGGTCGGCCTTCTCGAGGACCAGCGCCTTTTCATCGTCACTGCGATAGATGGGCACGACCACGACCTGAATGGGCGCCAGCATGGGAGGCGCGATCAGGCCGTTGTCATCGCCGTGGGTCATGACCAGCCCGCCGACCAGCCGGGTCGATACGCCCCAAGATGTGTTATACGCGTAATCTTCATCGCCATTGACGGTCTGGAACTTCAGGTCGAACTGCCGTGCGAAGTTCTGGCCGAGCATATGTGAGGTGCCGGCCTGGAGGCCGCGGTTGTCCTGCATGAGTGCTTCACAGGAATACGTGCGCACGGCGCCCGCAAACCGCTCCGAGTCGGTCTTGCGTCCGGTGATGACCGGCATCGCCATGAACGTCTCCATGAACTCACGGTAAAGGGCGAGGATTTTCAGCGTTTCCTCTTCGGCCTCCGCTTCGGTGGCGTGCGCGGTGTGTCCTTCCTGCCAGAGGAACTCGGTGGTACGCAGGAACAGGCGCGTGCGCATTTCCCAGCGCACCACGTTGGCCCACTGATTCATCAGGATCGGCAGGTCACGATAGCTTTGCACCCATTTGGCGAACATCGCATAGATCACCGTCTCCGAAGTCGGCCGGATGACGAGCGGCTCCTCGAGCTCTTTGCCGCCGGCATGCGTGACCACCGCGACTTCCGGAGCGAATCCTTCGACATGCGCCTTTTCGCGCTCGAGGAAGCTCATCGGTATAAACAGCGGGAAATACGCGTTCTCGTGCCCGGTGGCCTTGAACATGTCATCGAGCCCGCGCTGCATCAGCTCCCAGATGCCGTAGCCATACGGCCGAATGACCATGCAGCCGCGCACGGGTGAGTAGTCCGCCAGCTCGGCGCGGAGTATGACTTCGTTGTACCAGGCCGAAAAGTCTTCGGCCTGCCTGGTGAGTGCTTTCTCGTCCGCCATCGTTAGGCCGGTTCTTCGCCCTTCAGTAATCGCGAGAGGTTGACACGCAGTTCGGTACCTGTTGCCATCTCCTTGATCACGGCAACATCCTGCTTCACTTCATCCGGCCCCAGCACCACGACTCGCGCCGCTCCACGCGCATCGGCGTCCTTGAACTGCTTGCCGACACCGGCCGCACCGAAGCCGTAGCTGACCGTCCGGCCCCGGCCACGCAGTACTTGGGCGAGCTGCCGCTGCAAAGGACGCTCCGCATCCGAGACCGCGACAATGTAGTAGTCCAGACGCGCCTTCGTCTCGGGCAGCAGCTTCCGCTCCTTGAGCAGCTCGGCGAGCACGACGTCACCCATGCCGAACCCGCAGGCCGGCAGGTCGACATCGCTGACCGTACTGAGCAGCGCGTCGTAGCGACCGCCGCCGCAGATTGCGCGCAATTCGCCTTTGCGATCGAAGATCTCGAAGACGATGCCCGTATAGTAGGCCAGCCCGCGCACGATGGTCGGATCGAAGCGAACGAAATCGCCTAATCCGAGGTCGCGCAGCGTGTCGAGGTAACGGCGCAAACGGTCGATGTGCCCGCTGACCGCCTCACTGCCGTGCCTGTTTTCGAGTGCACTGAGGTCGCCACTTTCCACCATGCCAAGCACGATCTGCGCGGTGGCCTCATCCAGTCCTGCTTCCATGCGGAACCGACGCAGACTCTCATCCCGCTTTTCACGACCGAGCTTATCGATTACGCCGTACGCGGCCATACGCTGCACAGCCGAAAGTCCCTGCTGCTGCAGTAGTGCATCCAGCAAGCGGCGATCGTTCACCCGCGCGACGATATCGTCAGCAGTGAGCCCGAGCGCGCGCAGTCCATCCAAACCGACGGCCAGCACTTCTGCGTCGGCGGATACATCGGTCTCGCCGACCAGGTCGACATTCCATTGGAAGTGCTCGCGCAAACGGCCGCGCTGCGTGCGCTCGTAACGAAACAGCTGCGGGATGCTGAACCAGCGAATCGGTTTGCGCATGCCGCCGGCGCGGGCGCCCACCATGCGTGCAAAGGTGGGCGTCATTTCCGGTCGCAGCGCAACCGCGCGCTCACCCTTGTCCACGAAGTTGTAGAGCTGCCGGACGATCTCGTCACCGCTCTTCTCAGTGTACAGCTCGAGCGGCTCGAGCGGCGGACCGTCGTATTCCTCGTAGCCGTAGCGACGTGCCGTCTCGCGCCAGGCGTTCTGGATGTGCGACCGGACAGTGAAGTCGGGTGGATAGAAGTCGCGGAAGCCCGGTAAGGCAGCAAAGCTCGGCATTCGCGAATCTAGCCGGGAAAAACCTTGTGCGGCAAGGGGAAATCAGGCTCGACCTCGGACCAGCCCAGGATCGCCTGCGCGTCGCCTACGGTATGGAATGACCCGGTCACGAGGATGGTGCCGGTTGCTGTGGCCAGCTCCTGTACACGCGCCAGGGCTCGTGCGAAGTCCCGTTCCACGATCGCGTGACCAGGCCGTGTTCGAGCAATAACGGCATCCGGATTCCAGGCCCGGTTTGGCGGCGCGGTCGGTGGCACGCTCAACACCACCTGGTCACCCAGCTCGAAGAGCGGCGGCAACATTCGCTCCCAGTCCTTGTCACCCAGGATGCCGATCAAAAGCACAGTCGGCTTCGGCAGCTCCAGCAAAAGAAACGTCTCTCTGAGCGCATGCACGCCAGCTTCGTTGTGCGCCACGTCGAAAACCCAGGTCGAACCTTCCGCCTGCACGATCTGAAAACGGCCAGGCCAGCGCACAGCCCGCGTTCCCTGCCGGACGTGATCAGCGCCAATCCCAAAACCGGCTGACAGGTGGTCCAGTGCAGCCACCGCCAGCTGCAGGTTGCGAAGCTGGTGACGGCCAATGAGAGGAGACTTCACTTCGATGTGTCCCCAGCTGTTGGTGTCGAGGGCGCAGCGGCTGCCTTCAGCATTGACAACTCCAGCGGCGGTCGGCTCGAACCCATACAGTGGCGCACCGACCACCCGGGCGCGGGCCCGAAATACTTCCAGTACTTCCTGATTGGTTTCTGCGGTCAGTAAGGGGACACCGGATTTGATGATGCCGGCCTTTTCTGTTGCAATCGACGTAAGCGTATCCCCCAGATAATCAGCGTGATCGAACGCGATGTTGGTGATGATGCCGAGCTCGGGTCGAATCACGTTGGTAGAATCGAGACGCCCGCCGAGGCCCACTTCGACGACGGCGACATCCACGTTCGCGCCGGCCATTGCCTCGAACGCCAGTACGGTGGTCGCCTCGAAAAACGACGCACCGGATGCTTCGATGCCAGGCCACCGGCGCGAGGCCACAGCCAGCAGCTCGTCCTCGGAGATTGGCAGGCCGTTAATGCGAATGCGCTCGCGAAAACTGCAGAGATGTGGTGAAGTGTAGAGGCCGGTGCGATGACCGGCCTGCGTCAGCACGCTGGCGATCGTGGCCGCCACCGAGCCTTTGCCGTTGGTACCGGCGACGTGAATCGTGCGGTAGCGCAGGTGAGGATCACCCGCGTCGTGAAGCAGTTGTTCGGTACGTTCGAGGCCCCAGCGAATTCCGCCGGTCAAACGCGGAAACAGCTTTTCGACCAGCTCGCGATAAGCAGCCGTGGAATGCGTCAACGAGGAGGCGTTGCGGACCCGTTTCCGTTCACTTCTTCCAACTCGACCGGCGGCAGCCCCAGCATGTGACGCAACAGCCGCGCGGTCAGCAGCTTCAACTCGCGCCGGTCGACGATCTGGTCGATCATGCCGTGCTCGAGCAGGAATTCCGAGCGCTGAAATCCTTCGGGTAATTCCTGCTTGATGGTCTGCTCGATCACGCGTGGTCCGGCAAAGCCGATCAGTGCACCAGGCTCTGCCAGATTCGCATCGCCCAGCATCGCATAGGATGCCGTGACGCCACCTGTGGTCGGATTGGTCATCACGGATATGTATGGCAGCCCCGCTTCATGCAGCTGAGCCAGCAGTACCGATGTCTTTGCCATCTGCATCAGCGAGAGGATGCCTTCCATCATGCGCGCACCACCGGATGCGCTCACGATGATGAGTGGCACCTTCTGGTCGATCGAGCGCCGGGTCAGACGTGCGATTTTTTCACCGACCACCGAGCCCATGCTGCCGCCAATGAACTCGAAGTCCATGACCGCCAGGCCAATGTCAATGCCATCCAGCGTGCCCTGCACGGTGCGCACGGCGTCACCATGGCCGGTTTGCCGTTCGGCTGCATCCAGACGCTGACGGTACGGCTTCAGGTCGGTGAATCGCAGAGGATCAGCGCTGCGCAGCTCGGCCCACAGCTCCTCGTAGTCGCCATTGTCCAGGAACAGGCGAAGGTATTCCTCCGCCGTGATGCGGTTGTGATGGCGGCAGACCGGACAGACGAAGAGGTTCTGCTCGAGTCGCGCACGGTACAGGATCTCGCCGCACTCAGGACACTTCTCGAAGACATCCTTGGGCAGCTCGCGACGATCATCCGCGCGCAGTTTCTTTGGTGGTTTTTTGAACCAGGCCATGCTCCAATGTTCGGCTCAGGGACCGAATCCCTTTAAATGCGGCCCTGCTCGGACGCAACGCGCAACGCAACCCCCAGCGCGAGGTAGGTAGCGAGCAGGAAGGAGCCGCCGTAACTGAGAAATGGGAGCGGGATGCCGGTTATAGGCATGAGCCCGACCGTCATCCCGACGTTCACCATGATATGAGTGAACCAGGCTCCGAAGATACCGAACACGACAATACCGGCAAAGGGGTCGGCTAATCGCTCCGCTAGCTTGATCAGTCGCCAAAGGATGATGCCATAGGCGCCAATCACAATCAGCGTGCCGAACAGGAAGCCCATCTCTTCACCGATCACGGCAAAAATGAAATCGGTGTGCTGTTCCGGCAAAAAGCGCAGGCGCTTCTGGGTTCCGTTGAGATAACCCTTGCCGATGATCCCGCCGCTGCCAATGGCGACCCGGGATTGTCGCACGTTGTACCCCGCTCCGGCCGGATCAATGGTTGGATCGATGAACACCAGCAAGCGGTTTTTCTGGTACTGATCGAGCGATTCCCAGAGTGGTTTTGCAACCGTACCGGCGGCCAGGTTCAAGGTGAGCACCAGGATGATCTCGACCAGGCGCAGCCGGTAGAAGAAGGTGAGCGCAGCAAGCAAGATCATGTACACACTGAACACCCACACACTGATTGCGGTGAACAATCCGATCATCGGGCTGATCAAAAGGAACAGGATCGGCATCGGCACACCGGCCCAGTAGAGAGTGGCCAGCATCAGGCCGGCAAAGACCATCGAGGTGCCGAGGTCCGGCTGCAGGAACACGAGACCCATCGGCACGGCCACGATCATGATGGGCTTCCACAATCCGAGTAGCGTAGTCGGCGCCTCGCGCCAGCTGCCCATGATGCGGCCGAGCATGAGAATCGTGGCAAGGTTCGCGAACTGTGAGGGCTGGACCGTTAACGGCCCGATTGCAAGCCAGCTCTTGGTCCCTTCCGCAGTACCCTTGCCGGTACCAATTGCGAGGGTCGCGATCAGTGCCAGGATACCGATGATGTACGCCGGCACCGCCACCCACTCGATCCAGCGCACCTGTACACGGGTGACGATGAACAAGCAGGTGAAGGAAAGCGCGAACCAGATGATCTGCTGGCGCCAGGCATTGGCGACGCCAGGCGAGGGCACGGCCAGCCGGCCGGCCGAAAAGATCATGGCGATGCCGAATAGCGTGAGGGCGAAGACGGCAAAAGCGAGTGGCGGATCACCGAACCAGGAGCGCAGGCGTTTGCTGAATGCCATGCGCGCCTACCTCTCTCCGGTCGACGCGCGATAGAGCAGGAGCGCGACGACGCCGGCCACCGCGGCATAGAGCGCTGCGATGGGTACATCGACCAGGAAGAGTGAGACAAAGCCGGAAGCGCTCGGGTCGCGTGCCAGCAGCCAGTAGCCGAAATCATGCAGCCACTTGCCGATGAAAAGAAATGCGGCGACAAAGAGCAGGCTGTCGCCCTCGAACAGGTCGCGCGAGCGGGCGCCCGCGTAGCCGAGCAGGGTGAGCACGACGGCATCGGCGCCGAAGGCACTAAGCGACAGCGAATCCTGCAACAGGCCGAGCAGTAGACCGATGGCGGCCGCGACCGAGCTGCGCGTACGCCGCACGCCCAGCAGTAACGCCACCGTCAACAGGTCGGGTGCGGTCTCACGCAGGCCGAGCGCAACGTGCAGGATGAAATGCGCGATCACGAGGAGTGTGAAAAAAACCCAGAAAGACAGGTCGGAGCGACTGGCCATCTATTGCCCCGTGGTGGTGATCGGGACGGTCGATGTATCGCGCCGCGCGGGTCGACCACCTGGACTCCGCGGTGGTACACGCGTCGTGTCCGGCGCGCGCGCACTGCCCCACAGCTCCGAGAGATCCGCATCCACCGGTCCGACTCCAACCAGTACCGAGGTTACAACTTCCGGCCTGACCATTGGCCGCAGCAGATAACTCTTTCGCCACCCGGTATCCGCCTCATCGATGGCGAGCACGATCCCGACCGGGATGCCGCGCGGGAAAATGTTGCCACGTCCGGTCGTCACCACGAGCTGACCCGGACGCAAATCGGTGTGGAACGGCGCACCGTTGATCACGAGCACATCCTGCTCACGGTTGTCGGTATCATGCCGTGCCTGAGCGATGCCCATCGACTGGCCATCCACCGTCATTACGCTGGCGCGATAATCCGGATGCGTCCAGTCCATTACCTGTGACATGTGGTCACGAACTTCGACGACCTTGCCAACCAGTCCTTCAGCCGCGATCACCGGGCTGTTCACACGCACCCCTTCTTCACTGCCCACATTGATCATGAATGTGCTCTCGGCGGTGCCGATGCCGAGTTGCAGTACTTCCGCGGGAATGAAGGACGGACCGGTGCGAGCGTGCAGGCGCAGCAGCTCACGCAACCGCCGGTTCTCTTCCGAAAGGGTTGCCTGCGCCGATACCACGGCAACCAGCGAGTCACGTTGCGCCCGCACTTCGGTCACATCGACACTGCTGGCGCGACGGCCGGAAAGAACCGCCTGCGCGCTTAGAAAGGGGCTCAGGACTGTACCTTGAATCGCTTTTCGAACGGAGGACTGAAACGCGGCGGGCAGAAGCCACAAGGTGAGTGCGACGACGAGCAACCCTAAAGCAATGGCAGCTTCGCGCCGGCGGGCCTTTTTGGAGCCATCGAAATCAAGCACCGCTACGGTCCTGCATCAGACATCCGTCGGCAGGCGGAGGCTCGATTCCCGCACTGCGTTGCT
Organism: Gemmatimonadota bacterium; assembly: GCA_040902615.1. Classification (GTDB taxonomy): domain Bacteria; phylum Gemmatimonadota; class Gemmatimonadetes; order Longimicrobiales; family RSA9; genus JBBDWZ01. The sequence continues at coordinate 11,463 of JBBDWZ010000158.1, read as the reverse complement.
CCTCCTCGAATCAGCGCGGTCATTCCATTCGTCGTCGCGTCTTGCACTGCGGGCAGATCGGCCTTCTCGGTGCACAGCGGAGTTGCGGCTCGGAACACTATGTGACCAAGACGTTCCGGAATCGTTCGAAGTCATCAAGCACCCGGCCCGCGCCGCGCACTACACAGGTCAGCGGCTCCTCGTCCACGTGAATGGGAAGGTTGGTTTCATGTGCCAGCAGCTGATCCAGTCCGCGGATCAGTGCGCCACCGCCCGTCATCACAATACCGCGGTCGACAATATCGGACGCCAGCTCCGGCGGCGTGATCTCGAGGGCTCGCCGAACCGCATCGACGATCTGTTGAATCGGTTCCTGGATGCATTCACGAATCTCCTGTGAATGCACACGCACCGTTTTGGGAATGCCGCTCACCAGGTCGCGGCCTTTGACTTCCATCTCGCGTTCATCGCCATTGTTGAAGGCCGAACCAATCTGGATCTTGATGGCCTCAGCGGTCGGTTCACCAATCAGCAGGTTGTAGTTCTTGCGCAGGAACGTCACGATGGCGAGATCGATTTCATCGCCGCCAACCCGGATCGATGTATCCGACACAATGCCGTTCAGCGCGATGACCGCGATCTCGGTCGTACCACCACCAATGTCGATCACCATGTTGCCGGTCGGCGTATCGACCGGAAGTCCCACGCCAATGGCTGCCGCCATCGGCTCCGCAATCATGTACACTTCTTTTGCGCCCGCGGCCTGCGCCGATGAACGAACCGCACGTCGCTCCAGTTCCGTGATCCCCGACGGTACGCCGACAATCACCTTCGGCTTCATGCGGAAGACCCGCTTGTTGGTGACCTGCCGCAGAAAATGCCGCAGCATGATCTCGGTGATGTCGACATCTGCGATCACACCATCCTTGAGCGGGCGCACGGCTATGATGCCTTCGGGCGTCCGACCAAGCATGCGCTTGGCTTCGAGACCAATGCCTTTGATTCGTTGAGAGCCGCGTTCAACGGCAACGACGGAAGGTTCGTTCAGGACGATGCCTTCGCCCTTCACGTACACGAGTGTGTTCGCGGTACCCAGATCGACGGCGATGTCGTTGACTGGAAGCCACTGGCGGGAGCTGATCAGATCACGAAAGCTCACAGGCCCCGAAATGTCATAGGTTCGCCCAACACCGCAACTTAAGCCCCATTCTCGAAGCGCGGCAAGCGCGCTTTCCCCTTCGCCCCGTTAGTGTGCGCCGGTGCTGCCGAAGCCCGAACTCCCCCTGCCCGAGGCAGGCAACTGCGAGACTTCCACCCATTCAATCCGCACTACGCGCGCCAGCAGTAACTGTGCAATACGCTCGCCGTGAGCAATCTCCTGCGGCTCGCGGTCAAAATTGATGAGCGGAATCCTGATTTCGCCGCGGTAATCGCTGTCGATTGTACAAGGAGTGTTAATGATGCTGATTCCTCGATTGAGTGCGAGACCGGAGCGCGGCCTGATCTGCGCCTCCATGTCGGGAGGCAAGGCAAAGGCCAGTCCGGTCGGAATCAATTGTCGACCCATGGGCGGCAATACCACGGACGGCCCGGCGTTGCGCAAGTCGACCGCCGCCGACCCGGCAGTCGCGTAGGTCGGCAGAGTCCAACCCTCCGGGAAATTCTCCAGCCGCCGGAGCGGCACGGTGATCACTTCCATGGTGCAATCCGGTGCTTACAGCACCTTTTCCACCTTCGTGTATTCCAGGTTGAAGGCTTCGGCCACGCCCGGGTAGGTGACTTTGCCGCGCACGACGTTCAAGCCGAGGGCCAGGGCGTGGTCCTGGCGGCAAGCATCTTTCCAGCCCTTGTTGGCCAGGGTCAGCACGTAGGGGAACGTAGCATTGGTCAAAGCCAGCGTGGAGGTCCGCGGGACGGCACCGGGCATATTGGCCACGGCGTAGTGAATCACACCATCAACGACGTAAATAGGATCTTCGTGAGTGGTTGGCTTGATGGTTTCGACACAGCCACCCTGGTCGACGGCGACGTCGACGATCACCGAACCGGCCGGCATCACCTTGAGATCTTCGCGGCGAACCAGCTTTGGCGCCTTGGCTCCGGGCAATAACACGGCTCCGACCACGATGTCCGATTTGGCCAGGTGCTCCAGCAGGTTGGACCGATTGGAGTAGATCGGAATCACGTTTGCGGGCATGACGTCCGCCAGGTACCGCAGGCGGTTGAGCGAGAGGTCGAGAATGATGACGCGGGCCCCCAGACCGGCCGCCATACGGGCTGCATTTGAGCCCACGATACCTCCGCCGATGACCAGCACATTTGCCGGTTCGACGCCGGGCACACCACCCACCAAAATACCGCGTCCACCGAAAAATTTTTCCAGGTATTTGGCACCTTCCTGGATGGCCATCCGTCCGGCGACCTCGCTCATTGGCGTGAGTAGAGGGAGCTCGCCGGTGGGCAGCTGGACGGTTTCATAGGCAATTGCGACGGCGTCCGATTTGATGACGGCTGTGGTCAACGCCTCGTCGGCCGCAAAATGGAAGTAGGTGAAGATCACCTGTTCCTTCCGCATGTGCGGCCATTCCTTTGCGATCGGCTCCTTCACCTTCATGATCATGTCCGACTGTTTCCATACCTCGTCCGCAGTGGCCACGATCTTGGCGCCGAAGCGAGTGTACGCTTCGTCCTCGAAGCCACTGCCAACACCGGCCGTGTGCTCGACCAGAACCGTATGCCCCGATTGAACCAGCGCGTCCGCGCCACCCGGCACCAGCGCCACGCGATTCTCGTTTGCCTTGATCTCCTTCGGAACACCGATAATCATCGTGCCCTCACCCTTATTAGTTCTCCGGCCTAGCCCTAGCTCCCAGCCCTTTTCCTTCTAGTGCTCCTTCTTCCCTGCTCGAGGAGGACCAGGATTAGATCTAGAACTGAGGACTAGGAGCCTTTGTTTTGCCCTTGGGATGGTCCCAGCCTCATCACAACCTGCGCATCCGGCTGAAAGAACTCCTCGGCCAGCGTCTTTACATCCTCCAGCGTTACTGCGTCGACCCGGCGCATGACTTCGTCGATCGGCAGGAATTCCTCACCATACAACGCAGTCCCGGCCAGCCGATGCAGCCGGCTGCTGCTCGACTCGAGCGCCAACACGATCTGGCCCTTCACCTGTCCCTTGATGTCCGCCAGTTCATCCGGAGTCAGGCCGCCGGAAACGAGTTGCGCATACTCCTGCTTGATGACGTCGGTCGCGCGATCGGCCCATTCATGACGTGTGCCGACGTAAACGCCGGTCACGCCGGCCAGCTCATGGAACGACTGGTAGCTGTACACCGCATACGCGAGGCCCAGCTCTTCGCGGACTTTCTGAAACAGGCGCGAGCTCATGCCGCCGCCAAACGCGTTCGACAGCATGACCATCGCGTAACGCCGCGGATCGTTGTGTCCAAAGGTCTGACTGCCGAATACAATGTGAGTCTGCGCGCTCTGCCGCTCGATGTGGTGGAATGCGTGCGTGCCATTGGCGGGGAGACCGGGCGCCTTCAATACGCCGCCACTCGGAGCCGCGGAAAACCACTCTGTGATGCGGGCCACGAATTCGTCGTGCTTGACGTTGCCGGCCGCTGCGATCAGCAGATTGGGCTGACGGTAAGCCCGCGCGTGAGCGCGCTTCAACGTTTCATCACTCAAGCCCGCTACGCTCTCGCGCGTGCCCAGGATGCTGTACCCGTACGGGTGGTCACCCCACAATGCGCGTGAGTGCAAATCGAAGATCAGATCGTCCGGGGTGTCTTCAACCGTCGAGATTTCTTCGAGCACGACTTCGCGCTCGAGCTCGAGGTCCGATGCGCGCAGCAGCGGATTGAGCACCAGGTCGGCAAGAACATCAGTCGCAATGTCCAGATGCTCGTCGAGCACACGCGCCTGGTAGCTCGTGTGCTCGCGGGTCGTATAGGCGTCGAGGGAGCCGCCCAGCCGCTCCAGTACCAGCGCGATGTCGTGCGCAGTGCGGCGGCTCGTGCCCTTGAACACCATGTGCTCGAGCAGATGGCTGACACCCATTTCCGCGGGGTCTTCGTGCACGGACCCGGTACGCACCCAGACGCCCAGCGATGCCGAACGAATGCCCGGCATCGCTTCCGTCAGAACCACCAGCCCGTCCCCAACGTCGGTGCGGGCGTAGAGTTCGGTCACGCTTGCTCGCCCGCAGCCTCGGCCATGGCTGCTTTGCGCGAGAGACGCATGCGGCCCTTCTCGTCGATCGATAGCAGCTTGACCTTCACAATCTCACCCTTCTTCACCACATCCTCGGTCTTTTCGGTGCGGCCAGCCTGCAGCTCCGAGATGTGGCAGAGACCCTCGACGCCGGGAGTGATCTCGATGAACGCACCGAATGCCGTGGTCGACTTCACCGGGCCTTCGTAGATCCGTCCGATCTCTGGCTCCTGCGTGATGGCTGCGATGCGCTCACGCGCCCTCTCGCCGCCCTCACCGGAGACGCTCGAAATCATGACCAGGCCCGAGTCTTCGATGTTGATCTGCGCACCGGTCTCTTCCTGAATGGCGCGAATGGTCTTGCCCTTCGGACCAATGACTTCGCCAATCTTTTCCGGATTGATCTGCATCGTGATGATGCGCGGCGCCCAGCGGGACAGCGCCTCCCGATGCGTTGGCAGCGCATTGTCCATGTGATCCAGGATGTGCATCCGGCCTTTGTGCGCGCGCTGCATGGCCTCGCGCATGACCTCGATCGTGAGGCCTTCGACCTTGATGTCCATCTGGATCGAGGTCACACCTTTGCGCGTACCCGCCACCTTGAAGTCCATGTCACCGAGCGCATCCTCCATCCCGAGGATGTCGGTCAGGACGGCGACCTGGTCCCCTTCCTTGATCAACCCCATGGCAACCCCGGCGCAGGCCGCACGCATCGGCACGCCGGCATCCATCAGTGAAAGCGACGCGCTGCACACCGATGCCATGGATGACGAGCCATTCGATTCCAGGATCTCGGAAACGACGCGGATGGTGTAGGGGAAATCACTGTAGGCCGGCAGCAACGGCTGAATGGCGCGCTCGGCCAGTGCGCCATGACCGATCTCACGCCGCCCGGTGCCACGTACCGGTTTGACTTCACCGGTCGAGAACGGCGGGAAGTTGTAATGCAGCATGAACGACTTGGTGGTCTCGGTCGGCACGTCGATCGAATCGAGACGCTGCTCGTCGGATTGCGTGCCCAGTGTCACCACGCCGAGCGACTGGGTCTGTCCACGAGTAAACAGCGCGGAACCGTGGGTACGGGACAACAATCCGACTTCGATCGTGATTGGGCGAATCTCGTCGAGCTTGCGTCCGTCGGCCCGAACTCCCTGGGTCAGGATCTGACGCCGCATCGCGGACTTCTCGCTCTGATAGAGCAGCTCCTTGATCTGTTGCTCTTCCTCCGGGTACTCCTCGGCCAGCACCTGCAGGATTTCCTGCTTGATGCCACCGAGTGTGCTGCTGCGTTCGGTCTTGTCGGCGATGCGCATGGCATCGGCCACGCGCGAGCCGATCAGCAGCTCGACTTTCGTACGCAGCTGATCTTCCGGCTCGATTGCGGTCCACGCCATGGTCGGCTGGCGGATTGACTCGCAGAAATCGCGTTGCAGCTTGCACAACTCCTTGATTCCGTTGTGCGCAACCTGCAGCCCATCGAGAATGTCATCCTCGGCCACTTCGACCGAGCCGCCTTCGACCATCAGAATCGCGTCCCCGGTACCGGCAACGACCACATCGACATCACTGAACTCGAGCTGCTGGAAGGTCGGATTCAGCACCCATTGGCCCTGAATACGGCCCACGCGCACGGCCGCGAGCGGCGTCTCGAACGGGATCTTCGACATGAACAGCGAAATCGACGTGCCCAGAATCGCGATGACATCGGCATCGTTTTCCTGGTCGGCGGAAAGCACCGTTGCGAAGATCTGGGTTTCGTGCGTGAAGCCTTCGGGGAACATGGGGCGGATCGGGCGGTCAATCAGTCGGGCGGAAAGAATCTCGGATTCGCTCGGTCGGGTTTCGCGCTTTACGAATCCTCCGGGAAACTTGCCGGCCGCGTACGTGCGCTCGCGGTATTCGACTGTCAGGGGGAAGAATGGCAGTGAAGTCGGTCGGTCCTGCGCTACCGCCGTGCATAAAACTACGGTCTCGCCATACTGCACCAAACACGAGCCATGCGCCTGTCGTGCCATGCGGCCGGTTTCGAGAACGAGTGGCCGGCCTGCAAACGTCGTTTCGATCCTGTGCATTGCGGGTTTCCTGTCCGCTTGAGTTACGCTCCAGCCGCCCGGCTCAACGCCGCGACCCACAGGCGAGCTGGCCGGCGGACCAATGCAAAGCCGCATTGGCCGGATCGGCCTTTCGCCTCAGCTGGAACTGAGCCGCCACGCCATGCAAGCTCGGCGCCGAACGGCGGCGGGCATTTCCACGTCCGTGGCGTGTTTATTCATTAATGACGGAGTCCGAGATCGTCGATCAGCTCGCGATAACGGGTCAGATCCGTGCGCTTCAGGTACTCCAGCAGACGACGCCGTTTGCCCACCATCATGAGCAGGCCCCGGCGGCTGTGGTGATCCTTCTGATGTTTCCGGAAGTGGTCGGTCAGCTCATTGATGCGCGCCGTGAGAAGCGCGATCTGGATCGGAGCGCTGCCACGATCATTTTCGTGCAGCTGGTACTTGCGGATGACTTCGTCTTTGTTGAGAGCCATAGGGGCTCAGCCTCCTCGAGAGTCTTACGCTGGTCGGGAAGCCCGGCGCGCCAATGCGCCGTGACCGGGTAACAATTGTCTAGCCTTGTATTTTAGCCTCAGTTAGGACGGTCAGCAACCCGTCCCCGCGAGCACGTCATGCCACGCTGTCCGATTCGAACACGTGCCGAGCCGCTTCGACATCCTGGTCCATCGCGACGATGAGTGCGTCGGTTGAATCGAAGGCGCGGATACCGCGGATTCGGGTGAGAAAATGGATGCGCAATGCATGGTCATAGAGGTTACCCTCGAAATCGAGCAGGTAGGCTTCGATGGTTGGGCGCGCACCTGGGAATGTGGGCCGGGCTCCGAGATGCAGAACCGCCGGCCGGCGCAACCCGACGCCATCCACCTGCGCGCGCACTGCGTAGATGCCCTCCGCCGGCAGCACTTTTTCCGCATCGACCGCGTCCAGATTGGCCGTAGGGAATCCCAGTTCCCGCCCACGGTGATCTCCCTTCACGACGCGGCCATCGATCGAGTACGGCCGGCCCAGTGCACGCGCCGCATCGACCACGTCACCGTCGAGGAGAAGAAGCCGGATCCGAGTCGACGAGATCGGGCGGGCATCGAGGTCCGTGTGCGGTACGACCGTCACGCCGTAACCCAGTTCCTCACCGATCGATTGGAGCGTTCCGGCATCACCGCTTCGATCCTTTCCGAAGCCGTGATCGTAGCCGATCACCAGGTGGTCCATCCCGAAGTGACCGAGCAGCACGCGCTCGACAAACTCGCGCGGTGAGTACCCGGCCAATACGCGGTTGAACGGCACGATCGCGATCTCGTCGACGCCAGAAGCCCGGAGCAATGCCGCTTTCTCGGGGGTGCTGCACAAAAGCCGCGGCGCCGCCTCCGGCCGCACCACACGCAGAGGGTGCGGATCGAAGGTCACGACCAGTGATGGGTTGCCGCGTTTTTTCGCTTCGCTGATGAGTTTGTCGAGTACGGCCTGGTGACCCTTGTGCACGCCATCGAAGGTGCCAACGGTTGCGACCGACGAGCGTGATGGCAGCGGGTTGCCAGGCAGCATTACCCCAGGCTCACTCATCGCTTGCTTTCCATACCTTGAACGGTCGATAGAGCCCGTCGCGGACACGAGCGAGGGCGACCAACTCGCCGTTGCTGGCCAGGACGGTGGTCTCGTCCTCAACCGCATTGCCGACAGAAATAGACTTACCCTGCCGCAGTCGAGCAGCCGCATTCGCATCGACATCGCTGCGCGGCAGGTGGGCCAGGGCTTCGAGCGGCGTAAGAGCGGCGCGACGCAGGGCATCCGGCTGCGCCAGTTGTTCCACGGTGAGGGCGTCGTGCAGGTCGAAGGGGCCGATTCGGGTTCTCCGCAGTGCAACCAGGTGTCCCCCGGTCCCCAATGCGCGACCCAGGTCACGTGCAAGTGCCCGAATGTAGGTGCCACTCCCGCATTCGACCTCGAACTCGATATTCGGCAGATCGATTCCGGTGAGATCGAACCGCGTGACTGTGACGTTCACCGGCTCGACAGCAACGGCCTCGCCGCGCCGAGCCAGCCGGTGCATCCGCTCCCCCGCCACTTTCTTCGCCGAATAGACGGGGGGCACCTGCCGGATTTTGCCCGTGAGTGTATTCATCGCGATTTCGATCTGCTGCCGGGTCAGCCACCGCCAGTTGTCATGATGCTCTGTCGCGGTGCCGGTGTGGTCATCTGTGTCGGTGAAAGCATCGAGCCGGGCGGTACCCTGATAAACCTTGTCCATTCCAGTCAGGAATTCCGCCAGACGGGTAGCGCGGTTGATGCAAAGCAGGAGCAGGCCAGAAGCAAATGGGTCCAGCGTCCCAGTATGACCGACGCGGCGAGTACCAATGGCACGTCGCGCCATTGACACGATGTCATGCGAAGTCGGTCCCACCGGTTTGTCGACCCGAAGCACGTAATCGCGAGACGGCTCAGCTGTCATCCGGCTCGGAGCGCTGCGCGGCGTCTTCCTCGCTCCGTCGTACTTCCTGGAGCAGTTGCTCGATGCGGGTGGCGTATTGCAATGAGCTGTCACGCTGGAAGCGGATCTGCGGCATCTTGCGAAGCTGCAAACGCTGACCGAGTTGCGAACGAATGAACGATGACGCAGCCTGCAGGCCGGTCAGCGTTTCCGCCTGCGTGCTCTCGTCCGGTATCATCACATAGACCTGCGCGCTCGATAGATCCGGTGCAACCTTCGCGCTGGTTACCACCACGTTGCCCACGCGCGGATCCTTCACTTCGCGCTGCAGAATCTCCGCAATCTCGCGTTTGAACTGCTCATTGATCCGCTCTGAACGCTTGCTGGCCATAATCCCCAATCAACGAAAAGACCGATAGGTGTCAATCACGCGTGAGCGTGGCTCCGATGCAACCAGCTGGTCCGCGCTGGCCAGGATGGACTCGGCCTGACGCTTCTCGCCCGCAACCACGCACGCCGTCAGTTCGGCGCGCTGCCAGACATCATGATGACCGGTCTCTGCAACCGACACATTGAAGCGATCGTGCAACCGGTCCTTCAGACTCTTGATCACCGACCGTTTCTCTTTCAACGAATGGCAGCCGAAGACCTCCAGCTCCCACGCAATCACGCCGATCGTCATATGGGATCACAGATCACGGTTTACGGACGCGGACGCGGGAATGTACAAACAAGAAGGGCAGCCTGCATGAATTGGCCAGGCTGCCCTCTTCATATTCAATCACCTTGTTATTTCCCGATCCGCGATCCGCGATCCACCATCCTATTTTTCCTCGGCGGCGCCGGCCAGTGTGCGGGCCACCGACTCGACGCGGAAGCACTCGATCAAGTCGCCGACCTTGATGTCATTGAAGTTATGGATGCCGATCCCACACTCGAAGCCCTCGCGGACTTCGCGCACGTCATCCTTGAAGCGTTTCAAGCTGCCGATTTCACCCTCAAAAACCTGGACGCCATCCCGAACCAGTCGCACGCGCGCCTTGCGATCGATGACGCCTTCGGTGACCTGGCAGCCGGCAATGAGGCCGACTTTCGGCACCTTGAAGGTCTCTCGGACCTGCGCGGTACCGAGCACCACTTCCTTCTCTTCGGGTGCCAGCAATCCTTCGAGCGCGGCACGAACATCTTCGACAGCTTCGTAAATGATGCTGTACAGTTTGATGTCCACGCCTTCACGCGCGGCGAGTGCGCGCGCGTCGGGACCGGGTCGTACATGGAAGCCGATGATGATGGCGCCCGCGGTTGCGGCCAGCAGCACATCGGATTCGTTGATCGCACCGACACCACGGTGAATGACTTCGACCTGCACTTCCGAGGTTGAAAGCTGCGCCAGTGAATCGGACAGCGCCTGGACCGAGCCATCCACGTCGCCCTTGATGATCAGGTTCAGGTTTGCGGTCTGACCCTGCGCCAGCAGCTTGCTGATGTCGGTCAGCTTGACGCCACGGCTCTTGACGCGCAGCTGCTTCTCGCGTTCCAGCCGCGAACGCGTTTGCGCTATCTCGCTGGCGCGCACCGCATCCATGACCATCAATGTATCGCCGGCTTGTGGCACGCCCGGCATACCGAGCACCTGCACTGGAATTCCGGGACCCGCCTGTTTGACGATCTTGCCGCGCTCATCCAACAGCGCGCGCACGCGGCCATCGAAATGACCGCACACGAAGGAGTCACCGACCTTGAGCGTACCGTTGGTAACCAGCACGGTCGCGAGCGGACCCTTGCCAGGGTCGAGCTGAGCTTCCACGACCGTGCCTTGCGCCGGGCGGTCGGGGTTGGCCTTGAGATCCAGCATTTCGGCCTGCATCAGGATCTTCTCGAGCAGGTCCTCGAGACCAATGCCCTTCTTGGCACTGACTTCAGCACTCAGCACCTGGCCGCCGAAGTCTTCGACCACGACGCCGTGCTGCAGCAAGTCCTGCTTGATTTTTCCGGGATTCGCACCCGGCAGGTCGATCTTGTTGACCGCTACGATCATCGGTACGCCAGCATTGTTGGCGTGACTGATCGCTTCCTTGGTCTGCGGCATTACCGAGTCGTCGGCCGCAACCACGAGAATTACCAGGTCGGTGACTTCGGCGCCGCGCGCGCGCATGGCCGTAAAAGCGGCGTGGCCGGGCGTGTCCAGGAACGTGATGGCGCGACCATCATCCAGTTTGACGTGGTACGCACCGATGTGCTGCGTGATGCCGCCAGACTCGCCGGCCACGACGTTGGTACGACGAATGTGGTCGAGCAGTGAAGTCTTGCCGTGGTCGACGTGACCCATGACCGTTACGACCGGCGGGCGGCTCTTCAGGCTCTCCTGCGAATCCTCTGTAACCTCTTCTTCTTCCGAACCGGCATACTCGGTTTCGCGGACGGCACGGAAACCGAACTCATCCAGCAACAACTCGATCTGATCGAAGTCGAGCCGTTGGTTGATGGTCACCATGAGGCCGAGGTTCTTGAACGCACTCGAGATGATTTCAGTTGCGCTCTTGTCGATCAGTTCCGATAGCTCGGCAACAGTAAGGAATTCGTTGACCCGGATCGTCTCGGCTTCTTCGACTGCACGACGCTCGCGCTCACGCGCGGCGTCGACTCGGCTGGGAGCCTCCTCACGACGGTGTTTGCGCTTCTTGCCGCCGGTCTTCAACTCCGCCAGAACGCGATGGATGTTCTCGGCGACTGCGGCCTCGTCGACCCTGCGTGTCTTCTTCTTTTTCTTGGCGTCTTTCTTAC
>JBBDWZ010000157.1:0-27470 GCA_040902615.1 Gemmatimonadota bacterium | reverse complement strand
GGGGTTCGGTGAGCGGGCGGGCTCTCGGGCATGACCCTCGTCAAGCAAAGTCCGCTCCGCAACCCGGGGCCCGCCGGCTCCTGCTCCTGCTCCTGCTCCCGCTCCCGCTCGCCGAACACCGACTCCCGAACCCCGAACTCCCGAACCCCGAACTCCCGAACACCCAAACCTTGCCCTCATTCATCTCCAACGTTTTGCTATGTGGTCTGATCTAACCCACCTACACACACTCTTAGGGAAACCCGACATGGACAGCCTCCTGCAGGACCTGCGCTTTGCCGTCCGGCGCCTGCTCAGCCGGCCCGGGCTCGCGGCGGCGGCCGCGCTTACGCTGGCCCTTGGCATTGGCGCCAACACGGCGGTGTTCAGCCTGGTGCGCGGCGTGCTGCTCGAGCCGCTACCCTACGACAAACCCGAGAGCCTGGTAATGATCTGGAAGCCGGGCTTCGATTCGGATCAGACCTGGTTGTCCCGCCGTGAGTGGGTCGAGTACACACGAGCGACCCGCAGTTTCGAGCACCTCGCCGCGTATACGACGGCAGCGGCGAATCTGACCGAAGGTGCAGAGCCGGAGCGTGTGAACGCTGGCTTCGTGACCGGCAACATGTTCGATGCGCTGGGTGTGGGCGCACTGCAGGGCCGGCCGTTCAGCGCGGTGGAGGATGTCGCTGGCAAGGATGATGTAGTCGTGCTCGGTTACGAGCTTTGGCAGCGGCGGTTTGGTGGTGCACCCGACCTGATTGGGAAAACAATCCGCGTGAACGGGCGCGTGCGCACCGTGCTCGGCATCATGCCACCCGAGTTCCGGCTGCCGCTGGATTACCGCGAGGAGCGGCCGACGGAACTGTGGGTACCGGCCGCGGTCGATCAAGCCAACCCGGGCGATTTCGGAGATCGTTCATACTTCCTGGTCGGCCGGTTGCGTGCAGGTGTGAACGCGACCGCTGCAAGCGCGGACATTCGCGCCGCGACTAAACAGTGGGAGCGGCAGGGATTCATTCATAATGACGATGGTGGTCTCGACCGCGACGCACTCCCGCTCGGCACGCTGTTGACGGCCAGTCTCAAGCCGGCGTTGCTCATTCTATTTGGCGCAGTCGGCTTCATCCTGCTGATCGCGTGCGCCAACGTCACCAATCTTCTCCTCGCGAGGTCCGATGCGCGGCGGCGCGACGTCGCTACGCAGGCCGCACTGGGCGCGACCCGTTCACGCATCGCACGCGAGTTGATGCTGGAGAGCAGTCTGCTTGCAGTGGCGGGCGCGGCATTGGGCGTCGCGCTGGCATATGGCGGTCTCCAGGCAACGCTGGCCGTGACACCGGTGAACCTGATCCGCATGCGATCGATCGCGGTCGATGCACAGGTATTGGGTTTTAGTGCGCTGCTGGCGCTGGTAACGACCATGCTGGCCGGCCTGGCGCCTGCACTCGACCTCGCGCGAGTGAATCTGCTTTCGGCGATGGGAGCCGGCGGCCGTGGCGGTGGCACCACCGTTCGCAAACGGCTGCGTCACACCCTCGTGATTGCGCAAACTGCGTTGTCGGTAGTACTCGTGATCGGCGCGGGACTGCTGATGCGCAGCTTCGTCGAGATGCGGCAGATCGATCTCGGTTTCGATCCCGGCAGTATCCTGACCTTCAGGCTGGGCCTGCCGCAGGCGGACTATCCCGAGCCTGAACGTGTGGTCGGGTTCTACCGGCAACTGCTCGATCGTATAGAACAATTGCCCGGCGTCGAAAGCGCGGCTGGCGTGCGCATCCTGCCGCTCACCGGTACCATCGGCGACTGGAGCATCTCGATCGAAGGCCGGCCCATGGTGCCCGGCTCCAATCCGAACGGCGACTGGCAGGTGGTTACACCCGGCTACTTCGAGACCATGGGCGTGCAGCTGGCGCACGGCCGCTTTTTTACTGATGCCGACGATGCGAGCGGTGCATCCGTCGTCATCATCGACGAGAACATGGCGCGGGAGTATTGGCCGGGTGAGAATGCACTCGGCAAGCGATTCAGGCTGGGCACGCTCGAGCGGCCCTGGATGACGGTTGTCGGCATCACGAAGCCGGTTCGTCACAATGCGGTGGTCGAAGAGCCGCGCACGGAGATGTACGTGCCGCATTCGCAGTTCCCGCTGCAGTCCGCATCCGCACCACGAGGCCTGACCATCGTGATGAAGACGCGCGGCGAACCGATGGCATTGGTCGGTGCCGCGCGTGCGCAGGTGAAAGCATTGGACGCATCGCTGCCGGTTTCCGAAGTCCGAACCCTCGATCAAGTCGCGGAGCGGGCTCTGGCACAGCCGCGCTTCCTTACCCTGCTGCTGGGCGTGTTCGCGGGGCTCGCTCTTACGCTCGCCGCGATCGGCATGTACAGCGTGATCGCATTCCTGGCTTCGCGCCGCGTGCAGGAGATCGGCGTACGCATGGCGTTAGGCGCAACCCGTGGGCGCGTCGTGCAGATGGTACTCGGCGAGGGCGTAGCACTGGCTGTTGCGGGTGTTGCACTCGGATTGATCGCCTCTGCCTGGCTGACCCGTTTCCTGGCTGCTCAACTCTACGGTGTGCAGCGGCTGGATCCAGTCACCTTCGTGATCGTGCCCATCATACTGGTGACAGTCGCCGGACTGGCTGCATGGCTGCCCGCCCGCCGCGCGGCTGCGACCAGTCCCTTGCAGGCACTCCGCGGATGAGTTCACCACAGAGCACACGGAGACCACAGAGCGAATTTCGCATGAATCAGGCGCTCACGCTCAACTGACTTCTTTTTTTGTAATTTTGATTCGGTGTTTTAGTGCGTTGAGGGTCTTGCGGCGTCGTTCGTAGATCAACACGGCTGGAACGGCCAAACTGCAAAATGAAAAAATGGAGTGTAACTGACCGGCAGTTAGATTCAGGCGAGCATCGCTCTGTGCTCCCTGTGGTGAATCAGCGGGTACGGGATCGCATGGCTTCCAGCACCGACTGGAATCGATCGCGGTTGCTCGAGTCCAGTGCAGCCAGTGCTTCGTGTGCGCGCAGGATGCGCAGCTGGCCGGCCGATGCGATGCTGGCGGTGGTCAGAGGATACAGGTCCGGACGGGGTACCGGCTCCGTTACCTGATCCAGCACATTGCGCATGCTCAGCTCTTCGAATAGCGCACGCACGGCGGGCTGGACGCCCTGCACGCGGACCTGCCCGTGTCCGACCAGCTCATGTACGGTGCCGAGCGCGGTGCTATCCAGGTAATCGCATTCCTCCAGGTCGATCACCAGCGTGTGATGCTCCTCGAGCATCGAACAGCCGGCTTCATAAAAGGCATCACTGTGCAGCCAGGTCGCACGTCCGCGCAGGGTCAGGAACCACGCTTCATCCGACTCACCGTGAAATACAACCGGCTGACGCGAGTCAATGCGGCGCTCCAATGAACTGCGTGTGGGAGCCGCGCCATTGTCACACCACGAGGCGCCGCTCTGCGCATCGAGCAACAGCACGGTCACATCATCGATCTCATCACTGTTGGCGTTGCTGCTGGATGGGTCGGCCTGCAGTTGGGTCATGAGCTCGAGCGGGCCCTCGGGACCGGACTCGAGGACGTCACACAGCCGTTTCGCCGCAGCAGTATCGTCCGAGCCGACCAGTCCATCGGTGTAGAGCAGTAGCCGATCACCCGACCCGAGCTGGCAGCGTTCCTCCTGGAAGCGCGCTTCTGCGCTCAGCCCGAGTGCAGGACCGGTCCGACGAATGAGCCGCGGACGGCCCCTGCCCTGCTGATGCAGGACCGGCGGATGTCCGGCCGATGCCACTGTGAGCTCGCCTGTGATCAGATTCAACACGCCATACGCGGCGGTGAGAAAAAGCCCGGGCGCATTCACCGCGTCAGCCAGCGCGAGGTTGGCATCCGTGAGGACCGCTGCCGGCGATCGCGCACGGCCGGACTCATCGACTGGACGAAGACGCTCCTTGAACAGCACCGAGAGCATGGCCGCGGTTACGCCGTGGCCGGTCGCATCGGCCACATAGAACGCCAGATCATCGCCGATCCGCGTCACGTCGTACAGATCTCCACCGACGTAGCGCCCGGGACGATAGACCGCGCGAACGCTGTGCTGTTCCAGTGGTGGCGGGGCCTGCGGCAATAGTGCGCGCTGGATGATCTCTGCGCGCTGCAGGTCGCGCTGCATGAGCCGCGACTTGTGTTCCAGCTCGTCCACTTTCTTCAGAAGGTCGGCCTGCAGCCGGGCCCGCTCCAGCAACAACGCGCGGTGCTCGAGCGCATTGCGCACCGAAACCTCGAGTTCCTCATTGCGGATCGGCTTGGCCAGGAAGTCGAATGCACCCAGCCGGATCGCATTCACCGCTTGGTCGAAGCGATCCAGCGCCGACAGAATCACGTAAACCGGTCCCGGACAGTGCTCCCGTGCCCAGGCAACCAGGCCGAGACCATCCAGCCGCGGCATGATGATGTCTACGATCACGAGATCGATTTCCGGCCGAACCCGCAGAATCTCCTGCGCTTCAATGCCGTCACCGGCCTCGAGAACTTCTGTGCACCCCAGCTCGATCAGTGCCTCGCGCACGACCGAACGGGTCACCCGGTCATCATCGACTACGAGTACCGTGGCTGAATTCTTCATACATTATTGACGAGAGGTGTACCGAGAAGGTGACCCACATCGGGCAGGTGCGGCAAGGGCGGCACCAACAGCGGTGGCGTTGGCGGTCCGGGGGCGGTGGCGGTCCGGGGGCGGCGGCGGTCGGTGGCGGGGGGTGGATATTGGCGTGAATTGCTATGGAGATGCCCGCGTTGGCGGCGGAAACTGCGTACGACTCCAATGTGAGGGGAACCGTGTTTTTTCATGAAACGTGGGACGTGTTCAAAGCGGCGTTGCGGATGCGAGAGATAGCGCAGGAGCTCAGCCAATTTCAAACACCACAGATCGCAAGTGATCTAGAAAAGCGACAAATGGCCAAACATGTCGCATGCTGCTATGGTATCTGGGGCGGATTAGCGCATCGTGAGAGCATGGACGGATGAATGTGGAACCGCGCAGGCCGCTCTGGCCTTCTGAACAGAAGCCTTTGCCTCCCGCAATGCCTGTGTTGCAGGACATTGAACAGATAAGAAAAGCGATAGGACGTGACCCGCCCGCTTCAGGACAGAAACCGGTTGATCCCCCACTTTGACGCTGCCCACCTTGCGAACCTTTTCGCGTATGCTCAAGCCCGTGCAGTGATCGGCGCTCGATACGCCCTTGGCCTGTGAGCTGACGAGGACTCTATGGCGAACCCGCCGCTCGATATTCTAACCGACCACGCTCGCTTCCTTGAATGGCAACGAAATAATCCGGGCGTTCCGATTGAAGCGCGGGGTGATTCAATCGTCGATGCAGACTTGTCTGACTGCGACCTAATTCGGGCGAATTGCCCGGGAGCCCACTTTAGAATGACATCGCTGCAGGATGCCAGGCTCCGGCACGCAGACCTTACTGGCGCGAAATTCGAAAATACAAACCTGTCGCGCGCCAGCCTTTCGGATGCAAGAATACAGGGCGCGACCTTTCTCCACGCCAACCTTTCGTCCGCCGACGGCTCCTCTGCAAATTTTTCTGAATCGTCATTCGAATGGTCGGAGGGTGAGGGATTGTTCTTGCAGGAGGCAAAACTGGTTTCTGTACGATTCCAAAATTGCATGCTTGACAGGGCGTTTTTTGCGAGTTCCAATCTACGAAGCACTACGTTCCGTAATTGCCACCTCAAGGGCACCAGCTTCAGATGGGCAGACTTGACCGGCACCAGTTGGCATTACAGCAGGATTGATTCGAATACACGTTTTGACGGGACAATCTGGGATGCGGACCACGATGCGCCGAACGACGGCTCAGACGTCATCGAGGTCCCGCGGTTCAATCGGCTGGTAAACTGGCGGTCTGCAAGAGTCATAGGTCATCTGCCGCTCTTCGCTGGTGCTTACATATTGATGACAGTGGCCGTGTCCATCTACACCGGCATTGCTTGGCTGAACGATTCCAGAATTGTAAGCACCTTCAGCTACCCGATTCCGTTTCCTCCTAGATTAACGGCTGTGCTTTGGGGAAGCGCGCTCCTCGCCGTCGGTACCACGATATTCGAGATTGCCTGTCCGCCGCGCGTCAAGGAGTTCTCGCGGACCCAATGGGTTGAGGAGTTGCGGCGGCCGGGAATACTCCATGCTTCGGACAGCCTGAGTCGACCACGGGCCGCGTTTTTTGCAATGTCGTTAATGTTTCCCGGCGCGATTATCCTTGGGGTTCTTTTCATTGAGAGGGTGATTCGTGGCTTGTTGGCTACCACCAGCTAGGGGCAACTCGGTAGTTGACACGCGCTGCGCAAACGCGTCGATCAGAATACTAGCGAGCCGACGTGCTTCGCTGAGTTCGTCCGGTGTTGCGTTTCGAAGCGACCTTGTCTGCGAGCCGCGGTGACGGCCTTCGAGCAGAGGTTGGTCGTTCGCTAGTTGTCCGAGCCGTTGCCAGTCCCGCTTGCTAATACCTAATTGCTTTCGCGCCTCAACTTCGCTGCCGTATGGCTCAGTGACGGCATCTCGGATTTCGTATAGATAAACTAGCGAATTGCTCGGGTCCTCTAGGCTACACCTGTAGCTTCGGGTCATTTTCGCTACGACCGGTTCCCGCACGGCCGCCGTGCTGAGGCTTTCAACGTATTGAGTTTCGGCCCTGATAATACTGCGAGGTCAATCCGTACGATGGCGGCTGCGTGCCGCTGGAGGATTCATAGGGGTCAGACTCTGGTGGCGGCAACGGGGGTGGTGATTCAGGAGGAACTGGCGGTGGTGATGAACCCTGCGATACGTGCGAGCCGGAAGCTCCGTACGAGTGCCCACCAGTCATCATTGTCTCAGCACAAGACCCGGTCAGGCTTGTTGGACACGAGAAGATCAACGGCACCTTGTATTTATGGGAGTGGAGAATCAGCGAGGATTATGAATACTCCTCTTCCGGAGGTAGTGGCGGGATGCTTCCTCCTAGAGGTTGGTATGCAGTTCCGCCAGGGCCACATCACACCTGGTTTGCAACCTCCGGGTCCGGCGTGCTTTGGACTGCAAGAATTAGGGTTTCGTGTTTCTACAGGAGAGATAGTAACGGCAATTTTCTTCCCAACGGATCGTTTGGCATTCTGGACGTTAATACTAGTGACTGGAAAAAAACTTTCTGAATGAACCGGCAGAAACGGCAATGAGCTTTACGCGCGAAGAGTACGAGCAAGTTGTTCGAGCGCTCTTCCCCGCGGAAGACGCGGATGAGATGCTGAACACGTACGATCAAGGCTGGGTCGGATTCCAAGAGGGAGGACCAGTCGGCCTTGGACTAGCGGCGATCTCGGCCTCGTATGCAGCCACACTCGTCCACGACAGGCCAGATTTGGTCTCAACAGTGGAGCAGTTGCGCCGAAATCCGGTTAAGGCGCTCGCTAGGCTACGTGCACAGTTGTGGGGTGAGGACACTAAGCCGTAATCCCGGCGGCAGCAGCGAGCTTGGCCGATTGGCCCGCTTCACTCGTGCGGCGTGGGGCGGGGCATCTGCCGGTTTTGGACACACGCCGAGTAACGCCGCCCGATCGTAGCCGAGCCGACATCGCTCCGCGGCTGGCCCGTTAACCGCCCCGCATTTCGCGCACATTGGGGCGCAGTCGCGTTATCCCCTCGACCATCTCGTCGTAGACGGCAGCGGTTACCTGATGAGATTCCCTTGATCAGCTCCGGCGTTGTGCATCATCGTGCACACTCAGTATCGGAGAAGGAGCCCGGGAGCGCACGCCTGCCAAAAAGCTCGACCGTTATGGCACTAGTCGCGCGTCTGCCAGCGAATACTACGCATGCCTGATCATGTTGCAACCAAATCTCCCGCGCCGCGCGCAACCACTCGTTACCGAAGGTAAAGAAGTCGCCGATCGTACGTCCGCGATGATGACCAACCTGATGCGTTCAACTCAACGCCGCGCTACCGCCCCCGCCACCGAACCGCCTCGGCCCCCGCACGCGCCAACGCCGCCGCTCACCGCCACCGCTGCCGTCAATCCGCCTCCGCCACCGCCTACTGCGCCCGAGCGACCATTATTCCGTCCTGCGCCTTGATGTCGAGTATCCTGTCCGCCAATGGGACCGCACTGATCTCGACCACCTTTCCCACCAGTGGTGCATGCATCAGGTGCAATTTTCCATTGACCCAGAGAGCGATGCCGGTGTGCGCGATGTCGAGGCCGGGCAGATTGCTGGCGGCGGCAATCACATCGCCGTCCCGAATGTCAGCAGCGTGCTGCGCGATGGCGGTTTCGGGAATCACGTAACGCGGCTCGTTGCTCAATCGCTGCTCCATTACGCCGATCTCGCCGAAGATCGTGTCATCGGCGAGCTGTCGATAGGATCCGCGATGGCCAGTCATGAATGTGATTGGCTCGGCATCACGCTGCCCTCCAATCGACTGCGTGATGTTCTGCACAATGCCCTTCGCATCGTTGTTGGAGATCCACTCGCTGAAGTAGTGCAGCCGGCTCGGGTAGCCGGCCAGTTTGCCGTCGCGATAGCGGATGCGCAGCAGCTCGCGGGTAAACTCCGGGTAGTGGCCACCGCTGCGGATCGTGCGCGCCAGCGCGATCATGTTCTCGATGAAGGTGACGCAATCGAACGAGCGTAGATTCACTACCAGGCGTTCGGGTCCTTCGACTTCGAGCGATCCGGGTATGTAGGGCGCGCCCACGAAGGTCCGGCCGAAAGCGGCGATCGCGGCCCCGATCGGCAGTGTGTCCAGCCGCTGCTCCCGGGCCCAGGCCAGTCGCTGCTCGACGATCACCGAATCTTCGGGCACTGCCTCGATGCTGATGTTCGGGGTGGCGCCGTTGCTGGTATCGCTGCTGGTGCGGGACTCGTCCTGTCCGGCGCTCGAGCACGCGGTTGCGGTCACGGTCAGCAGTACGAACGTCCATCGCATTAGGCTCATCTTGGTTTCACCCGGTCGGCATTCATGTGTGGCGCTGTGGACGATCTTCCGGCAACGGCGCATTATAGGTCGGCAGGCCAGCAATCCCATCCCCCAGACACGGCCGGACGGCATCATGAGTGGCAGGACGCTCCGTGTGCGGGCCATTGCCCGAGCCGCAGCCCTGAGTGCTACACTGCAAATCGCAGGCGCTCTCACGGTCGCGGCACAGGCACCACCCCGAGATCTGCGCAACGCCTTCACCGCCGGTTACATCCTGCAGGACCGTAACCAGGACGATGTGATCGACTTCGTACGAGCGCGCATCGTACTGCCGGCGCGGCCGTCCGCCGCCGAGCTGGCCGCCGCGGCGAACATCGCGGCCCGCCTCGGCTACGAGACATCGGCCCTGGACCTGGGACTGGCAGTGGCAAATGCGCAGCCAGCTGCGTCGTACGACCTGCCGGTAATCGTCGTGGGCAGTCCGGCCTGGCTCGCCGCGGCCACTAGCAGCCGCAGCACGCTCGGGCCAGGCCAGGGCGCGCTGGCATTTCTCGCACCGGGCAGCGTGTTGCGAGCCGGCGGTCTGCAACTCGATGCGAATGACGCGAGTGGCCTTCTGGCCATCGCCGGCTATGTCTCGGCACGCTATCCCAGCATCTGGGGATTGCGCGCTCAGTCCCATGCCGATGTGGTCGATCGGGTACAACGCTATCTCGTGCAGGAAGGCGCGGCCGGTGCCGACGTCCTGCTCGATCGCATTGTAGTCGAGGATGGGAGGGCGGGCGTCAGCCGTGTAGAGCTGCGTATACCAGCCCAGCACGACTCCGTCTATCGTCGGATGGCGAGCGCATTGGCCCGCGCGGACTCCGCGCTGCGTGACACGGCATTCGCGCGCACGATCTCGCGCGATACGACTGCTCGTCGCAACCGGGTCCGGCCGCAGGACCTGCAATTCACCGACCTGCACCGTATTGACATCGCGTTCGAGCCTGCAGCGCCGAGCACGGCCGGGCGTACGATCCATCTGCTGCCAACGCGTCCCTGGGGTACGCGCCCGGGCGCTGAATACACCAATCGCGAGTCACCGGACTTTACTCTCTCCGATCTCTACACGATTCGCGGCCTCTTCCGCGACACCAACCAGGACCTGGTGCCCGACCGCACCGACGCGCTGCTCTCCTTGCACAACGGCGATGCCGCGTCCGGCATGGTCGACCTTGCCGCACGCATTGGCCTCGAGACCGCCGGCATGCGTCTGCCCTTCGTCGATGTCGATCGCCAGCGCGATTATCTGCCGGACGAAGGATTCCCGATCGTGGTTGGTGACGGGCATTACCAGTTTGGCCGGCTATTCCGTGAGGGGAAGCTGCACACGGGCGCCGAGGGTGAGGGCTTCCTCGAGTTCGTGAAAGGCGGCTTCAACAAGCGTAACGGACTGGTTATCGGCGGCGACGTGCAGGCCATTTCCGACTACATGTCGCGCCGCATGCCGTACCTGTGGGAATACGGCAAAGGAAACTTCGAGCTGCGTGATGTCGAAGCGGACGTGCGGCGCTTCTTCCAGGCCAAGGATGCGCCCGGCCAAGTCGCGCTGGCGATCAACAAGACGCGCACCTGGCTGGATCGCCTGAAAGGAAAAATCATCGATTCGGTCAGCCTCGAGCTGGCCGCGCGGGAACGGCCGGAGCGATTGGATGCATTCATGAGCGGCGTGGTTCGCGAGAAGCTGCCCAACGCGAAAGTCGATGTGCAGTCGTTTGCCACCGGGTTTGGCGTGGGTAAACCGATCTTCCGCGAGGATTTCGAGATTGCGTGGGAAGTCGACGAGGTGCGCAAGGTCTTTCGCGAGCAGGCAATGCCGAAGTTGAATGCACAGAGTCGCGGCCGTATCGAGGTACGGGTCAGTGAATCGCCGGAGATCCGTGCGCAGCTGCAGAAGGAGATCACCGCAGCGCTCACGGCAAAGGGCATCCCCGCCGGCGCGTTCGACGTGAGTGTGCTGAGCGCGTACAAACAGGGCTACAGCTGGCTGAACGATCGCGTGCTGCCGCGCTTGAAGGGACAACCGGTTGGTCGTATCGAGATCAGGTACCTGACGCTGAAAGACTCGAAGGAAGTGCGCTGGCAGGAAATTGAATCCGACACGCGCTGGCTGCAGGAGCTTTATCCGGTCGATGCCGTCATGGCCAAAGAGCTCGGGATCCCCGACTCATTGATCACGTTCACCGCGGTGCAGTCGGCCAGGCCGATTTACTCCGTGCGCGCACTCGATCGCTCCGGCAATGTCATCCTCGAGGATTCGTTCGATCCGAAGTACGTCGTGCGTCCGTTCTTCGACCTGTTCCCCGAGTATGAGAGTGTGCGCGTGACCACCGGCTGGCTCACGGTGGAGGCCCATGGCGCTATGGTGCTGGATCAGCGGATCCGCACGGACCCGGAGACGTTCTGGGATCATTTCCAGCAGCAGACCTACCAGCGCATGGTCGACTACGCGATGGACGTGCAGAACGGCCGCCCATCGCCGGCGAACGCACCGTATTTCGATGAGCTGCGCGTCGATCTCACGCTGAGCGAGCCGAACTATCGCATTGGCATCGACGAGGAAGTGATCTCATCGCTGGAAGCGCTGCACGAAGACATCTACTTCGAGACGCTGACGCTGTTTACACTGCTCGGTCAGCGCTACGGCGTCGGCGACCTCGCGTATCTCGGGCGTGTGCTGCCCTACATCCAGCCGGGCGGCGATGGCAAGCCCGGGCGCGCGCGCATCTCGATGACCGGCAAGGACCGGGGTGTGCCCGAGCTGGTGCTCACCTATCGCGAGCGAGGGCAGCCGCCGGTCAAACAACGGTACCCGTTATCGGCGTTGCCGGTTGATCCGCCCCGGCTGCGCGGAATTGCGGTATTGGCTCAGCGGACGCAGGTGGAGCGCCTGCTGTTCGAGGTGGTGGCCATCGATTCGGTGGATCGCTTCGAGGAATACAAGGCGCGCAGCTCGGAAAGTGCAATCGACCGCACGTTCCTGGCGACTTCACTGCTGTCGAACCTGGCCGCCAATCTGCGCGAGCTGCAGGGTGCCGGTCTGTTCGAGAACGCGCTCAGCTACGATCGAGTACGGTCGTTGCAATTTCGCTTTATTGTCCGCGATACGCTGGCCGCTCACCAATCGCTCTACACGCTCGAGCGCAGCCGCAATCCGCGCTCGACCCGAAACCCGACGTTGGAATCCGCGACCCGCGATCCGCGATCCGCGATCCGCGATCCGATTGTGCAATGGGACACGCCGATCCCGCCCATCGAGAGCGATTCGATCATGGCGCGACTGGCGACGTTCCCGGTGGTCAATGCGTATTACCTGACCCGATCGTTCCTGGGTCAGAACGTCTTCGCGGCCGATTTCCTGCCGCCGCACGATGCGCGCTACATATCGCAGGCCAAACTGAACGCGCTGAAGCCCACGCTGTTCCTGTCCGGGCGCCAGCACGCCAATGAAGTCTCCAGCACCAGCCACATCCTGAAGCTCGGCGAACTGCTTGCGACCGATACGGCCTACGCGAAGCTGCTGAAGAAGGCGAACGTCGTGCTGCATCCGATCACGAATCCGGACGGCGCGCGGCTCGCCGTGGAGATGCAGCGCACCAATCCGGACTTCATGCTGCACGCCGGCTACCTGGGCGCGCTGGGTGTAGATGCCACGTCGGGCGCCGGCAATCCGGATGCGATCTACCCGGAATCACAGGTGCGGCCCGAGCTGATGGAGACCTGGCTGCCCGACATCTACGTGAACATGCACGGCTACCCATCCCACGAGTGGGTGCAGTACTTCGCGGGCTACAGTGCCTGGGTGCGGAGTCGAAGTGGTGCGCAACGCAGCTGGTGGCTGCCGCGTGGCTGGTTCATTCCTGGGTTCAGCTGGGTCGACGATGCACGCTATCCCGAACTGAAGAAAGCGCAGTTTGCGATCCTGGACTCGATCGCCGCAGCGATCACGTCGATGCCGGAAGGCAACGCCATGAACAAGCGGCTCTACGCGCGTTACCAGAAATACGGTAAACAGGAGACCGAGGACTTCCGCGAGTATTTCCACAACGGCATGCTGGTCTCCCTCGCGTTGCGCGGACAGCCGGTCGCTGGTGCGCTGACACCAAACAACCCGCGCGTCAACTACATCTCGATCACGACTGAAGCTCCAGACGAGACCGCACGCGGCGACTGGCTCAAACTGGTGGCCAGTCAGGGACTCGCCCACAGCTCCGCACTGCTGCGCTACCTCGCCAACGGTACGAACGAGATCCGCCGCGAATCCACGGTGTATGATGGCTTCGTGATTCGGAGTGTGTTCCGGAAGAAACCGGTGCTGCCCAAACAATAAGGGATCACCTCGGCCGCGGGGCGATTGTGTGGTCGCTGTGGTCCCTCCTTGTACGGACGCTGTGGTGAATCAGGCCGACCGCTCCAGGGCAGCAAGGATGTTGTGATGATTGATTGGAACCGGCTGTCCGCTAATCTGCAACGCGGCCGCGGTTCCATGCAGCTGACTGTACAGCCAATTGCCCACTGCAGCGACTGCCTGCTGCGCGCCTGACTGCAGGATGAAGCGATACATGCTCGGCTCGCCGGCCGTGCTGTTCAAGAATGCCGCCTGAAATACCATGACACCGCCCGGAATCTCCGTCGCTGCTCCCGGTACGAGTGGCTGAAAGTTCAACAGCTTGAGAGGCAGCAGCGGATTCAGCGTCTGCAAATCGAGTGTGATCGTCAGTGCGTGATTCATTGCTTTCCCTCCGAGGAAGCTGCAGCGAAGGAGTGCAATGAACCTGCCATGAGATTGTCAGAGTGTCGCGATTCGCGACACCATCCCGCCTATGTGCAACATAATGTGATAGCTGCGGCAGCCAGTTCTCAGGGAACCAACGCGGCTGCCATCGCTTCGCACGCGTCGACACACTTGCGGCACACGTCCGCGCAGATTTTGCAATGCTGCATCGATGCATGGCCGCCGCATTCATCCGCACAGGCCTTGCAGATCTGGATGCAGGCCTCGAGCAGTGCTTGCAGGGCAGGCGCATCGCGGTGGCTGGGCCTGGTGAGCAGCTGCGCCGTGACTCGACAGACATCGGCACAATCCAGGTTGAGGCGAATGCAGGTCACGAGCCGCAGCACGTGCTGCTCCTCGCTCAGGCACGCATCCGCGCAGACCGTGCAGGCCTGGGCACACGCCGAACAGGCTTCGATGCAGTCACGCGCTACGTCCCCGTTCGAGCCGGCCGGGTGTGGATGAGTGTCCAGCATGCGCTTCAATGAACTCATAATCCCTCCACAGGAAATCGATGCTTGACGGCTCTCTGCAACTCACGAGCCGGAGAATTCAGAATCGGAAACAGGATCAAAGACCGAGACAGGGACAGTGACGGCGGGTCAGAAGCAGAGACAGGTGCAGAGACCGAGACAGGTACAGGCCGGCGGGTCAGAAACAGGGACAACGGACAGATTCAGAAACCAAAATTCAAGTCCTGAATCCCAATTGCGAATTGAGGAACGATGCGTCGGGCTACTTCGGCGCGAGTCCACACCAATTCACAATCAGTGCGAAGCGGCGTTTCAATCTGTTTATTCGAAATTTGAATTCGAAATTGAATTTGAATTGCCGTTTGCTCTCCACGCCCTCCACGCCCTCCACGCCCTCCACGCCCTCCACGCCCTCCTCACCTTCCGCGCCGTAAAACGTCTGCCAACCGACGGACCTGATACAAACGAGAATCCCCCGTGGTGAACCTGCTAGCGCGGCTTCTCGAGCCGGTACATGCGCACGTATTGCACGCCGAGCTCGTCCTCGCCGACGCCGAGGATGTAATCGGCGCCGATTTCGTTGACCACAAAGCCGACTGGGGTTTCGACCTGGCCGAGCCAGCGGCCGTTGGGGTCGAAGACACTCCATTGCGATTGTGATTTTGCGTTGATCTGATATTGCTGAAGCCAGATGTTGCCCAGGTCATCGGCATACATTCGGTTGCCATGGGCAGGTATGGCCTCGGGATATCGGGTCCTGCCGATTGCCCGCTGAATGTTGGCTTCCTTTTCGGCTGGTGTGCCGGGGAACCGGGCGTAACGTGCGCGTATGCTGACCTCGTATTCCTTCTTCATGGAGTCGGTGATCGCCAGTGAGCGGATGGATGGACGTTTCATGATGCGCTCCAGGCGGGCGGCGCCCCCTTCGCGCCTCTGCGTGGGCGCGCTCGTGCTGCCCACCAGCGATCGGAACACGCGGATTTCGACGGCATCTCCCGGGCTATGGAAAAACAGGTTGTCGTGAACTGCGTACGCGGCGTTCGGCATCATCACAGTGCTCTGCTCACCTAGAAATTGTCCGGGAAGTTTGGCTACGCTGTCAATCATTCTTCCCTGCATATCGAACAGGAAATGCATCAGCGTGTCGCGGTAGTTTGGTGGCTTCGGCGGAATCCGAAAGCGCGCGTATTCCTGATTGGGTTTGAGATCCGGCGGAGGCGGCGCTTCAACCGTGCCTTCCCGCTGCAGGCTGAACGCGAGCAGAGTTCCGTTGGAAAGCCGACCCAGCCACCACATGTTCTGTCGATTGCGGACCAGATCGAGATCGAAGCGGCGGATGTATTTGCCTTCGGGCGAAAAGATCGAGGTCAATGATGTTGGGTTAAGCGCCATCAGCGAGTCGCCGGCGATTTTGCGCAGCCGATAGAGCTGCTCGAACTCGCCGGGCCCTTCACCGGTACGGCCAACCGTCATCAAGTATTTGCCCTTCGCGTCGTAGAAGCGCATGTGGTTCGCCTGCATGTCGGCGACGACAATGCGGCCATCGCGCAGACGTACGGGGCCATGCGCAAAACCGAACTCGTAGTTGGGGTCGCCTACATCAGTGCCGATCTCGAGCACAGGCTTCGCCGAAAGCCGCCATCGTTGTGCAGCGTTCCATGCCGGTCGCGGATTATCGATGACCGGTACTTGCGATTGGTCGCGGGTTGCGAGCTGGGCGGGTACAGCCGTTGCGCTGATCAGTAGTAACGGTGCCATCAGCGAGGCGATCGTACCGCGATTCATAGATTGCCTCCGTCGCGAGAGTGGAGGACTACGGGCCGGCGACTCAAGTTAGCAGGATTCAGCCATACCAAGGGCGGCCAGTATTGCGTAGCGTTCCTGCCGTTGCGCAGCAGCTGGGCAGTGACCTCTCGCTAATCACGCCTGACTCCTTCTCCGTTTCAGCAGCCCGCACCTTGTCTTTGTGGCAAGAAATGGCAACATTGTTGGCAACAGCCAGTTGTAACAATTGGCAATTGTCGGCAACGTTGTTGGCAAGGCAAATTCCCTGATAAAACCTGAAGATTTCCACCCGCGCCTGGATCCGTCACGGACTACGGAACTGCTACGGTTGCTGGGGAGGATTGACGAGTTCAAGGGCTATTGGCGCAAGCTCAAAGAGATACGAGCCGAGCGGCTCAGTGAACTCCGTAAGGTCACTACAATCGAGTCGACCGGCAGCTCTACCCGCATCGAAGGGGCGGAGCTCTCCGATGCTGAAGTGGCAAAGGTGCTGGAAGGTATATCGCTCGACAGCTTCCGTGCGCGCGACGAATCCGAAGTGCGTGGGTACGCCGAGCTGCTCCAGACCATCTTCGACAACCACGGTGAGCTGCCGTTGCGGGAGCGCTTCATTAAGCAGCTGCACGGTATTCTGCTGAAATACAGCGAAGCGGATGCGTGGCATCGCGGCGAATACAAGAAGACGCCGAACCACGTCGAGGCCAAGCATCCGGACGGCCGCGTCGAGGTTGTATTCCAGACCGCGGCGCCGTTCGATACACCGCAAATGATGCAAGACCTGGTTGAGGCGACCAACACTGCGATCGCGGCGGGCGAATCGCACCCGGTGGTAGTGATTGCGCGCTTCATCGTCGACTTTCTGGCGATCCATCCGTTTCAGGATGGCAACGGCCGGCTCGCGCGCGCGCTCACCACGCTGCTGCTGCTCCAATCAGAGTACGAGTATATGCCGTATGCTTCGCTCGAACGGATCATCGAGGAGAACAAGGCGGCGTACTACGCGGCACTCAGGGCATCGCAACTGGCGATGCGTGCCGATCCGCAGGAGTTCGGCGAGTGGCTGCTCTTCCTGCTGGCCAGGCTGGATGTGGAGCGCTCGATGCTGCAGCTTTCATCGGTGCAGGAGGGCATCCTGGTGTTGCTCGATCAGCACGGCAAAGTCTCGGCTGCTTTCTTGTCGGAAACACTCGGTATTCCGGATCGCACGATCCGCTACCATCTCGACATTCTGATCCACCGCGGTCTGGTGGCGACGCAGGGTGAGCGACGTGGGCGCCGCTACGTTCGAGGCTCCACCCAGGCGTCCGGCATCGCTTCCCAGGAATCCAAAACCGCCGCGCTGCTAGCCGAGATCCTCGAAGCCGGCGGTCGCATCAACAAAACAGGCCTCGGCAGGCTGGTGAAGCGCCATGGTTACGACGCTCGCACAGTCGGCACGCTGCACGGGCGAAGGATGGCGTTGTTGCGACGAGATGCTCGAACCGGCCAAAGCGTTCTGACTGCTCGTGGGCGCGAACTTGCGCAACAATACCTTTTCGCGAAACGATTGTCCGATGGCTGAAGCGAATCTCTCCGTCACTCAGTTCAGCAGTCGGCCCTGTTTCACTCGTTTGCTGATGCGCAGCACGCTGCCAAAATCAGTGAGCGGGTCGGTTTCGAGTACAATGAAGCTGGCTTCATACCCATCCCGAAGCTGTCCGACTTTCCTCCCTGGCAGGATCAACGCGGCCGTGTTCTCAGTCCACAGCTTCAACAACTCCAGGTTGCTGAACACGCCCAGGTCGCTCAGGTACAGCGCCTCACTGCGTGCGGTGTTGCCGTAATTATCGCTGCCGATGGCCAGGCGTACGCCTGCGTTCTTGAGCGTCCGCAGGTTTGCCGCGTTGAAAGCATCCTTGCGTACCTGTGCCGGTGACCGGTTCGGCGCGACCGTGGCATTGCCGCGTCGTCCGAAGCCGAGTGTAGTGATCACGGTCGTGCCCTGTCGGGCTGCGGCCCGTGCATCGTCGGCGCTCAGCAGGTACTGCGAGGAATCGTTGGTACCGAGCCAGCCGTAACCAGGCATGTGCGCGATGATGTCTGCGCCCGCGGCGACTGCCGCGCGGAAGTCATGTGCGTTCTCGATGTGAGCGGCTACTCGCAGGTTGGCAGCGTGGGCACGCCTTACGATCTCCGGAACAATGCGCGGGTTCAGACCCTTGAAGCCGTTTGCGGTCGTATCGTTGCGGCGCTTCTCGTATTCGTTCGAGAACAACAGGTAGATCTTGATGAAGTCCGGCTTCCCGGCCAGGATGCGCGGCCACTTCTGCTCGAGTGCCGCACGGTCATCGATCGTATGGTAAAACGCGCCTTCGGCATCCTGCGGCTGCCAGCTGCCACGCGCGATGTTGCGCTGCACCAGGTCCCAGGGGTGACCGCCAGTCACGTTGAGCCCGCCGTTCGCGAAGATGACATCGATTTTCCCCGGCTGGTTGACCCGGTCACCCACTTGCGTGCGCGACTGCGGCAGCGAATTGGGATTCAACACGTAGAAGATGCCCTCGGCGATGTACCGGCTCAGGACCGCATCGGTGCGGGCGGATCCCTCGACATTGTGGTTGTGAGCTTCGCCGAATGGCGGGATCACATAGCCGCCCTTGAGGTCGATGGTCGAGTCGACGGCGGCAGGTCGCTGCGATTGCAGGACGCCGTTCACACTGTAGAAATCGCGCGCTTCGAACGCAGTGCCATTGAACCACCGGCCATTGCTGAACACGATGGTGGACTGGGCTGTCACGCTCGAACTCAGAAAAAAACCCAGAAGAATTGCGACTGGCATTGCACGCATGGTGGCAACTCACGGTACGGGGGAGGGACCCGGGATCCTTACGTGGCCAGACACTGAATCGTTGCAGCAGTATAGCAAGTCTAGTACTGTGACGGATGCCGCCTCGAAAGAAAAAGGATGCAGCGACTCGCGATGGCTGGAGGGCCGAAGAACTTCGGCGGGCCGGATACCGCGTGGTGGATCTCATCACCGAGCACCTGACCGGCATCGCCGATCGTCCGGTCTTCCAACCGGTTCCCGGCCCGCTCGCCGAGCAACTGCTCGAGCAGCCACTGCCCTCCGAGCCGCAGTCCATCGACCAGATCCTGGATGAGTTTGCGCGCGATGTTGCGCCCTACCCGTTTGGCAATGGGCACCCGCGGTTCTATGGCTGGGTGAATTCTCCGCCCACACCGGCCGGCATTTTCGGTGATGCCCTGGCCGCGACCATGAACCCGAGCGTAGCCGGCGGCAATCACGCGGCAGTTTACATCGAACGACAGGTAACCTCCTGGCTCAAACAGCTGATCGGCTTCCCGGCGAGCGGCATGGGCCTCCTGGTGAGCGGCGGCTCCGCGGCCGCATTGACGGCGCTGGCGGTTGCGCGCCATGCCGCACTGACCAAACGCGGTTGGAATGTGCGCATGCAGGGCTTGCAGAATCTTCCCGGCGAGCTGGTCGTGTATCGCGGCGCCGAATCACATGCCTGCAACCAGAAAGCGGTCGAACTGCTCGGCCTTGGCAGTTCGAGCCTGCGTACACTCGCCACCGACGATGCACTGCGCGTTTCGCCTGCCGACCTCGAACAGCAGCTCAACAGCGACACCGCGCGCGGGGCCATTCCGGTTGCCGTGGTGATCAGTGCCGGCACCGTGAATACCGGCGCGATCGATCCACTCGACCAGATTGCTGATATCTGCAAAGCGCACGGTGTCTGGTTGCACGTCGATGGCGCGTACGGTGCACCCGCGATCCTGTCCACTCGCTACGCACGCGACCTGGCTGCATTGGCGCGCGCGGACAGCATCGCGATCGACCCGCACAAATGGCTCTACGTGCCGGTCGAAGCCGGTGCCGTGCTGGTGCGTGATGCGCAACTCATGCGTGATGCTTTCAGCCTGGTGCCTGCGTACTTGCGCGTCGATGAGAACGAACAAGGCGTCCAGGGGCCGCCCTGGCTCAGCGAGTTCGGGATCCAGCAAACTCGGGGCTTTCGCGCGCTCAAGTTATGGATGGCGCTGAAGTACCATGGCAGCGAAGGTTATCGCAAGCTGATCGACCACGATATCGAGCTGGCTGCTCACCTGGTCGACTGTGTCGAGCGCTCACCCGACCTCGAATATTTCGAGCCACAGAGTCTGAGCATCGTCTGCTTCCGTTACGCGCCTGCGGCCCTGCGTGAGCACCCGCAACAACTCAACGAGCTGAATCGCGCGATCCTCACCGACGTCCAGCTCAGCGGTCAGGCTTTTCTTTCGGGGACGGTTCTGAAGAGCGATTTCTGGCTGCGCGCCTGCATCGTCAATCCGCTGGCACGCAGCGAGGATATTGAGCTGCTGGTGAAACTGGTGGAGCACTATGGCAAGCAACGGGCAGAAACGTGATCGCACTCATCCAGTTGGGGGATGCGCTCCGCGAGCAGCCGTTGCTTGCATTGCCCACGTTGTTCGGTGCCGGCCTGCTCACCAGCCTGACGCCCTGCGTCTATCCGATGATTCCGATTACCGCCGCAATGATTGCCGGAACCGCGGAAAAATCATCACGCCGGCGTACCGTGTTGCTGACTCTGACCTACGCGCTTGGCCTGGCCTTGTTGTACGCGACCATGGGACTGATCGCTGGTATGACCGGTTCCCTGTTCGGCACCATCGCATCGAATCCCTGGGCGCGCTTCGCGATCGGCAATCTGCTGGTCATTTTTGCGCTGGCGATGTGGGACGTGATCCCGATCAACGCACCACGGCGGCTCCTGACCTGGGCCGGTGGTCTGGGCGGCGGCAGTTACCCGGCGGTCTTCCTGCTGGGCGCGACCTCCGGTATCGTGGCCGCACCCTGCGGCGCGCCTGCCTTTGCGGCCGTGCTGACTTTCGTGGCCTCGACCGGCAGTGCCGCACTGGGTTTTCTTTACCTTTTCGTCTTCTCGATCGGGATGACCGCCCTGTTGGTACTGGTCGGCCTGTTTTCGGGTACATTGAGCGTGCTGCCGAGATCAGGGACCTGGATGGTGTGGATGAAACGCATCGCCGGCCTGATCATGCTGGGCATGGCCGAATACTACTTCATTCAAATGGGCATGGTATTGTGATGCGATTGGCTGCATTCGTTTCTTTCGCGATGGCGATTGGTGCCACCGCCGTATCCGCGCAGGACATTGGCCTCGCCATTGGCGCGAAACCCGCCGCCGCAATCGTCGAAGACCTCGACGGCAAACCAGTGGACCTGGCGCAGTTCGTGGGCAAGAAACCCGTGCTGGTCGAGTTCTGGGCAACCTGGTGTCCGCTCTGCAAAGAGCTGGAGCCCGCACTCAATGCCGCCAGGAAGAAGTACGGCGATGCCCTCGAAGTGCTGATCGTAGCCGTCGGTGTGAATCAGACGCCGCGCTCGATCAAGAGACACGTGGAAGGCCACCCCATGCCGGGGCGCGTGCTTTGGGATGGGAAAGGCGCAGCCGTTCGCGCCTTCGAAGCGCCGAGTACATCGTATGTGGTTGTCCTTGATGCTGCGGGGAAGGTGGTCTATACAGGGTCGGGCAGTGAGCAGCGGTTCGAATCCGCCCTCGCAAAGGTTTTCCCTGGGGCGAAGTGACGGGGCAGACGAAGTAACGAATCAAACGGACGAGAACGACTACGACCACGACTACGACTACGACTTACGGGCTCCAACCAATGCGGCGTTGAGCAATTCTCAATCCCAATGTCTGGAGCCCGTAAGTCGTAGTCGTAGTCGTGGTCGTAGTCGTTCTCGTCTGTTGATTCGTTACTTCGTTACTCGTTCAGTTGCCTGGTGTCGCCGGCAGTGTCTTCTTGATGGCCTCCGCCAGCTCGGTGTACGCCATCGGGTCAACCTCGCGGAACGGAACTGCGCGATACGCAATTTTGCCGTCCGGTCCGATCACGAACAGGTTGCGGTTGGTCTGGGCCGCGCTGCGAGCCGCGCCGTACATCATGCCTACTTTGGTACCGACGTCACTTGCCATCAGGAACTGGAACTGGTCGTCCCTGGCCCAACTGGCCAGGGCTCCGACCGAATCGGTGCTGATCGCAATCAGGATTGCGTTCTGCCCGTTGTTGAGAATCTGCGCGTACTGATCACGGTACGCGTGCATTTGGTACGTTCAGCCACGGGTTCGGGCTCGGAAGAAGAAGGCCAGCACGACCGTCTTCCCCTTGAAATCGCTGAGCTTCACCGGATCGCGCAAGACGCCATAACGCGTAGCACCCGGCATCTCGAAATCGGGCGCCACGGCGCCGACCTCGAGTGGTGCGGGCATCTGCTGTGCCGGCGGCGTCTGCGCACTTGCGGCGCCAGCCAATCCGAGCACGAGTGCTGCAGCGCCCCAACCCGTTCTTGCCTTCATATCGGTGGTCCTGTTCGCAGTAAGAGGTTCACCTATGCTAAACACCCGCGGGCCAAAACGCCAGCAACTCGGGTCTTCGACACCAGGTTTCACGCGGAGACGCACGGGTCGTCGAAACCAGGTTTCACGCAGAGACGGAGAGGGGGCAGAGAACTTCTTCGAGTCGCCCGCGCCCGACAGCTGCCCGGGCACAGAAACGTCTCATATCTGTTAATCCAAGAATGGCAGCTTCTTTGTATCCGTGACTGGAGGTCCGGCCGGAAGAGTCTCTGCTCCCTCTGCGTCTCCGCGTGAAACTGCGTTGAAAACGGGTCCGCCTTACATGTAGCGCACGCCGACGCCTGCGGAGGTCTTTGCGCTTTCCGCGAGGCAGAACTTCGTGGTCTGGGCCGCCGCGCGATCCTCGAAATCGCTCGGTGATTGACACTGCGGCCCGGCGCACCGTACGCTAAAGTACTCCACTGGTTTCCACGACAATCTGCCACTGAAGGAGGTGTGCATGACCGCTCGTCTGACGGCCCTGCTGGCCGCGGGCTTGTTCCTGTCCGCATGTGCTGGCGACGCTTCTGAAGACCAGACGGCCGCTGCCGATTCCGCGTCCGCTGACCAAGCTGCCATCGAGCAGATCCGCGCCGATTACGTCACGCACTATAACGCGCATCACGCTTCTATCGTCGCGGACCTGTTCGCTGATTCTGCGTTCGTGCTGTGGGCGGATGGAAATGTCAATCTCTCCAAGCCGGAGATCCTGGCCAACCTCGAGGCCGATATGGCCGCCTCGCCCACGCTCGGCCTGGAGACCGGCGAGGTCATGATCTTCGGCGACAACGCGGTCGGACGTGGCAGCTACAACGTCAGTATGACGCCGCCCGGCGCGACCGCGCCGGTTACCATTGCCGGCAACTATATGACACACTTTCAGAAAGTGAATGGCACCTGGAAGATCAATGGCGTGGCATCGAACTTCAACGCGCCGCCACCCGCCGGCACGATGACCACGGACACGGCGCAGGGCGCGCCGCCGCCGGACGAAGGCACGATGACTGCGCTGAAAGACGCGTATGCAGCCGCAGTCGCCGCCGCCAACTGGACCGCACTTGCCAATCTCTACACGGACAGTGCGGTCGTCGGCTTCACGGAATCGCCCCTGCTCCAGGGACGCGCCGCCGTTCAGGCGCGCTTCACCGAGAACTTCGCCGGCGTGACTGCGCCGAAGATCGAGATCCACGATGTGGGCACCATCGATTTCGGCAACGGCTGGGCACTCGACGGCGGGTGGTACATCTTCAACTTCACAGCACCTGCACCCGCCGGTAAAACCGCGCAGCCGGGCGCATACCTGAGCCTGCTGCGCCAGCAGCCCGATGGCAGCTGGAAGATCCACTGGTCGATCGTCAACGGTCAGCCCAGACCTGCCACCTGAACGCCCATCCGAGTCTGACGTGGGCGGCGACGCATGGTATGCGCCGCCCACGCCGTGCCGATGCCCACGGCGCTCTTTCCTTACCGACAAACGGGAAGCAGAGCGCTCTGCTAAGGGCACATTTCCGGTCTCTAGAACCAGTCTAGCGGACGCCGGTTCTTGAAATTCTCCGGGCGTTTCAGGCCCGAGTTGTAGAACGGGTGCGGATAGCCGCGCTTGAACAACTCGCGGTCCATCATCTTGAACGGCTCGAACACGATCGGTTCCTCGAGCTCCCACACTTTGCATTTCGAGGCGTTGGAACCGGACGCATCGAGAATCCCGTTGACCGCAACGCGCGCGGCTTCGTTGGCCGCTTCCATCGATGCGATGTCGGTGTTCGACTGCACGTAATCGGATGCCAGGAAAAGATTGTGGATGTTGGTCACTGCGGGCGGACGAAGTTTCCAGGTTCCAGCCGTGTTGACCAGTAGCGGTTCCTGGTTGATCCATTTGTCGCCACAGCGCCGGCAGCTGTCGGCCAGCTCGGCGTGGATGACATTGTGGTCCTCGAGATGCACCTCGCCGGTGTCGTTGAGGTGAGCCTTCAGCTCTTCCCAGACTTCCGCGATCAGCTCTTCCTTCGTGCAATCGCGCGCCGTTTTGCTGCAGCGCTTGCCGGGTGACTCCCAGTTCGAAACATCGACTGACAGGATGCCATCGACCTTGCCGTTGCCGAATCGTGAGAGATCCACTTCAGGCCAGAACTGTTTCTGTGACACTGCGGTGACCGCCCACGGGCAGTCGGTGATCAGGACGTGGCCGTTGGTGAGAGTGATATCGACATCGAGAAAGAACTGCAATCCCAGCATCCAGTCGGTCTGCAGCTGATCGAGATGAGACAACCGCGGCTCCGACTCTTTCATCTCGTCGGTGACCAGCGGAATCATCCGCTCCACCGGCAGCGCGCTGACGAAGTATTCCTCGGCAAAGGTATAGCGCTCGCCGCTGCCGTCACAAATGGTGACCTCCACAATGCGATCGTTCTGACAGCGGATGTGCTCGACCTTCGAGTTGAAGCGGTAGTCCACGCCCATCTGGCGCAGGTGTGCGAGCCACGGGCCGAGCCAGACATCGTGGGTGGGACCGTTGAGCAGGCGATCGACATGCACACCCGGCTTCAGATGATCGAAGTACAGCTGGATGCCAATGTCACCTATGGTCTTGGTGCTGGCTTTGCGCGCGTTCATGGCCAGCAGAAAACGCACGCCGATCTCTCCCATGACGTACTGAAACTCCGGCGATCGCTGGTCTGCCTCGACGAACTGCCACCACGGGATGTTGTCGTACTCTTCACGACGTCGTTCTTTGCAGCTGGTCAGCACCACCCAGAGCCGTTGCGCGATGAAACGGTACTCGTCCATCGACAGGGTGAAGTCCGTTGAGCGCAGCCGCAGCAAATCGCGAATGTCATCGATGGTGGTGGGAAAGCGCGTTGGCACTTCCAGATCCACGCCATTCTCTCGCGCGATCATCGTCCGCGTGGTAGGCACCAGATTGTCGTATACAGTACGGCGACCGTACGGAATGCGCTTCATGGTGTCTGGCAGATGCTTGTAGAACGATGGGAAGAACCGGAAGCCGTGTTCGCCTGGCAAGTCGCGCCGGCCTTCCGTGCCCGTACCCGGAATAAAGATGCTGCGGGCTTTGCCACCCGGCACCGATCCGGCCTCGAACACAGTGACCTCGAAGCCGCGCTGCGCCAGCTCGTGAGCCGCGCTCATTCCACCAATGCCACCACCGAGGATAGCTACGCCCTTACGTGTTTTACGCATTATCCACGCTGATCATGCTGTAGGCTGTCTGATTGAGGCACCTAGAATGGGCCAACCGCGGCCGCTTGTAAAGCCATGGATCTTCGACAACGGTTTCACGCGGAGACCGCAAAGGGAGCAGAGAACGGAAGTCTCACGCAAAGATGGGAAGTTGCAAAGCCGGCGCACGACCACCTCCTCGCCCGGCCAGCTTCCCTTTTTTTATTACCACCCGAGCATTTCGATTTCGACCGGCTGCATCCCAACGGCTAGATCCCGCCGTTACGATGCCGCTATAAACGCAGCGCTGTTGTGGTTCAAACGAAAAAAAAGCAATTGGAAAAGCCTGGATGGTTGCCGCTGCGTTCTCAGCTTCCTTTGCGTCTCTGCGTGAAACCAGTATGAATCGCAGAAGTGCTTACGGTATTGGAAAAGCGACGCCGCCTGCCGCTGAGCCCTCTTTGCGTCCTTTGCGTCTCTGCGTGAACCTGTTTGAGTCGCAGTAGTGCTGGTTACGTTGCCAGTGCCTTGAGTGCGCGCACGAAGGTGTCCAGTTCCGCGGTCGATGTGTACACCTGCGGCGTCACTCGCACGCCGTGCACGCCGGCGCCGTCGATGGCGACCGTAAACACCTTGTATTTGTCGAACAGGGTTTTGGCGAGGTCGGCAGGCTTGACGCCTGCAATGCCGACATTGGCGATGGCGCACGTACGCTTTGGGTCGGCCGGCGTGTTGAGCACGATCCCCGGAAGGCCGCGCACTTTGCCGGTCCAGTACTGCTGCAGGTGGCGCAGCCTGGCTTCCTTGCGTGCGCTGCCGATCAGCTCGTGGAATGCGATGGCGTTCTCGATCCCGAGGTCGGTGTGGCAGGGATGTGTGCCGGTGTGATTCAGCTTGGTGATGTCACCATCCGGAATGCCTTCATCGCCATAGATCGGCCAGAGCTTCGCGATGCGGTCTCGTTTCACGTACAGGATGCCGGCGCCGAGCGGCGTGGCCAGCCACTTGTGTAGTGAGGAGCCGTAGTAATCGCAGTGCAGGTCGGGAATACGGAAATCGAGCTGACCAAAGGTGTGAGCTCCGTCGACCATTACCGGTACGTTACGCGCGTGTGCCAGGTCACAGATGGCGCGTACCGGGAGCACGTGCCCCGTAATGTTCACCATGTGCGGAACCATCAGCAGGCGGGTCTTCGGCGTGAGCGCGCCGGCGTAGACCTGGAGCAACTCATCGTCTGACTTCGGGTCCATCGGTAGGTCGACCAGACGGTTGACCATGCCGTACCGGCGGGCCTGCAGCTTGAACATGTCGAGCATGGCACCGTAGTCCTGGTTGGCCATGACCGCTTCATCTCCCGCGGCCCAGTTGAAACCGGCGATCACCGTGTCGAGCGACTCGGTGGTGTTGCGCGTGATGATGAGCTCGTCCGGGGAACAGCCTGCGAGGCCGGCCAGTCTCGTGCGGACGCGCAGCTTGTCATTGACGCGACGCGTCCGCATGTAGCGTGAGCCCTCGAGATTCAGCGCACGCACGTGACCGATGAATGCCTCGAGCACCGGTTCGGGCTGGAAGCAGTAGTAACCGTTCTCGAGATTGATGTAGTCACGCTTGAGCCGGAACTTCGACCGGATCGACGCCCAGAACACCTCGTCCTGAGCGAGCTGGTCGACCGGCAGCGCCGTAAGCTGGTACAGAAGCTCGGGACCGAGCACAAAACCGGCAGCCGCACCCCCCATCGTACGAATGAATTCGCGCTTGTTCATCTCAGTGCTCTCCTTCTGCTATTCCAAATCGATCCGCGATCCGCGATCCGCGATCCGCGATCCGCGATCCGCGATCCGCGATC
>JBBDWZ010000156.1:0-27569 GCA_040902615.1 Gemmatimonadota bacterium | reverse complement strand
ATCGCGGATCGCGGATCGCGGATCGCGGATCGCGGATCGCGGATCGCGGATCGGGAATTTGCGTGATCGGGTCAACGAAGCGCGCGGCTCGCCGTCCCCTTTACCAGTTGACGTATAGACCTCGAACGCTAATCCCCAAATTCCGCGATCCGCGATCCGCGATCCGCGACGCGCTACGAAGCGAGCCGATAACGTACAACATACGGAATGCCGAGCTCATCGGCTTCCACAACCCAAATGTGACTCAGGCTGGCCCACCGCAGACGAGACCGTTCCGGCAAGATCACTCGAGCCATCGTATTCGCCGCCATGTCGAGGACGACCCAGTGCTCGACCATGGCCGTGTTGTCACGGGTCCATTGTTCGCGCTGCAGCCATATGCTTTGATCCGCACCCAGCATGACTCGGCTGACCGGCGGTTGATACTCTGGGACGGATACGAGCTTCTCCACGGTCTGCCGCGCTTCCGACGCCGACATGCCACCACGGGTCAGCAAGCCCGAGCTCTGCACGATGCCCGAGACGACTGCCTTCCTTTTTATCCCGCGGTTAGGCCGATACCTGAACCTGTGTTCCGTTGAGTCGTTTTCACGATACAACAGCAGCCGGATATAATCGGGTCCGCGTGATTGAGCCGGCTTGCGCTCCACAACGACTCGGCGGCGTTCACCCGCCAGAAACAGCGGCGCTCCACGGTCAGGAATATTCGTGAGACTGACAGTGCCGTTGTTCCGGAGGGGTATTTCCGGCCACTTGTCAGGATAGAACATGCGCCAACGGATCGTATCCGTCACTTCGCCCCGCGTGTTGAACAGCAGCTCGGGGACCAGCAGTGAATCGGGTAGTGCGCCGTGCCGCGAGGCGATTCGTACGGTTGAATTGAACTTGCCATCCGAGCGCAAACGTCTCGGTGCGACGCTAACCGGAGCCGAATCACCGACCTTGATTGGCACGCCCTTGGTTGGGACTACCCCCAGCACGTCGCCGCCGGTCGAAAAGAGTGTAATCCGGCGACTACCCATATCGAAAACGCTCAGTGTATCACCGATTACGTCAATCTCCACCGGCAGGTCAAACTCGCCCGGTCCCGCGCCCGCTCGACCAATCCGGCGAATCATTCGTCCATCGGCACCGAACACGCGGACCTGGCGCTCCGCAGCATCCAGGACGTACACAGAGCCATGCCTGTCCTCGGCAATCGCGCCCACCCTCGTAAATCCGGTATCGGGATCGTTGGCGCGTCCAATCCGCTGCTCTTTAACGAGCTTCCATTCCGGCAGCAAGTCAATGTCGGCGGCAACCGAATCACCAGTGGCTTCCTCGCCGCAGCCTCCGATTATCCAGGAAGCGATTACCAGGTAGAAGTACGCGCGTCGCATTCTTGCTCCCTCACCGGCTGGCGCTGGGAGTATAGGCCAAAGCAGCCGCGTGCGGCCGTTTATTCATTACCAGGACGTCCGTGGATCGTTCGCGCCGCACCACTGCCATCGAGACTTCCGTTGCCGCAGCAGTCACCCCCGGCGCAGCCCGTACGGCCGGACGGGTGAGCGCGGTGGTGCCTTGCAGCCGACGATCCGAGACTGTGTAGACCCGTGCACTGTCCCCGATGCTGCCGGTCATGGCGATCACATCAGCTTCGCGAATACAGGCAATCGCTCCACGCGTGCCGGTTCCTGGCGATCGACCAAACGATTCGAGTAGGCGGCCCGGATGGTCGTACACATGCATGGCGTTCGCTGCCCGGACGCCGTAAACAACTATTTCCTCACCCATGACGCAGAAGTCGAACGCATTGAGCCCGTCCAGAAATTGGAATCGGGAATTATCGGGAATAATCGGGAATAAGGAATGGGGACCAACGCGGTAAGCCCGGCCTCATTCCCAGTCCCCATTAATCCGTATTCCCAATTCCTCCTTCACGCACTCCGTATTCCCCACCAGCCAGGAGCCGGCTTCAACTCCGCCGCAACAAAGCCAGTACCCACGCATTTCCCGGAGCCGTTAGACCTTATTCCATATTCCTTATTCCGTATTCGCCATTCCCAACCCGCCAGCACACCCATGTCGTTCGGTTCCGTATATCGCCAGCTCCTCAACGGCTTTTCATCCTTGCCCCAACCTCATGCAGTAATGCCGCAGCAGCATGCGTCCCTTTTTCGAAGTTCTCTACGCTCATCCACTCGTCGGGCGCGTGGGCGTTCTCACCCGGTAAACCAAAGCCCATGAGCAGTGCAGGCGCGCCGAGCACTTTCTCGAACTCGGGCACGATCGGGATCGAGCCGCCTTCGCCGGCAAACACGGTTTTCTTGCCGAAGGCTTTTTCGAGCGCAGCCGCCGCGGCGTCGTAGAGCGGTCCCTCGGTTTTTGCGCGCCAGGGTTTGCCGCCGTGCAGTACATCGATTTCGACGCGGACGGTGTCAGGTGC
Organism: Gemmatimonadota bacterium; assembly: GCA_040902615.1. Lineage (GTDB taxonomy): Bacteria > Gemmatimonadota > Gemmatimonadetes > Longimicrobiales > RSA9 > JBBDWZ01. The sequence continues at coordinate 25,144 of JBBDWZ010000156.1, read as the reverse complement.
AACGCTGCGAATGTGCTTTTGCAGCAGCTCCGCGATGCGATCCGGGTCCTGATCCGGCACCAGGCGGCAGCTCACTTTGGCCATCGCGTGTGCGGGCAGCACGGTCTTGGAGCCTTCCCCGGTATAGCCTGACAGCAGGCCATTGATCTCGACGGTTGGGCGGATCCAGATCCGTTCGAGCGTCGAGTAGCCGGCTTCACCATCCTGCGTGGGCACCCCGGTCTCGCGGCGAAACTCCTGGTCATCCGACGGCAGCTTCCGGATCTGCGCGCGGAAGTCTTCGGCCGCGTACACATCGTCATAGAAGCCGGGGATCAGCACGTGCCAGTTCTCATCGTGGAAACTCGAGATGATGCGCGCGAGCACGGTTGCCGGATTGATCACCGCTCCACCATAACTGCCCGAGTGCAGGTCGTGCGCGGGACCGTGAACCCGTACCTCGATGTACGCGAGCCCGCGCAGCGAGACGCCGATCGTCGGAATGCCGGCGCCGATCATGGTCGTGTCGGAAATCACGACGGCGTCACAGGCCAGCTTCTTTTTGTTCTGGTTGACGAACGGCATCAGGTTGGCGCTGCCGACTTCTTCCTCGCCTTCGGCGATCAGCACGAGGTTGATCGGCAATGCGCGGTTGGTGCGCATGTGCGCTTCGATCGCTTTGAGGTGCAGATACAGCTGGCCCTTGTCATCGACCGAGCCGCGTCCGTAGATCCGGCCGTCACGCACCACCGGTTCGAAGGGCGGTGATGTCCAGAGGTCGAGCGGCTCGACCGGCTGAACATCGTAGTGGCCATACACCAGCACGGTCGGCGCGCCTGGTGCGCCGCGCCATTCAGTCAGCACGATCGGATGGCCGGGTGTGTCATAGACCCTGGTCTCGAGTCCCACGGCCTTGCACTTGTCGGCAAACCAGTCGGCGGCTTTTCGCACATCGGCAGCGTGTTCGGAGCGCGCACTCACGCTCGGCATGCGCAGAAACTCGAACAGCTCCGAGCGGAAACGCTCCAGGTTCTGATCGATGTAGCCGTGAACGTCCGCCATTACTGCCCCAACAGCTCACGTAGAAGCGCCTCAGCCTTGTAGATCGTCCGCAGCGCTTCGGTGATGCCCGCACTATGCACGGACACGGTGCGGCCGCCGGTGTCATCGCGATAGAGAAATTCATTGGGCAAGGCTTCGATGTTGCTGTCGAATGCGATGCCGACAATGCGTCCCTCGCGGTCGATCACCGGGCTGCCGCTGTTGCCGCCTGTGATGTCGTTGGTCGAAACGAAATTGAACGGCGAGGCCAGATTCACGGCGCTGCGGGCCGCCTCGAAGGACTTCGGCAGTGTAAACGGATCCTGGTTCCCGAATTCGACGGAACGGCCGTAAATCCCGTAATAGGACGTGGCCATCGGTGCAATCGTACCATTGTACGGATAACCGCGAGTCACACCGTCGGTGATGCGCAGGGTAAAGGTTGCATCGGGCGGAAGCCGGGTACCGAATGCGGCGAACAGCGCTTTGGCCAGCCGTTCTTCCTGTACGCGTTCGGCTGCCTGTATGAGTGGCCAGCGCGCCGCGTAGTCCTTGTAGACCGGCGCCATAGTCCGCGCCAGTCGAATCATCGGATCTGGGTCGGTGGCCAGTGCGGCCGGCGATTTCGTCATCAGACTCTGTCGATAAGCCGCATCCAGCACCTTCGACGCGGCGATCAACCGGCGCGCAGCCTGTTCAACGCTCTCGCCGGGCCGCACGTAGTCGCGCAGCAGCGGATCGTTCGCGTCCAGCCAGCGCTGCGTGATCGCCAATTGCAGCTCCAGCAGTTTCTGCGAGAGCACCGCATTGACCGGAACCGGACTCTTCAGGAACTGCTCGATCTGGGCGGCCTGCTCACGGAAGCTGTCCGGCCGCAGCGCTTCGGGCTTCGCCATCTCGGTGACGTACTCGACCAGCTGTGCAGCGAACACAATGTGGGGTGCACTCACGAACTCCGGATTCGAAACGTTCAGCTTGGGACTGGTGCGCAGCTTCTGGAGCTGAAGGTCGGCCAGCTTGTCCCAGACATCACCGAATTCTGTTTTGAGTTTGGGATCCGCGTTCACCTTCTGACGGAATTCACGCTCCCAGCGAAGCTTGCGCCCGGCCAGCACCGAGTCCTGCAAACCCGAGAACTGACCCTTGTAGCTCTTTACGCTGTTCTCGATCTCGAACAGCTGCTGGCGCACCTGCTGTTCGGCTTCCGGTCCCATCTTCGACAATTCCTGCAACACATTGCGCTGGCCTTCCAGCAGCTGGATCAGGAACGGCTGACGGAACACCTTCTCGTACATCAACTCGGCAAACGTGATCTGGCGACTGGTCGAGCCCGGGTTGCCGGTGACGAATACCAGTTCCTCTTCCCTGGCCCCCTCAGCCCGCCACTTGAAGTAGTGATCGTTCGACTTCACAGCGGTCGTGCCGTCGGCTTCATACGCCCGCACGAAACTCACGTCCAGGTTGTAACGCGGATAGGTGAAGTTGTCCGGATCGCCGCCAAAGAATCCGGCGGCCAGCTCCGGTGCAAATACCAGTTTCACGGGTGAGAATCGCTTGTATTTGTAAAGCTGGTATTGCCCGCCGTGATACAGGCTAACGACCTGGCAGGTCAGCTTCGATTGCTGTGTACACTCCGCTTCGATCTTTTCGATTTCCGCTGCCTGGGCTTCAGCTGTTGCGGTGGCAGTAGCGCCCGGCCGGGCCAGGCCGTGCATGCGCGCAGTTACGTTCTCGATTTCCTGCAGCTGATCCAGGAACAAATCGGGGCAGAGCTTCTCCTCCGCGCGCGTGGCCGCATAGAAACCCTGTACGACGAAATCGGTGCCTTGCGTCGAGTTCTGCTCGACACATTCGCGTGCGCAGTGATGATTGGTCATGACCAGCCCGTTGGCCGACACGAACGATGCCGAGCACGACTCGCCGTAACGCACGGACGAGAGCCGCGCGTGATCGAGCCAGGCTTTGTCCGGTGAAAAGTTGTATTGCGTTTTCCAATACTCGAGCGGCGCGTTCTCGAAGGTCCACATGGTGCCCAGCTCGTTGCCCTTGAGCGGCACTCGATCGGCCACCCTGACGACGGGTGGTGGTGGCTCGAATGGATTGAGTGCCTGCGCGGCGGCACCGGCAGCGAGGAAAACTGTGCTGAGTGCGGCCAGGCGCATCGCGAAGCGCATCATGATGGTACTCCTGAGGAGACGAGGGGCGTGCGTGATGTAGTCATTCACGCAGCATGGTGCAAGGAATCGCCACCACCTCAGCGCTGGCGCTCGAACCGGAGGTTGCGCACCCGGCCATTCCCAAACCGGAACCCGTCCACCCGTCCCTGGTTGTCACGGCTGAAACGGAACAGGCCAACACCGGTAAACGCATCGGCGTATGAAGGCGCGAGCGGAGAATCGTCGAAACGCTTCCGCTTCAGCATGAGCCGTCCGTCTGCCGCTACCAGAGTCCAGGTCACGTCCAGCTCAGGGCTGTAATACGTTCCCTCGAACGCTTTCAGGTCCTGTGCCGTCGGCCGGTCGCGCATGCGCTCGAGTTTGACCGGCCTGGCTCCATCCGGCCTGACTTCGGCGATCAACTGTGTGCCGCGACCGCTGAACACAACGGTCACGGGCCGGCGTTCCATTCGAAACGCGCCGATACCCACGGAGGCCATCGGCTCGTTGGTCAGTCCCCAATGCAGCTTGCCATCGCGCAGCGATACGGGTGCCAGTGTCTCCGTGTTGGCGTCGAAGTAAATGCCTGCAAACCCCTCCAGCTGTGCCCGGGTCACGGGAACTGACTGCGGCGTGGTTGGCCGTGACGCCGTGGTCATGCGATCGCCCAGATAAACCGCGGCAACCCGCCGATTCAGATCGCCCGGAACTGCCGAACCCAGGTTGCACAGCGTGATGAAGGCATAGCCCTGCTCGGGAAAGCGCAGATAATCGGCGCGGTATCCGGCATCGGCACCACCGTGGCCCACGGTCACCAGTCCGTTGTAATTGTCTTTCACGATGCCGAACGCGTAGGGCAGGGTTTCGCCGTCAGTCAGAACGCCTTTCGTCTGCATGAGCTCGACCAGTTTGGACCCGCCAACGCGCGGCTCATCGAAATTGCGGTTCCATTTCGCCAGATCCTCGACCGTCGTGAAAAGGCTGGTTGCGCCATGATTGTCGAACACCGGGATGCTGATGGCATAACTGCCACCCGCGCGTTGCACGTAGGCCGATGTGCGATTGGGTACGATCATCGTGTGGTCATCGTGGAAGTGTGTGCTGGTCATGCCCAGCGGCTTGAAGATGTTCTCATCGGCAAACTCGCGGAGCGTCTTGCCGCTGACCCGCTTCACGATGACCGCGAGCAGTGTGTAGCCTGTGTTGCTGTAGAGGTACTGAGCACCAGGCACAAAATTCAGCTCGCGCTGCCGCGAGATCAGGCCCATGATGTCGGCTTCGCTCTTCGGATCATCCGGCCGCCAGCCCGCCAGGCCCAGCAGTGACCATTGATCGCGCAGTCCGCTGGTATGATGCAGCAGATGACGAATCGTGATGCGTTGCCCGAAGTCGGGCAGCTCCGGTATGTGCTTCCGGATATCATCCTCGACCGTCAACTTGCCCTGCTGTGCCAGCAGCACGATCGCCGCGGCAGTGAACTGCTTCGATATCGATGCAACGTGGAATATCGAAGCTGGTGTAATCGGCACGCCGTGCTCGAGGTTGGACATGCCGTAACCACGAGCCAGGATCAGTTGGTCCTTTTGTACGACGCCCACGGCGCAACCTGGCGATTGCGGACTGTCGAATCGGCGAAAGATCGAATCAACGCGACTCTGCAGGACCGATTGCTGCGCTGACGCAGTCGTTCCGACGGCCAGAGCCAGGCCGGCCAGCCACAGAATCCTCATTTGCCGCTCCGTTTGATGTCGCAGTGATGATCCAGCGTCAGGGCACGCCGAGCAAGTATGCGCGAAACTGAGGCGGCAGGGTTTCAGGCGTGGGCAGCTCGACGGCGGGCATGCTCGCGCTGAGCGTGTGCCAGAACAACACCGGCCCGCGCCGCGATCGGCCCGCCACAGCCATGAAATCAGCAGCCGCTTTCGCGGTATAGGTCAGGTCCAGAATCAGACCGATCCGTTGGAATGCGGCGCGCGCGGCCTCAGCCTTTTCCGTGCCCTGGCCGTAGCCCGGGCCGATCTGATCGTGTGAGATCGTGATGCGTCGCCAGGCATCTTCCGGCGATACCGTTAAATCGTGTCGTTGCAATAATCCGCAGGTCTTCTGGATCAATCCGCGCAGAGCCCGCTCGTTTGCCACCAGCTTGCTGGTTATGCGAGTGGCCACCAATCCCACCGGCAGCTGCAACAAGGACAACCCAATCGCGATTCCCGCGGCGGTCCCCAGCGTGCCGATCGCCAGGACAATGGTTTCGGGCATGGGCAGCTCGCGGTTCTCGATCTGCTGCGCCAGTTCCATGGTCGCGTTGATGTAACCAAGCGTCCCGACCTCATTCGATCCGCCAGGCGGGATCATCTGGATTCGTTCCCGCCAGTACGCCAGGCGGGCACCGGTCAGCGCAGCCGGCACCATGGTCATGCGCGGTGTGAAGCGCAGTTCGGCGCCCAACGCGGCATCGGTCAGCAGTACCGCGCGGACGTGATCCGTCAGCGGCTGTGGAAACAGCACGAGCGATACTGCGAATCCGGTCTGACGGCCAAAGACCGCAGTGGCCAGTGCGTGATGAGAGCCCGCGGCACCCGCGGTGATCAACCGCTTCGCGCCACGTGCGGCCGCATGGGCCAGCAGGAATTCCAGCTTGCGTACCTTGTTGCCGCCGTAGACTTGTGAAGTGAGATCGTCGCGCTTGATCCAGCACTCGGCGCCGCCAACTTGCAGGGCGATCGGCTGGACTGGAGTGGGCACCTCTGCCAGGGACATCCAGGGAATCCGGGCCAGCTGCGGATACCGAGCGAACAGGAGTGGTTGAGCCGTCGTACTCGTCATCGGGAAAAGGTGGTGTACCCGCGGCACCACGACAATAAAACGGCCGCGCTGGCATGGGCGCGGCCGGCCTGTTGAGGAAGATTGTGGAATGCTACTATGCGCGCAGCTTGAAAACTGCGGCCGCGCCGCTCACCCGAAATGGCGTGGGAACCTGGATTCGATCTTGTCCCCTGGCCTTGTTCACGGTCTGACACCAGACCATTGCGGCCGCTTCGAGAATCTGCTCTTCCGAATCGGCCTTGAAGATGATCTCGACTGCTGAGGGGAACGGGATGATGCTGCGCTTCTCCTTTGCCGGATCGAATTCGACAATGCGATCGAGAACCGCGGTGACTGCCAGAGTTGAGAAGTCCGAAATGTTCTTGCGTTGATTGACCACGAGCCACGGCCCATCGACTCGGTAGCCATTGGGAAACTGTGCCGACGTGAGCAACCGCTCGCCAATGCGATCGGCAGTGCACACGGGCTTTATCGGCGAAGCTTGCGCGGCTAGTCCTCCCGCAGGAAGCACGGCCAGCGCAAACGCCAGGTGCATGATACGCATACGCTCTCCAATGTGACCTGTGGCCAACGCAGGTTGCGTTTGCTCACAGCGGTATTCAAAGGCAAGTTTGAGTCCCAAACCGGAGCAGAACTCACATGGCTTCGAATCGCCGGTCCTTCCTCGCTCGGCTCGCTGCAGCGGGCACAGTCCTCACCGCCGCGCCAGAGCGCATCGCCGCGCTTGCGGTGACCCAGCGCACGCGTGCCTGTGACCAGAATGGACTCCCATTATCGATCAAGGGACCGCTACCTCTCGAGTTCTGGCACGATCTACGCAAAGAATTCCTGATTCCCCCCGATGAAGCCTTCTTCAATACCGGAACGCTCGGTGCATCGCCGCGCATCGTGCGTGAGGCCGTGATCGATCACATGAATCACGTCGACCGCGACATCGCGCATTGGGATTACAAGGCGGACCACGAGCAGTACTTCACCGGCTACGCGCAGGAGCTTTGGGTGCGCGAGAAGCTGGCCCGCCTGATCAATGCCGAGCCAGCTGAAGTCGCGCTCACGCAGAACGCGACGTTCGGCATGAACTTCATCGGCAATGGACTGGACCTCGGCCTCGGTGCGGAAGTGATCGTGCAGGACAACGCGCATCCGGGTGGACGCTGCGGCTGGCAGCTTCGCGACAAACGTTATGGCGCCAACGTGAAGCTGATCCACCTGCCGGCCGCGCCCCGCGATCCGGCCTCGATCATCAAAACGTACGAGGATGCGACCACTCCGCAGACGCGGGTCTGGACCATCGCGCACCTGACCAGCTCGGACGCGATCGTGTTCCCGGTCAATGAGCTGTGCCGTCGCGCGCGCGAGCGCGGCATCTACAGCGTCGTGGATGGCGCGCAGACGCTCGGTCATTTCGCGATCGATGTAAAGGCAATGGGCTGCGATGCCTACTTTTCATCACCGCACAAATGGCTGCTGGCTCCCAAGGGCACTGGACTGCTGTATCTGCGATCGGACTTTGCCCCGAAAGTGTGGTCGACGCTGGCCAGCACGGAATGGGACAACCATACGGTGGGCGCGTACCGCCTAATGCAGTACGGCACTGGCAACCTGTCGCTGCTCAAAGGCCTCGAGAAAGCCATCGACTTCCACGTGCAGCTCGGCCCCAAGCGCGTCGAGGAGCGCATCATCGGACTGGCAGATCGGCTGCGTGCCGGCCTCCAGCAGATCAACGGCGTGCAGATCTACTCGTCACTGCATCCCGAGATTCGGTCTGCTACCACCATATGGGGCATCCGCGGCATGCCCGGTGGCCAGATTCAGGATGAGCTGTGGAATCGATCGAAGGTGCGGGTGCGGGCGGTGGGTGAAGGGGTACGGCACTGCTGCCATATCTACAACCTGGAGGAGGAGGTCGACCGCGCTTTGGCGACCATTCGGGTTCTGGCGAAAGCGTGAGGGTACATCTGGAACGGGAACGGCAATTCAATTTCAATTTCAATTTCAATTTCAATTTCAAATTTGGTGGGTTCGACGTGGTGGACAGGTTCAAGCCACGAAGTCGCTGCAGCCAGAGCCGTCCGTTCGGAACGAATTCGAATTGACTTGAAATCAATTTGAAATTGAAATTGAATTCGAAATTGCAGTTTGCCCTTACAGCACCATGCTTGAACTGAAACCCTCACTTTGACCAGGCCGCCGCGCGTCTTCACCGGCAATGTCCTCTGGTTATCCGTCGTCTCGCTGCTGACCGACTTCTCCAGCGAGATGATCTATCCACTGCTCCCATTCTTTCTCACCACAGTCCTGGGCGCCGGTCCTGCCTTCCTTGGCTTGATCGAGGGCATCGCCGAAACGACCGCGAGTCTGCTGAAGCTGGCCAGTGGCTGGTTCTCCGATCGCATCGGCAAACGCAAATCGCTGGTGCTGATGGGGTATGGCCTGGCCTCAGCGGTTCGGCCGTTGATCGCCGTGGCATCGCTGCCGTGGCAGGTACTGGCCATCCGATTTACCGATCGGGTAGGCAAGGGCATTCGCACGGCACCACGTGATGCACTGATCGCGGAGTCAGTGCCGGCGGAGCGGCGCGGCACAGCGTACGGTTACCATCGCGCGGCCGACCACGCGGGCGCGGTGCTCGGACCTCTGGCTGCGACCGGATTGCTGCTGGCGCTGCCTGGGCGTTATCGCCTCGTGTTCGCGCTGGCCGCAGTGCCTGCTCTCCTCAGCGTGCTGGTTCTGGCGTTCAAGGTGCGCGAGACCCGCGCGACCATTCGCCTCGATCCTGAAGCGGAATTCAAGGGCTTCTCCGGTCTGGGCAAACGATTCTACTTCTTCCTGGTCGTCGTTCTCATCTTCACACTCGGCAACGCCACCGACGCATTTCTATTGGTTCGCGCACAGGAGCTCGGAGTGCCGCTGGCACTGGTGCCGATTCTCTGGGGCGCATTCCACGTCAGCAAGATGCTCTGGAACATCGTTGGTGGCCGTCTGGCCGATCGGATCGGGCCGCGCCCTGCCATCATCGCCGGCTGGCTGGTCTACGCATTGATTTACGCAGGTTTCGCGTTTGCGAGCGCAGCCTGGCAGGTCTGGGCGCTGTTCGGCGTGTACGGCCTGTTCTATGGCCTTACCGAGGCGCCGGAGAAAGCGCTGGTGGCCGCGGTCGCACCGGCCAATCAGCGCGGTGCTGCCTTTGGGGCATACCACTTCAGTATTGGATTGGGTGCACTCCCCGCGAGCGTGATGTTTGGTTTGATCTGGCAGCGATGGGGCCCTGCCGCCGCTTTTCTGGTCGGTGCCGGCCTTTCGGTGCTGGCTGCGATCGGGCTCCTGCTTCTACGTTCCGCCGGCGAGCCTAAACCGTAGTTCCGCTCGGGGCGTCACTGTAGCGTACGCGTTACCCAGAGGCACGCCATGTCAGATACATCTCACGAGCTCATCAACGTTGTTCCGTCCGAAGTCCCTTCACGCTCCATTCGTGCTGAGCATCGACGGTTGACACTGGTCTACTGGGGGCACCTGACCAAATGGTTCGTGCTGCTGATCGTGTTGGCTCTGGCCAGTGTGCTGCTGGGCGAGCCCCCTAACGCAATGATGAGCGATGCGGGCCTGGCTGCGGCCATCGTTTGCGCCGTTGCCGCGTTCCCCGCCGGTATCGCAGTCGCCATGCACAAATCGAGTTTGCCCCATGTGCCCGAACGAGCGCTGCTGGCATCCACGCTGCTGCTCGCCCTGGGTGTGATTGGGCTGACTGGGTTCGTGCTGCCCATGCGCGCGCACGCCCGCCTCGGTGATTCCAATAGGGACCGCATCAATCCTGTCGCGGTGACATTACTTGGTGTGCGCGAAGCCCGGCTCGCATTGCTCAGCGAGATTCAGTCCCTGCGATCCAGCCTCGACCGTGAACAAAGGAGCCGCGCCCGCGCGGGCCTTGGAATTATAGAACCGGAGCAGCGACGTCGTCTCAGTGAGCAATACTCGCGTCAGGACGAAAGAGTGCACAGCCAGATCAGGCGGCTCACTTGGAGAATCCGTGAATTGAACTGGCGGAATCAGCTGGTTATCGCTGCAGCTTTGTTGCCTATGCTGAGCACCTGGCTGGGTTTTCTGACCGGTCGCTGGTCGATGCTGGCGCGGCCGGGCATGCAAAGGCAGCTGTTCAAGTGGACGGTCGGGCTGTGCGCTGTCTGGACTGGCGGTTACACACTTCTGACCGGACTCGTCGTGGGCGGATCTTCATCGCAGGGTCTGGACGTACAGGCGTTACCGCATGTCGTGTTCCTGCCCACCTTGCTGCTCGTGCTGCTGGGAGTGAGCTGGATGGTCATTGGCCGCCGCATCGCGCCGCTCGCACCGCAATGAACTGAGCGTGGTCGATCTGACCGGGTTCACTGCGGGTGAAGAGCGCGCTCTTAGGGCTGCGGTAGAAGAGTATTCACCGCGGCTCATGCCGCTCGTGCGTGCCTTTGCTCGTGACCTCGATGACGCGGATGACCTGCTGCAGCTCACCTGGGTACGCGCATACGAGAAGCGGGCGACCTACGCCGGCGGCAGCATGCTGGCCTGGCTCTACTCGGTTTGCCGCAGCGTGTGTGTCACCCGCTACCGCACCGCACGCAATCGACAGGACCTGCTGGAACGCCTTGCCAATGAGCCCGCGCGACTGGTCGTAGTCGATGATGGCCCCGATGTCGACGGCATCATCAGCTCGATCGGCGAGTTGCCGGCACGCCAGCGCGATGCGATTACTTACCGATTGATCGAGGGTCGATCGACTCGTGAAACCGCGGCGCTGATGGGCTGTGCCGAGGGAACCGTCAAAGCGCTGTTGCACCACGCCGTCCAGCGCATTCGCACTACCATTACCGAGGAAGCCCTGCGATGAACTGCATCGAGACCGATACGCTGCTCTCTGTAGCCGAAGCCTTCGGCGAGCTGCCTGAGCGCAAACTTGCGCACGTAGCACAGTGCGCTAGCTGCCGCGCAATGCTCAACGATCTTGGTTTGTTGCGCACGGCGCTGACACCGGAATCACTGTCAGCGGACGAGATCGATCGCGTGACGCCCTCGATCCCGCTGCTGGATAGAGAGCGCCGCCATGAGGAACGAACGCTGGCTGCCTTGTTCGTCGCGCACTTCCTGGTCGTGAGCTTCACGCTGGCCATGTGTCTCACGATCATCGGTGGCTTCGGGCTGGATATGTTCGAGCAAACCGGGGTGTTGTTTGCCTGGCCGAAAGAAACGCCGCTCGCGTTTGCGGTGGGGCTGCTGATCGCCTGGCGCGCTTACCAGTCGGAGCGCGCGCGCCTGGGCCGGCCGAGCAATGGCCATGCAAAATCGCCGATGGCTGCGTAACTGCAGAAAAACTCTGAACCAATCAGCGCTTTCCTAGCCGACGGGGACGGCGCCGCCGGTTCTGACCACCCGACACCAGCCGTACGAGTCCGGAATCTGACCGCGCGCGATGCCGAGGAATCTGCTCTGCAGTGTGCGCGTGATCGGGCCAACCGTACCGGTGCCCACCGGAATACGATCCACACTGCGAATCGGCGTGACCTCTGCCGCAGTCCCGGTGAAGAACGCTTCATCGCAGGTGTAGAGCATTTCGCGCGGAACCGGCTGTTCGCTGACCGGAATGCCAATGTCTTTGGCCAGAGTGATGATGGAATCGCGGGTCAGGCCGGGCAGCAGCGTGCCATCCAGGGCCGGCGTGATCAGCAAACCATCGCGCACCAGGAAGACGTTCTGGCCACTGCCCTCGCTCACCAGTCCGCCCGGCCCGAGCGCGATCGCTTCAGCAAAACCATTCGCTACGGCTTCCATGCGCATGAGACCGGCGTTCAGGTAGTTGCCACCGGCCTTGGCCAGTGCGGGAAACGTATTCGGCTCCATGCGCTGCCAGCTGGACACGCCGGCGTCAACACCTTTCTGCATGCCTTCATCGCCCAGGTAGGCACCCCACGGCCAGCAGATGACATAGAGGTGCAGCGGTGAGGTCGCCGGGTTGAGACCGGGGCTGCCGTAGCCGCGCATCGCCAGCGGACGGATGTAACCCTCGGGCAGATTGTTGCGTCGAACGGTTTCTTCGACGATCAGTGACAGCTCCTCGACCGAGTAATCGATCTCCATGCGATACACTTTGCCGGAATCGAGGAACCGCTTCATGTGATCCTCGAGCCGGAAGATCGCCGCGCCGTTCGGTGTCGCGTAACAGCGGATTCCCTCGAAGATCGACGAGCCATAATGGGCCACGTGGCTCATGACGTGAATCGTTGCATCCTCCCACCGCAAGAACTCACCGTCCCGCCAGATCCAATCGGTTTTCTCGAATCCGCCAGCCATTTCGTCTCACTCCCGGTTTCAATGCACTGGCAGCGACTTCACCCGCTGCCGAAATCTCCTGCAAAATTACCCATGCTTGACGGGATCGCCAGCCAGCCAGACGTTGCCGCCATGTCAGAGCTCGATCTGGAGCGCGATTTCATAGTCGTTCTGCACGAAACGCAGGACATCGTCAACCTGGCCGGCAGCGTGCGGGCCATGCTGAACATGGGGTTCTGGCGCCTGCGCCTGGTACAGCCCGCGCTGTTCGACGCTTATCGCATCGCCGGCATTGCCCACGGCTCGGAAACGCTACTCGAACAAGTCGAGTTCTTCGACGACCTGCCTTCTGCCCTGGCCGATGTCGGGTACGCCGTTGGCACGACGGCACGCGGGCGGACGCCTGCGTTCGTCTGGCAGCACCCGCGCGAAGCCGCACCCGAGCTGATCCAGCTGGCCAGCACCGGCGCCGCACCCATCGCATTGGTCTTTGGCCGCGAGGACAAGGGCCTGACCAGCGATCAGCTGGACCACTGCGATCGCGTGATTACCGTACCCACCAGCCCCAAGCGATCCTCACTCAACCTGGCACAGGCCGTTCTGCTGGTGTGCTACGAGTTGTGGCTGGCCGGCCCGGGCGGTGAGCAGAAGCTGCCCAAGCCGCGCAAACACGCGCCACCCGCCACGCCCGCCGAGCTGGATGTGCTCTTTCAGGATATCGAACGCGGACTGACTGCGATCGATTTCTTCAAGAAGCGCGACCCGCCCGCCATCATGCGCACCATGCGCGCGATCCTGCGCCGCGCCCACGTGTCGACCCGGGAAGCCAAGCTGGTACGAGCGATGTTCATTGAAGTCAGAAAAGTACTGGAACGGAAAGAGCGAGGAGCGAGGAGCGACGAGTAAATCAGACTTGCACAAAAAAAGCCGACGCGGGTCGGCTCTCCTTTTACTCAGCGCGCGCCGGTCCCGGCCAGTTCGGGCGCTTCGACACCGAGCAGCTCGAGCTCGGACGAGGGCTGCCAGATCTGATAGATCGGGAAGCGCGCGGCAAACCACAGCACGCAGGTGATGACCAGCCCGAGGAAGAAGAGGGCGGTACCAATCTCCTGCCAGCCAAACGGCACGTCGGTCGCGCCAACGTAGAGCGACGGATAGACCAGCATGTAGCGCTCGATCCAGAGACCGGTGAGCACAATCAGGGTGAACACGATCAGGATCTGCGGCGTCTTCTTCGGCTTCACACCCAGCAGGCCGAAGAACGGGATAATGAATAGACCGGAAAACACCGCGATCATGACCGGCAGGAACGGCTCACCCAGGCGATGAATCAGCCAGTCCTGTTCGATCGGAAGCAACGCGTACCAGATGACGATGAACTGCGAGTAAAAAAGGTAGGCCCAGAACACGCAGAACCCGAACGTCATCTTGCCCAGATCGTGGAACGTATTGGACACGATCACATCGCCCTGGCCACCACGCAGCACGTACAGCACACACATCGTCGCAGTGGCCGCGATGCCGCCCAGGAACCCGCCCATGAAGACGTACGGTCCGATCATGGTGCTGAACCAGTGCGGCTCGAGTGACATCACGAAATCCCAGGCCAGCACGCCGAAGCTGAGCGCCCAGGTCAGTGCGAGTATCGGTGAAAGCACCGCGAGCTTCTGATAAGAGCGCAGATCCTCCGCGGCTTCACCCTGCCAGCGATTGGTGAACTTGCCGTAGAGTGAGCGCAGGTTCTCGGGCACCGTGTTCTGTAATCGGCCGAGGTCCGGCCGCAGCGACCAGAATGCGAAGACCAGGTCGAGCGTGAACAGAATGCCGAGCAGAACCAGGATCCGCGCCGACATGAACGGCAGGTTCAGGTATGCGACCTTCTTCTCGACTGGATGTTCGATCCACGGGAAGATGTGTTTGGCACCGAGCAGGATCGGCAGCACCAACACGTACGCAATCGGCAGGTACGCAACCAGCGACAGCCCGATGCGGCGGATCGGTCGCGACCATAAGCCACGCGTAATCGTCACCACCGCGGCCAGGGTAACTGCACCCTGCGCTACCGTCGTGAAAAAGAGCCAGTTGAAATGATAGGCGCGGAATGCACGCGGTACATCGGTCAGAAACGATGCGACCAGCGCTATCGCGCCGATGGCCAGGAAGGCGAGTGACAACGGCCGCAGCAGTCCCGGATTTTCCAGCCGTCTGAACGGGAGAACCGGAAGCTCTTTCACCTCGTGCGACATACTACCTCGCCGCCGGCTGCACAGGAGCAGCAGTCGGGGCCGCCGGCGCGCCGCCCCGTTGTAGCTGTCTCAGGTAATTCACCGTTGCCCAGCGCTCCAGATGATTCATGCGCGGTCCATACGCCGGCATGAGGCCGCGGCCCGCGGCAATGACGCCGTACAGATAGCCATCACTGCGATTCACGGTCTGCGGCAGCATCAGGTTCGGCACCAGTGGCGGAAACTTGCCTGGTCCCACGATGGGACCCCCACCGCTGGCCTGTGGCCCGTGGCAGACCATGCAATGACGATCGTACATGACCTTGCCGCGGCTCAACGCCGCCGTGTCATTAGCGGCAAGCGGGTTCTGAACCGTCGCGCCAAATGCGGTCAGCGCCACGTCAGTAACCAGCGGCCCACTGAAAATCGGGCCCGGCACATCACCCGCCGGTGATGAGAACGGCACTGAGTTGGGCGGAGCCGGCCGGGGTGATTCGTACGGATCAAAGAACGGCGCATCCCGCAGGAAGCTGAACACGGGAATGCTCGCCATCGCATTCTCGAACTGTGTGCAGCCGGTGCTGGCCAGGACCAGCAGGGCGGGGGCGAGGGCGTGGGCGACCCGGGCGCGGGCGTGGGCGTGGGCGACGCGGATCGAGTTCGCGGCGCGGTCATTTTCCCGGCCGCGAGCAAGCCTTCCGAGCACGCGGAACGCGAGTTTTGCAATCCCACGCCCCCGCCCTGCGTTAAATGTCACGCCGCACCTCCTCGGCGCGGTCGCGCACCGACACCGCTCCCGCATCCAGCATGATCTTGCGCGCATCCGCGGTCTTGCCATTGGGGCTCACGTAAATGCCGAAATGGCCTTGTGAAAAAAGCGGATCGTAGACGACCTGTGTCCGCGCACGAGGCAGACGTGCGTTGAGGAACAGACCAGCGACAGTGGACAGGGCACCAAAGAGCACCATCAGCTCGAACGCGATGATGACCATCGGCGGAATCGAGATGATGGGCTTGCCACCCGTAACCAACGGCCAGTCCAGTGACGTCCAGGTCGGCAGTGCAAACCCGGTTGCTGCCCCGGTCAGTCCACCGACCAGCGTGAACAGCCGGACCGAACTCTCCGGCGCATGCAGAGCGTGCTCGAGATCATGGCTCGGCATGGGTGAAAACCCGGTAATACGCTTGAGCCCCGCTCCGCGCAGTTTCTCGACCGCTTCCACAGCCGCATCGAGCTCCGCAAAAACGCCCAGCACGCCCTCAGCTCGCTCAGCCATTGGCAACTCCCTGGTCCGCGATCCGCCTGCCGTTCATCGTCCGCGCTCCTCTCCAGCATCCGTGCCTGGACCAATGTTGTCAGCAGGCTTCGCGCGTACCGCATGGCCGGCCGGCACACGCGCCCGACGCAGCGGCGCAGGCAGGACTTCCTTCAACTCCTGCACACTCACTGCTGGCAACAACCGCAGGAACAACAGGAACCACATGGCAAACCAGGCAAAACTTCCCGCCAGGATCGCCATTTCGACCCAGCTCGGCTGGTAGTTGCGCCACTGCCACGGCTCGAACTCGTGCGACAAGCTGACCACGATGATCACGAACCGCTCGAACCACATGCCGATGTTGATGAAGAGCGTGATCACGAACAACGCAGGAATGCTCTGACGCACTTTCTTGAACCAGAGCATCTGCGGGATGATGCCGTTACAGGTCAGCATGATCCAGGTGGCCCACCAGTAATCACCGAACGCACGCCACCAGAACGCGGCACGCTCCGGCGTCTCCGCGCTGTACCAGGCGATGAAGTACTCGGTGAGATAGGCATAAAACACGATCATGCCGGTAACCAGGATCAACTTCGCCATCGCATCGAAATGCTTGATCGTGAAGTAGTTCTCCAGCCGGAAAATCTTGCGGATCGGCACCACGATGGTGATCACCATCGCGAGACCGGAGAAAATGGCACCGGCCACGAAATACGGAGCAAAGATCGTGGTGTGCCAGCCGGGCACCAGCCCCATCGCGAAGTCCCAGGACACGACCGAGTGCACCGACAACACCAGCGGCGTCGCCAGCGCAGCCAGGTAGAGGTAGGCCTTCGAGAAGTGCCGCCACTCCTGGTCAGTTCCACGCCACCCGAAGGACAGAATGCTGTACAGCTTCCTCCGCCAGGTGACTGTAGCCAGGTCTCGCGCCGCGGCAATGTCCGGAACCATGCCGACGAAAAAGAACGTCGCGCTGACCGTCAGGTACGTGCCGATCGCGAAGACGTCCCAGACCAGCGGTGAGCGGAAGTTGGGCCAGAGCTCGCGCTGGTTCGGGTACGGCATCAGATAGTAAAAGATCCACGGACGGCCAAGGTGGATGATCGGGAACAGACCGGCGGTCATCACGGCAAAGACCGTCATCGCTTCGGAAACGCGATAAATCGACTGGCGCCAGCGCGCGCGGAACAGATACAACACCGCGGAAATGAGCGTGCCCGAGTGCGCGATACCGACCCAGAACACGAAGGTCGTGATGTAGGCACCCCAGCCCACCGGGTTGATCAGTCCCGACATACCGATGCCGAGAACGATCTGGACCATCCACGCGAAAATGCCGAAAGCGAGGACGATCAGAACGCCAGTGAACAGTATGATGTAGCCCTTGCCCGGCGGCGTGAGCAGCCGGAAGACGTCGCGATTGACCTCTTCGAAGGTCGCTACGTCAGGGTGCGTTTCGGAGCGGAGCTGTTTTTCCGTGGTGGCCACTAGACCTCCGCCTCCAGAACGACGCGCTTCAAATAGCTGATCGCTGATTGCGTATTCAACGGCTCCAGCACGCGGTAACCGCGACCCGATGCTGCCACCCGCGCCACCCGTGAGTTTGGATCCGCGACGTTGCCAAACACGATCGCATCACCCGGGCAGGTCTGCGCACATGCCGGCGTAATCTCGCC
Source organism: Gemmatimonadota bacterium (assembly GCA_040902615.1). Taxonomy (GTDB): domain Bacteria; phylum Gemmatimonadota; class Gemmatimonadetes; order Longimicrobiales; family RSA9; genus JBBDWZ01. The sequence goes on along the minus strand of JBBDWZ010000156.1, from coordinate 7,664 downwards.
ATCGGTAACCGCGCGATCTTCCACCCGTGCAATGTTCTGAGCGTCGCGAATCCGCTGCACACAGAACGTGCACTTCTCCATGACGCCTTTTTCGCGCACGGCCACGTCGGGGTTCAACTGCCAATTGAGCGGCTCCGGCCACTCGGCAGTGAACCAGTTGAAGACGCGCACCTTATATGGACAGTTGTTTGCGCAGTAACGCGTGCCGACGCAGCGATTGTAAACCTGGGCGTTCAGTCCATCGGGAGTGTGATACGCGGCAAAGACCGGACAGACCGGCTCGCACGGCGCATTGCCGCAGTGCTGGCACATCATCGGCAGGAAATGCGTGCGCTGTACTTCACCGGCATCATCGCGCTCGAAATAACGCTCGATCCGGATCCAGTGCATGATGCGGCCCATGGCTACCTGGTCCGGGCCGACCACCGCGATGTTGTTTTCGGCGTAACACGCGGTCACGCACGCACTGCAGCCGGTGCAGCGCTCGAGATCGATCGCCATGCCCCAGCGCGGCGCTGCTTCGGTGTACTCACCGTAAAACATGCCGACGTGCGGATAGCCTGCCGGCGTTGCATTGATCCGCGACGGCAGCATGCCGCCGGCGGCCTGCAACTGTCCAACGACTGCGTCCTGTGGATGCACAGCGGCACCGTGCTCGCCGGCAGCAGCTTCGGGCGCCACCGGGGCGGGCGCTCCCGGCGCCGCAACCAGCAGACCCCGCTGGACATCGGCATCACGAGCAGCGGTCAGGCTCATCGCCTGTGAGATCTCGCGGTTCTCCTGGTCATCATTGATGCCGTGCTGTGGCGGGCGCACCCACTCGCCGGTCTTCTCGAGATCCGCCTTGGCCTGGAACCAGACCAGTGAGCCCGAAACCGGATCGGCCTCCGGCGCCAGCAAGCGAATCGGGTTTACGCCGCGCTCACGCGCGTAACGGCCCATGCCTTCGTGGCCCTGTCCGATCTGGATCGCGATCACGTCATCGCGGATGCCCGGATGGACCCACACCGGCAATTCGACCTCGCCCGCAGCCGTGCGCACCTTCGCGATGTGTCCGGTGTCCAGACCTTTCTCGCGCGCCAGACCGGGCCCGACCTCGACCCAGGAAACCCAGGTGAATTTGCTGACCGGGTCCGGCAGTTCCTGCAGCCACATCTTGTTCGCGTGACGCCCATCCCAGAACCGGCCCGACGGATACACCATTAGATGGTAGGCACCGGTGCCGGAGAAGGTCGGTGGATCGAATCGGATTTGAGCGAGCTGGGCTGAATTGACCGCCGTATTCGCTCCCGGCGCTTCCTGCGCGCTCGGCACCACGCCGGCTTTCAGCGCATCCCGCCACCAGTCCTCGAACGTGCCACCCGCGCTAAACGCTTCCCGTTGCCAGGTCGCGCGGACGTACTCATAGAACGTGAAAGGTGTTTGCTCCGCGGACGCGGCTGCGCCGGGCGCGCCTGCGGCGGGGGCTGCCGGTGTTGTCGGGACAGCCGGCACATTTGGTAGTGCGGTGTTGGATTGACGGGCAACTGACAGCAGCACGTCGGCGGTTTGCCTGGTGCTGAAGACCGGGGTCATCACGGGCTGCAGGATGCTGCGCATGCCGGTGCGCGGCACGTAATCGCCCCAGCTTTCCAGCGAGTGATGATCGGGCAGCAGCAAGTGCGCGCGCTGCGAGGTCTCATCGAGCACGGTAGAGAAGGATGCTACGAACGCGGCTTTCTGTAGTGCCTCCTTGACCGCGGCGTGCTCCGGCATCGTGTGCACCGGGTTGGGACCGTACACCAGCAGTCCGGTGACCTGTCCATTACGCATGCGATTGACCAGGCCTTGCAGGTCTGCATACGTGGCCAGTGAGCCGATATGCGATTCCTGCTCGACCAGTTTCACCGTGCGGCCGATATTGCCGGCGACTGAATTGAGCAGCGCAATGGCGGTAGCCGCCGCGGCTGCCGACCGGTGCATCGCCTGAACGCCGGGGCCGACTGCAAGGGACCGCCCATTCCTCGCGAATTCGTGAGCGGCGGCGCGAATGCGATCGAGCGATACACCCGAGAGTTGTGCCGCCTGGGCAACATCGACTGCCTGGATGCTGGCGGCGCCACCACCGGCCTGACCGCCGCGCTCGTCGACGATGATGCGGGCCATCGCCAGAGCAACCAGGTGCTCGGTGCCGGGCCTGATATTGAGCCACTCATCCGCATTCATGTCGGTGAGCGATTGCCGCGATGAGACGCCGATCAGCTTGCCACGTCGGCCCTGGTTGTACGCACGTGCCTGCACGAAGCCGTGCTGGTAATCGATCGGGGAGACCCAGGTCTCCATGAAATCGGCGCCGAAGCTCACGACTACATCGGCGTTCGCAAAATCGTGCACGGGCACGGCATCGATCCCGAACAGCGACCGATAGGCGAAGCGGATCGGCTCCCAGCCAAACGTGTCGTACCGCATGCGCTCGATGCCGAACGCCGCGCTCCAATCATCGATCAGCCGGTCGAGCGTACCGGTGAAGTTGTGGGTCAGGAAAACCGTGCGCCCACGATTCTGGGTAAGACCGGCAATCAACCGCCGCTCGGCTTCGTCCCAGTCGATCTTGTCCCAACCCTCGCCATTCCGCGCCAGAGCCTGCGGAATCCGATCGGGATCGTACAGCCCCTGTAGCGACGCCTGGCCCCGGGCGCACAAGGCACCATGTGAAATCGGTGAAAGCGGGTTGCCCTCGACTTTCACTGCCCTGCCCTCGCGCGTCCGGACGCTCATCCCACAACCTGCGGGACATTCGCGACAGGTGGTGCGATACCACGTCGCAACGCCGGGCACGATGTCTTCGTGCGAGATCACATACGGGATGAGCTTCTCGGCGTTGCTGCTGCACCCGCCAAGCGTCGCGCCGGCTCCCGTGACGCCGATGACCTTCAGAAACTCGCGTCTATTCGCCATGAATGAACCTCGGAGCGGGGCCGTGGCGCGACCGGGCTTGGACGCGGGCGGGGGCGACGCGCCACCGGACGGGGGCGTCGTCGCTACGCGACTGGGCGCGGGCGTGGGCGACGCGCGGCCCACGTTGCTCGCAGTTCATGCTTCCGGCCGCGCGACTGATTTGTGCGCCCATCGGGATCGCGCGGCGAATGCAGATGCCCAGCCGGAGAAACGATCGCGCGTCGCCCACGCCCGCGCCCCCGTCCGGCGGGGCGTCGCCCTCGCCCACGCCCCCGCTAGTAATGGCACACCGCACAGTCGATCCGCGCCTTGCTTTGTTTGTGGCAGTTCAGACACCAGCCCATTTGTAACGAGGACTCCTGTCGCACTTCCTTCATGGTTTCGACCGGCCCATGGCATTGCTGGCAGGCCAGGCCCGCTTTCACGTGGCGCATGTGTGGGAAATGGACATGATCCGGCAGATCGTGGATCCGGACCCACGGAATCGGCTTCTTTTCGTTCCAGTAAGTGACCAGCTGCTTCACCCCGGGCCGGTCGGCCGCGATCATGGGTACGCCACCGGGCATATGGCACCCGGCGCAGACCTGGGTCGAAGGAATTCCGGCGTCGACGGAACGATCTGCCGAGGTGTGGCAGTACATACAAGGGATCTGGTTCGTACCGGCGTGTAGATCGTGGGGAAATGCGATGGGCTGGTCAGGTCCGCGCGTCGCTCCGAGCGGTCCTCGCATGACAGCGAGGTACGCGGCACCGGCGAAAACGAGCGCGGCCACGACCCCAATCACCAGCCACTTCGATCGTCCCATCACGCACCTGGGGAGAGAAAACCCGGCTCGATCTGTTTTCTACGGCACGATTTCGGCACTTCGGGGCGCCAGTATACGGTGCCTCTCATTGACGCGCTAGGCGGCGCGGCGATTGCAGGATACACGCTCAATCGCGCCGGAAGGAACGTGACGCATGCACGACGAGTACACCCTGCGCAGAATCGCTGGAAGCGTGATTGACGCTTCCCCAATCCGTCGGCTAGATTCCGCCGGATTCCAGTTAGATGTCGATTCGGGCAACCCGGTAGCCCGAGACGTTCCATCGAGGACGCTGCGCAAGCGTCTATCGAACGCAAAAAAACAAAAACTGCTCGTGTTCGCAGGCGTGGGCCAAACGCGAGATTTAACGTCTTACAAACAGGGTTTCGTTCCGCCGACCTCAGGCGCACGCTGCGATTGAGGCCGGCTGTATTTCTCAGGGGGTAACCTCATGGCAAAGCCGAAGGCAAAACCAGCCGCGCCCACACCGCCGCCCCGCCGTCCCGGCGAGCAGCAGATGTTCGGTAACTTGCTGTCCAGCAAACCCGCCAAGGAAAGAGGCGGACCACTGGCGGTCTTCACATCGAGCGTCGTCCACGCCGTTCTGATCGGCTTCGCGATCTGGGCGACCAGCCAGATGAAACAAGTCGGCGCTGACGAAGACACCACCCTTAGTCAGATCATTACGCCGGATGATCCGGAGCCGCCGCCGCCGCCCCCTCCGCCGCCACCGCCGGAGAACGAGCCGCCGCCGGTCCAGGCCGAGGTGGTCGAAGTACCCAAGGGATTCCAGACCCTGGCCCCGCCGACCATCGTACCGCCTGACATTCCGCCTCCCTCGACCGGCCCGGTCATCAGCGAGCGCGACTTTTCGGGTGAAGGCGTTGTTGGCGGTAAGCGGGACGGCAAAGTGACGGCCGTTACGGCCGAGAATATCGAAGCCGCGCCGACCTTCACTCCTTATACGGTCAAGCCCGAGATGAAGAACACCGCCGAGGTGGTCCGGGCGATGCAGCGGTTCTATCCGCCGCTTCTGCGCGACGCCGGCATTGGTGGCAAAGTCCTGGTCTGGTTCCTGATCGATGAACAGGGCGAGGTGATCAGGACAACCCTGAAGAAGGGCAGCGGTCACACGGCGCTGGACGAAGCCGCCCTCAAGGTTTCTACGGTCGCCAAGTTCTCGCCGGCTCTGAATCGTGAACAGAGGGTCAAGGTCTGGATCGAACTGCCGATCGAATTCAAGACGCAATAACGAATAAGGCACGGGGATGGTAGCGCGAACGTCCCCGTGCCTGTCTTTTTGGGTCCGCCGGCCCGCCGAAACCGGCAATTGTCATTTCCTAAACCGTTCACGTTGAGCTAGCCGCGCCTGACGCGGGGCCAAACAGCTGCGAAAGAGGAGACGCGATGGATACGCAAGTAACATTGGCGGAGATGTATCAGCACATGGGCTATTTCGCCAAAGGGATCGTCATTACGCTGTTGTTGATGTCGGTCTACGTGGCCACCGTCACCGTTCGAAAGCTGATCCAGCTCAGCCGCGCGCGTAAGGCGACGTTGAAGTTTTCCAAGCCCTTCTCCGATGCGCTCCAGGCCGAGGATTTCGCCAAGGCCGAGCAACTGGTGAACCAGCACCCGAACAGCCACCTCGCTTCGGCTTTCCGGCGCGTGTTCCCAAGTCTGACCTTCCACTCGCAGGATCATGCGCTCTCTGCCGTCGAAGTCGCGTCGGTCCAGCGCGTGATCGATCTCAACACGCTCGAGCAGCTGGCCAAGTTCCGCCGCGGTCTGGGCGTGCTGGCAACGGTCGGTGCAACCGCACCGTTCGTCGGTCTTCTGGGCACGACGATGGGCGTGGTGAAGGCCTTCCAGGGCATGGGCGCAGCGGGCTCGTCGGGCTTTGGCGCGATTGCCGCTGGTATCGCCGAGGCGTTGATCACGACCGCGTTCGGCCTGCTGGTCGCGATTCCCGCCGTGTGGCTCTACAACTACTTCATCAACCGCATTGATTACGTGTCGATGGAGATTACGTATGCGACCAAGGAGTTCATGGACTTCCTGCTCAAGTACGAGGCTCGCCTGATGCAAGGCAAAGGCGGCGAATCCAACGTGGGCGAGATGGAAAGACTTTCGCACGGGTCCAGCGCCGCCACCGCGCGGGCGCGCACCTGACGGGAAGGAGTTGAACCGTGTCTGAATCCCACAGTGTAAAAGACACCAACGTAATGGGTGACATCAATGTCACCCCGCTGGTCGACGTGATGCTGGTGCTGCTCATCATCTTCATGATCATCACACCGGCGCTGCTGGCCGGGTTCCAGGCGCAAATGCCGGAGGGGGTGCACATGAAAGCGCGCCGTGACGATCCCGAGCGTACCCAGTTCGGGCTCGGTGCCGACGGCAGCTATTACCTGAACAAGCAGCCGATCGCGCGGGCAAACGCGCTGCCGCTGCTCGAGGCCGAGTTCAAGAGGCACCCGGACGACAAGGTGCTGTTCCTGAAGGCCGACAAGCGTGTGCCGTATCGGGAAGTGCTCGAGCTCATGGCAATTGCCAAGAAGGCGGGCGCCTTCGTGATCGCCGCGGTAACCGAGTGCAAACCAGGCGTGAAATGCAGTACCGATATCGTCGATGACAAATCCCAGCGCATAGTGCAGTAGCACAAGGAGGATCCGATGGGCGTTTCAATGGGGAAAACCGGAGATTCCAATCTCTCCGAAATCAATATGACCCCGATGATCGATGTGCTGCTGGTGCTGCTGGTGATTTTCATCATCGTGCAGATGAACATGCAGCGCACGTTCGATGTCCAGCTCCCGGTGGACAACAAGGATCAGGAGGTCAATCCGAACAACAACACGATCATCATGGAGATCGAGCCGAATGGCGTCGTGAAGGTCAACACCAGGCAGTTACAGCCGGCGCAAGTGGAACCCTTCCTTAAGGAGATCTACACGAACCGCCCGGACAAGGTGATCTTCATCAAAGCTTCACCTGATGTGCCGTATGGTGATGTCATCAACTACATCGACATTGCCCGCGCGGCTGGTGTTGCAGTAGTGGGTGCGGTTCTCACGCCTACGCTGGCGCCGGTGAGCTCGACGCCGTAGACAATTCCGCTCGTGGAACCGAAGGGGTTCGCCGATGACATTCGGCGGACCCTTTTTGTTTGCCTGCCGCTGATGAAGGCGGAACACGCAACCAATCGTGACGGTAAAGCCCTGGCAAACTCACAGCGGAGGCGGCACGATGAGCATGTCGACGCGGAGCACCGGCGTCACCGAAGTGTCCGAGATCAACATCACGCCAATGATCGACGTGTTATTGGTGCTGTTGGTGATCTTCATCGTCGTCCAAATGAACATGCAGCGTGCGTTCGACCTGCAGCTGCCGCGTGACCGCGCGGAGGCGCCCGTTACCGGTCAGATCGTGCTCGAAATCGAGCCGGGCCGATTGATGGTGAACAAACGAGAGGTATTGCCCGGAGACCTTGGCGGGTTTCTTCGTGAGGTTTTCGCGCGCCGGCCAGACCGTATCCTTTTCGTCAAAGCCGCTCCGGACATTCTGTACGGGGACGTGATTTATTACATCGACATCGCCCGCGGCGCCGGCGTAACGGTCGTTGGGGCTGTGCTGGCGGCCAAGTAAACCGCGGGGAGGTGGGAAACCGCGGTGAGGGACTTTCAGCATTGGCGTCGGTAAAAATCGGGTGGCGTCGGTAAAAATCGGGTGTGCGGATTTCGGGTGCGCGGGGGTTCGGGTCTACGGATTTTCGGGAACCGGTATTCGGGAGCGGGAGCTGTAGAAGCGGGAGCTCCCGAAATCCGGTTCCTGAAATCCCGTGCACCGAGCCCCAGGAATCTGTTCCTGTACCTAACCCCGAGTCGTCCTTGTAACCCATATCAGGTCTTGACCTTTACT